>NZ_DATMVN010000372.1:0-30802 GCF_035563135.1 Streptomyces sp.
TCCGGCGGTCAGGCCCAGCGCGTCGCACTCGCCCGGGCGCTGGCGGCGCGCCCCCGGCTGCTGCTCCTGGACGAACCGCTCGCCGCCCTCGACCAGACCACCCGCGCCCATGTACGCCACACCCTGCGCACCCACCTCGACGGCTTCGGGGGCGTCTGCCTGATCGTCACGCACGATCCCGTCGAAGCTCTCTCGCTGGCGGACCGCGTCCTGGTGCTCGACGGGGGACGGGCCCTGCAGGACGCGCCGCCCGGCGAGGTCACCCGGCATCCCCGCTCCGTCTGGGTGGCCCGGATGCTCGGCCGTAACGCCTGGCCCGGCACGGCCACCGCCGAGGGCCTCCGGCTCTCCGGCGGGGGTCATCTCGTCGCTGCGGAGCCGCTGCCCGTCGGCGTCCCCGCCCTCGCGGTGATCGGTCCCGAGGCCGTGTCCGTGCACCGCGACAGGCCGAGCGGCAGCCCGCGCAACGTCTGGCCGGGCACGGTCGACGAGATCACGATGAGCGGCAGCCGGCTGCGTGTCCTGATCTCCTCCGCGCAGGCACCCGACCTGGTCGCCGAGATCACTCCGCAGTCCGCCGCCGAACTCGGCCTGGCCGAAGGGGTGCCGGTGTGGACCAGCGTGAAGGCGACCGAGGCGGTGCTCGTCCCGCGGTAGGGCCGGTCAGTCCATCAGTCCGGCGGCCACCGTCGCCCCCAGTTCCCGGCACGCCTCGGTGTCGGCCCTGCCGGGCTCTCCGGTGACGGTCACGGCGCCGGTGGCGCGGCGCCAGCCGAGGCCCGTCGTGATCGTCTCGATGCCCCGCACGGCGCCGGTGACGTCGTTGCCGCCGTGCACGTAGTAGCCGAAGGGCCGGCCCTTCGTCCCGTCGAGGCACGGGTAGTAGACCTGGTCGAAGAAGTGCTTCAGGGCTCCGGACATGTATCCGAGGTTCGCCGGGGTGCCGAGCAGATAGCCGTCGGCGGCGAGTACGTCGGA
This sequence comes from Streptomyces sp., assembly GCF_035563135.1. Classification (GTDB taxonomy): domain Bacteria; phylum Actinomycetota; class Actinomycetes; order Streptomycetales; family Streptomycetaceae; genus Streptomyces. Next base: position 979 of record NZ_DATMVN010000372.1, read on the forward strand.
CGCCGTGGCGGAGAGCGCGGCCCGCCGCACGACCCGTACGCCTTCGATGCCGTCCGTCGTCGCACCGGAGACCACCGCTTCGAGCAGTGCCTGGCAGTTCGGCGAGGGCGTGTGATGCACGATCAGCAAGGTGGCCACACCGCCGAACCTACCTGCTCGCCGTAGCCCGCGCCCCGCCGGGTGCCGCGGGGCGCCCGGGTGCGGGCGCCGGGTCAGTTGGCGGCGCGGAAACCGCGCAGGCGCAGGCTGTTGCCGACGACGAAGACGGACGAGAGGGCCATGGCCGCTCCGGCGATCATGGGGTTGAGCAGGCCGGCCGCGGCGAGCGGGAGGGCCGCCACGTTGTAGGCGAAGGCCCAGAACAGATTCGAGCGGATCGTGCCCAGCGTCCTGCGGGAGAGCCGGATCGCGTCGGCGGCCACCCGCAGGTCCCCGCGTACGAGGGTCAGGTCTCCGGCCTCGATCGCGGCGTCCGTGCCCGTCCCCATGGACAGGCCCAGGTCCGCCTGGGCGAGCGCGGCGGCGTCGTTGACCCCGTCGCCGACCATGGCGACGCTGCGGCCTTCCGCCTGGAGCTTCCGGACGACCTCGGCCTTGTCCTGCGGCATGACCTCGGCGATGACCTCGTCGATTCCCACCTGGACCGCGACGGACCGGGCGACCGCCTCGTTGTCGCCGGTCAGCAGGACGGGCCTCAGACCGAGGGCGCGCAGCCGCCGGACCGCTTCGGCGCTGGTCTCCTTGACCGCGTCGGCGACTTCCAGGACCGCGCGCGCCTCACCGTCCCAGGCCACCGCGATCACGGTCCTGCCGTCCTTCTCGGCCGCGTCCTTGGCGCTCGCCAGCTCGTGCGGAAGCCCGATGGCCCATTCGGCCAGCAGCTTCTCGCGGCCGACGAGGACGGCGTGCCCCTCCACGACGCCCTGGACACCGAGGCCGGGGACATTGGCGAAGTCCTCGGGGGCGGGCAGCACTCCCACCGCCCCGGCGGCGCCTTCGGCCACGGCGCGGGCGATCGGGTGTTCGGAGGAGTGCTCCAGTGCGCCTGCGAGGCGGAGCACTTCGGTCTCGTCCGTGGACGCGGCGGCATGGACCTTCAGCAGCGTCATGCGGCCCGTGGTGACGGTGCCCGTCTTGTCGAGGAGGATCGTGTCGGCCCGGCGGGTGCTCTCCAGCACCTCCGGCCCCTTGATCAGGATGCCGAGCTGTGCCCCGCGGCCGGTGCCGACCAGCAGGGCGGTGGGCGTGGCCAGGCCCAGCGCGCAGGGGCAGGCGATGATCAGGACGGCGACGGCCGCGGTGAAGGCCGCGGTCAGTCCGGCTCCCGAGCCGAGCCAGAAGCCGAGCGTCGCGAGCGCCAGCCCGATGACGACCGGTACGAACACCGCGGAGATCCTGTCGGCCAGCCGCTGGGCTGCGGCCTTGCCGCTCTGGGCCTGTTCCACGAGCGCGGCCGTCCGGGCGAGCTGGGTGTCGGAGCCGACCCTGGTGGCCTCGACGACCAGGCGGCCGCCCGCGTTGAGGGTCGCGCCGGTGACGGGATCACCGGCCGAGACCTCGACGGGGACCGACTCACCGGTGAGCATCGAGACGTCCACGGCGGAGGAGCCCTCCACCACCGTCCCGTCGGTGGCGATCTTCTCGCCGGGGCGGACCAGGAAACGGTCCCCGGTCCGCAGCCCGGCCGTGGGAAGGGTGATCTCACGGCCCTCGCGCAGCACGGTGACTTCCTTGGCACCCAGCTCCATGAGCGCCTTGAGCGCGGCACCGGCCTTGCGCTTGGAGCGGGCCTCGAAGTACCGGCCGGCCAGGATGAAGGCCGTGACACCGGCGGCGGCCTCCAGGTAGATGTTCCCCGCTCCGTCGCTGCGGGTGATCGTGAATTCGAACGGGTGCGTCATGCCCGGCATGCCCGCCGTCCCGAAGAACAGCGCCCACAGGGACCACAGGAACGCGGCCGACGTGCCGACCGAGATCAGGGTGTCCATGGTGGCCGCCCCGTGTCCGGCGTTGGTCCAGGCGGCACGGTGGAAGGGCCAGGCCGCGTAGGTGACGACCGGGGCGGCGAGCGTGAGGGAGAGCCACTGCCAGTACTCGAACTGGAGGGCCGGGACCATCGCCATCGCGATGACCGGCGCGGCGAGCAGGGCGGCGGTGACGAGCCGCTGCCGCAAGGTCCGCAGCTCACCGTCGGCGTGCTCGTCCCCGCCCCGGTCCCCGGCCGGTGCGCCGGCGTCACCGGGCCCGGAGCGGGGCGGGGACGGCCGCCGGGCGGTGTAACCGGTGGCCTCGACCGTGGCGATCAGGTCGTCGACCGAGACGTCCTCGGCGAAGACGACTCCGGCCTTCTCCGTGGCGTAGTTGACGGTGGCCTCGACCCCCTCCATGCGGTTGAGCTTCTTCTCGATCCGCGCCGCACACGAGGCACAGGTCATGCCGCCGATGGCGAGTTCGACCCGGGTGGCTCCGGGTGTCGTGGGAGTCATGTCCTGCTCCTTGTCCGAACGGGCCCAGCATACCCCGCGTGGGTATCTTTCCCGGTCTTCAGATATACCCCCCACCCGTATGGAACACAAGCCGGAAAAGACGACTTGCTCATACCCCCTGCGGGTATACGCTCAAGATGTCGGACCGGTGCGAGCCCGCCGCGCCGAAAGCACTTGAAAGCAGTCGGAATCAGTCGGAAGCACCTGGAAACAGCCGGAAGCACAGGAGCAGTCATGAATCCCGCCGCGAAGATCACCGCTTTCACCGCCGCGCTCGCGGCGTCCTTCGGCGCCGCCTACGGCATCGGGTCCACCGTCGGCCCCGAGACCGGCACCACCGCGTCCTCCGGGCGCTCCGGCCACGCGGAGAGCGCCGCTCCGCACGCCGACGGCGGCCGCACCGGTCCTCCTGCCGGGGGGCTCCAGATCTCGGAGGGCGGTTACACGCTCGACCTCAAGACCCCGCGCCTCCAGGCGGACCGGCAGAGCGAGCTGCGCTTCGCCATCCGTGACCGGGCCGGCCGGCAGGTCACCGCATTCCAGCGCGAGCACGACAAGGAGCTCCATCTGATCCTCGCCTCACACGACCTGGGCACCTACCGCCATCTGCATCCCGTCCGGGCGGCCGACGGCACGTGGAGCATCCCCGTCGAGCTGCCCACGGCGGGCGACTACCGGGTCTTCGCCGACTTCACACCGGCCGGAAGGAACGCCACCGGCCTGACGCTGGGCGCGGATCTGGCGGTGTCCGGGCCGTACAGGGCGGCGGAACTCCCCAAGCCCGCCCTGACGGCCGGGGTCGACGGGTACACGGTCTCCCTGAACGGCACCCTGCGCCCCGGTGTGCCCGAGCACATCACCTTCACCGTGCGCAAGGACGGGCGGCCCGTCACCGATCTGCAGCCCTACCTGGGTGCGTACGGACATCTCGTCGCCCTGCGCGCCGGCGACCTCGCCCATCTCCACGTACATCCCGAGGGCGGGCCCGGCGACGGCTCCACGAAGCCCGGACCGGGCGTCTCCTTCACCGCGACGGCGCCCAGCGCGGCCACCTACCGGCTGTTCCTGGACTTCAAGCACGAGGGCACCGTCCGGACGGCGGCGTTCACCGTCCCGTCCGCAGCCGCCGTGGAGGCTCCTCGCCCGACCGGGCCCGCGGACGGCCATGAGGAGGGACCCTCGGGCGGGCACGAGGACGGTCCGCACGGGGGCAGCGTCCCGGGCGCCCGGGAGGACGAGGGCGACGGGCACTGAAGTGCCCGGCAAGACCCTCGGCCGCGGTCCGGGGCCGCCCTCGTCCCTCTCAGGCCCCGACGTGCCCCAGCCACGTGTCCTGTGCGCCGGCCAGCGGCTGCCGCAGGGGAAGGGGCTCGGAGCGGCAGGCGAACACGAGGCCGGCGTCGGCGCCGTCACCCCGCACCCTGTGATGCCACGCGTCGGGGGTGTCCGCCGGCGCCCGGAGCAGGAAGAAGGTGGTCCGGCGCGGCTGCCGCGTCCGCGGGTGCGGCCTGTCCTCCACGGCGATCCGCCGGATCACGGTGGCGCTCAGCAGGCCGGTCTCCTCGGCGACCTCCCGCAGAACCGTTTACGACGGCTCCCCGCCCGGAACGACTCCCCCTGCGGGCACCTGGGTCCCGGCCTCCGGCATGCCGACGTGGTCGAACACCAGCAGCTCCGCGACCGGGCGGTTCCCGATCACGTACGCGGCACCCCGGATCCTCGGTGGGACCACGCCCGCCCCCTTCCTCACAGTGCGGTGAGCCGGGCCGGGGTCTGCTCCAGTTCCCCGCGCGGCACGCGGCCCGCCGCGGTGGCCGACCCTGTCGCAGGGTGAGCGGGGGCGCGCCCTGATCGCGCGTGCGCTCATGCCGCGGCCGCGGCTGCTGCTCCTGGACGAACCGGCGACGGGTCCGGACGTCGCGGGCCGCGAGCAGCTGATCGAACGGATCGACACCCTTCAGCGAAGCGCGGCGGAACTCGCGTCGGTCCTGGTCACACGCCACCTGGAGGAGCTTCCTCCCGGCACGACGCATGTGATGCTGCTGCGTGAGGGGCGGTGCATGGCCTCCGGCCCGGTGGACGAGGTGCTGACGGGCGGTCAGATCAGCAGGTGCTTCGACCACCCGGTCCGCCTCACCCGTTTCGAGGACCGGTGGAGCGTGCGGACGGGGCGCCGGGCCGGGCGCTCCCCCGGGAGGGCCCGCCCCGGCAGGCGATCACCGCACCAGGCAGGGCCGCTTGGCGTCGAACTCCCAGCCGGGTATGAGGTACTGCATGGCGTCGGCGTCGTTCCTCGCCCCCAGCGCCTCCTTCCGGTACAGCTCGTGGGCGGCGAGGAGGCGGTCCATGTCGAGCTCGACGCCCAGCCCGGGGGCGTCGGGGACGGCGATCTCACCGTCGGCGATGCGCGGCGGGCTGACGGTGAGCCGCTCCAGGCCCTCCTGCCAGATCCAGTGCGTGTCCAGGGCGTTGTACTCACCCGGGGCGGCGGCACCGCAGTGCGTGATCATGGCGAGCGAGATGTCGAAGTGGTTGTTGGAGTGGCAGCCCCAGGTCAGGCCCATCGCGTTGCACAACTGGGCCACGCGCACCGACCCCTGCATGGTCCAGAAGTGCGGGTCGGCCAGCGGGATGGACACCGACTGCAGGGCCAGGGCGTGCGTCAGCTGCCGCCAGTCGGTGGCGATCATGTTGGTCGCGGTCGGGAGGCCCGTCGCACGGCGGAACTCGGCGAGGACCTCGCGTCCCGAGTAGCCGTCCTCCGCCCCGCAGGGGTCCTCGGCGTAGGCGAGTGTCCCCACCAGCGGGGAGCACAGCTCGACCGCCTCGCGCAGTGACCAGGCGCCGTTCGGGTCGAGGGTGATCCGCGCCTGCGGGAAGCGGTCCTTGAGCGCGCGGACGGCCTCGACCTCCTCCGTGCCGGCGAGGACTCCGCCCTTGAGCTTGAAGTCCCGGAAGCCGTAGAGGTCGTAGGCGGCCTCGGCCTGGCGGACGATCGCCTCGGGGGTGAGCGCCTCCTCGTGCCGGATGCGGTACCAGTCGGTGCCGGAGCCGGGCTCGCGGACGTACTCCAGGTCGGTGCGGTCGGGGTCGCCGACGTAGAAGAGGTAGCCCAGCACCCGTACGGAGTCCCGCTGCCGGCCATCGCCCAGCAGCGCCGCGACCGGCACGTCGAGGTGCTGGCCCAGCAGGTCGAGCAGTGCCGACTCGACCGCGGTGACGGCGTGCACGGTGGTCCGCAGGTCGAAGGTCTGAGCGCCTCGCCCGCCCGAGTCGCGGTCCGCGAAGCGGCTCCCGATCTCGCGCAGGACACGTTTGTAGTCGCCCACCTTCGCCCCGACGACCAGCGGTTCGGAGTCCCGCAGGGTCCGGGTGATCTTCTCGCCCCCGGGCACCTCCCCCAACCCCGTACGGCCGGCGGAGTCCTTGATGACGACGACGTTGCGGGTGAAGAAGGGGCCGTGGGCGCCGGAGAGGTTCAGCTCCATGCAGTCGCGGCCGGCGACGGGGTAGACGGCGAAGTGGGTGACGGTCGGCTGGTTCATGCTGCTCGGGTTCCTTGGGTACGAGAGGGATCGGGCGGGGAGCGGGAGGGGTCAGAGGCCGCTGACGTCCAGGGCCCACTCGGCCGCCAGGACGCCGCCGAGGCCGAGGACCGCGAGCACCGTCGTGTAGCCGGTACGGACCTTGATCGCCTGGATGACCGACAGGTTGAAGTACTCCTTGAACAGCCAGAACCCGGGGTCGTTGACGTGGGAGAAGGCGATCGATCCGCACGACACGGCGAGCACCATCATCTCGGGGTGGACGCCGCTGCCCGCCAGGAGCGGCAGCACCACACCGGAGGCGGTGACCACGGCGACGGTCGCCGAACCGAGCGCGATGCGGAGGATGGCGGCGATGAGCCAGGCCAGGATGATCGGTGAGATCGCCCAGTGCTCGGTGATCTCCTTGATGTAGTCGGATATCCCGCCTTCGACGAGGACGTTCTTGAAGGCGCCGCCCGCGCCGATGACCAGGAGGATCATCGCCATCGCCTGGGCCGCCGAAGTGCAGGAGGCGCTGACGTCGGACAGGCTGCGGCCGATCCGCGGTCCGAACGCCCAGACCGCCAGGAGGAGGGCCAGCAGGAGCGCGATCGGTGCCGAGCCGATGAAGGCGACCCCGTGCAGGAAGGGGCTTTCGCCCGACGTGAGCATGTCGGTCACGGCCGCGCCGGCGATCAGTACCACCGGGAAGAGCGCCACGAACAGCGACCAGCCCATGCCGGGCATCTCCTCGTCGGTGAACTCGCGCTCACTGACCAGGCCCTTGGGTATGGAGGGGTTCATCGCCCTGACGAACGGCAGGCGCGGCCACAGGAGCGCCACGAGGGCACCGGCCGGTACGGCGATGAAGAGACCGTAGAGGAGGGTGTGGCCGACGGAGGCGTGGAAGGTCGCGGCCACGGCCGTGGGACCGGGGTGCGGCGGCAGGAAGCTGTGCATCGTGGACAGGGCGATCGACATCGGCAGCCCCACCCACAGCAGGTTCACCCCGGTGACCCTGACCAGGGTGAAGGCGATGGGCACGATGATGATGAAGGCGACCTCGTAGAACATGGTCACGCCGATGAGCATGGACGTGACCACCATGGCCACCTGGACCCCGCGCGGCCCGAAGGCGTCGAGCAGCTTGCCCGCGATCCGCTGGGCGGCTCCGGAGTCGCCCATGACCCGGCCGACCATGGCGCCCAGGCCGATGGTGAGCATGGTGTCACCGATCTGGCCCCCGATGCCCTCCGAGAGGACGTCCGGGATCTCGATCGCCGGTATCCCCTGGACCAGGGCTACACCGACCGCTACGAGCAGGAGTGCGGCGAAGCCGTTGAGTTTCGTACGGGTCATCAGGAGCAGCAGCACCAGAACGCTGATCCCGACCACGAGGAGCGGCATGTCAGTTCCCCTTTGAACTGTCGGACTGTCGGGCTGTGGGACCGCCGGCCTGCGGCGGTTCCCCGGCGGGAGCCGCCGGACGGAGCGGTGGGGGCACGGCTCAGACGGTGCGGCGGCGGGCGGCGCCGACCAGGTCCAGCCCGGCGTCGAGGATCTTCTCCAGGCCGGCGAGGTCGGCCGGGCCGGGGTCGGTGAGCGGGGCGCGCACGGGACCGACCGGCAGCCCGCGCAGCCGCGCCGCGGCCTTGACCAGGGACACGGCGTAGCCGGGAGCCCGGTCGCGCAGCTCGACCAGCGGGACGTAGAAGTCGCGCAGCAGTTCCTGCGCCAACGCCTCCTCGCCGTCCCGCAGAGCGGCGAAGAAGGCGTCGGCGATCTCGGGCGCGAACGCGTGGACGGCCGAGGAGTAGGCGGGGACGCCGACGGTCGCGTACGCGCGCGCCTGGATCTCGGCGGTGGCGGCGCCGTTGAAGAAGAGGAAGCCGTCCGGTGCGGCGAGGGTGAGGCGCTGGAGCCGGTCGAGGTCGCTGTGCCCGTCCTTGAGACCGACGACCGTGGGGATCTCCGCGATGCGGCGCACGCTCTCGGCGGTGAAGGTGACCTGGCCGCGCTGGTAGGCGATCAGCGGCAGCCGTGTACCGGCCGCGATCCGGCGCAGCTGCTCGACCAGTCCGTCCTGGGGGGCCGCGACCAGGTAGTGGGGCATGACCAGCAGGGCGTCCGCTCCGGCCTCCTCCGCGATGCGGGCGAAGCGCAGGGCCTGCGCCCAGCCGTAGCCGGTGCCCGCCACCACCGGCAGCCGCCCGTCGGCGACCTCGACCGCGGTCCGGACGACCGCGCGGTACTCGTCCTCGTCCAGCGCGCTGAACTCACCGGTCCCGCAGGCCGGGAAGAGCGCACCGGGTGCGGTGGCGACCTGGGCCGTCAGGTACGCCGTGTACGACTCCAGGTCGAGGCTGCCGTCCTCCCGGAAGCTGGTGAGGGGGAAGGACAGCACGCCGCCCGCCATGCCGTCCCGCAGCCGCTGGGTGACGCCTTCGGTGCCCGCGTTGAACCGCTCCACAAATCTCATCCCCATATGCAGATGGCGTACATGTATGAGAACGGAGATTAAGCGGGTGAACGCGACGCGTCAATGGGTGTGGCAGCGCGGATTTAAGATGGGGAGATGCAGGAGAACAGCGGGGTCCGTGGCGTCAAGTCGGCATCCCGCACCGTCGCGCTGCTCGAACTCCTCGCCGCACGGGGGGACCGGCCGGCCCGCCTGGACGAACTCGCCGAGGAACTGGGCGTACCGCGCAGCAGCATGTACCAGTTGCTGCGGACCCTCATCGACTGCGGCTGGGTACGCACCGACACGACCGGGTCCCTCTACGGCATCGGCATCCGCGCCCTGCACACGGGGACGAGCTACCTCGACAGCGACCCGCACGTGCGCGCGGCCCGCCCCTACCTCGACGAGGCCTCGGACGCGCTCGGTGAGACGATCCACCTCGCCCGGCTCGACGGCCCCAACGTCGTCTATCTGGCGACGCGCGAGTCCCACGAATACCTGCGCACCATCAGCCGGGTCGGCCGCCGGATCCCGGCCCACGCCGGAGCGCTCGGCAAGGCCCTGCTCGCCGAGCGCCCGGACGACGGACTGCCGCTTCCCCGGGACCCGTTGACGCCCTGTACGGAGAACACGCACACCGAGCACGCCACGCTGCTGGCCGACCTCGCCGGTGTGCGCGAACGCGGCTACTCCATCGACCGCGAGGAGACCGTGGAGGGCATCGCGGGCTTCGGGTTCGCCCTGCGGTACGACTCACCGGCCGTCGACGCCATCAGCTGCTCGGTGCCGGTGGCGCGGCTGAGCGCGGAGCACGAAGCCCGGGTGGTGGCGGTGATGCGGGAGATCAGGACGAAGATCGAGAGCGTCCTGCCCCCCGCGTCCGGTGCCCCGGACTGGCGCTGATCCCCCGCGTCCGGCGCCCCGGACCGGCGCTGATCCCCCGCGTCCGGCACCCCGGACCGGCGCTGATCCCCCGCGTCCGGGACCGGCCCCTGCCGGGACCGGCCCGTACGCCGCCCTCCGGGCGGACGGGGCCGGAGGGCGGCGTACGGGCGCGGTGGCTCCGCAGGGCTGCGGGAAGTCACCGTACGGTCAGAACGGGTAGCGCTCGATGCGCGCCTGAGCCGTGATCCACTGCACCTCGGAGAAAGTGTCCAGACTCGCCCTGCCCCCGAACCGGCCGCCCGTCCCGGAGGCCTTGGTGCCGCCGAACGGGGCCACCGCCTCGTCGTCGACCGTCTGGTCGTTGATGTGCACCGCACCCGATTCGATCCGGTCGGCGAGCTCCCAGGCCGCGAAGGGGTCACCCGTGAGGATGGACACCGACAGCCCGTACTCGGAGGAGTTGATGATGTCGACGGCCTCGTCGACGGTCTCGTACGCGACGACGGGAGCGACCGGGCCGAACACCTCCTCGGCGAACGCCGGGGAGTCCAGCGGGACACCGGTCAGGACGGTGGGCCGGTAGAACAGGCCGTCGTAGGTGCCGCCGGCGGCGAGTTCGGCCCCCTGCTCCACGGTGCGCGTGACGAGGGAGTGGATCCTGTCGCGCTGCCGCTCGTCGATGACCGGGCCGAGCGGGTTGGCCGGGTCGGTGGGGTCGCCGACCGGAATGCCGTTCGCCTTCTCGGCGAGCCTGGCGGTGTACTCGGCGGCCTGGGAGACGTGCACCAGATGGCGTCCGGTGGTCATGCAGATCTGCCCCTGGTGCAGGAAGGACCCCCAGGCACCGGCCGAGGCCGCGGCCTCCAGGTCGGCGTCCGGGAGGACCAGGAGGGCGTTGTTGCCGCCCAGTTCCAGATGGACCTTCTTGAGCAGAGGGGCGGCGGCCGTGCCGATGGCACGGCCGGCGGGGGTGGAACCGGTGAAGGAGATGCAGGGCACGCCCGGGTGCGCGACCAGGGCCTCCCCGACGTCGGCTCCGCCCGGCAGGACGTGCAGCAGGCCTTCGGGCAGTCCGGCCTCGGCCAGCAGTTCGGCGAGAGCCAGTCCGCCGGACACCGGAGTGCGCGGGTCGGGCTTGAGGATCACCGCGTTGCCCGCGGCCAGCGCCGGGGCCACCGAACGCAGGGCGAGGATCGCCGGGAAGTTGAACGGGCTGATGACCCCCACGACGCCCAGCGGGACCCGGCGCACGGCGGACAGGCGGGGCTTCGAGCTCCGCAGCAGTTCGCCGTAGGGCTCCGAGGTCAGTGCGGCGGCCTCGTTGAGCTCCGCGACGAGCAGACCGACCTCGAACCGCGCCTTGCCCTGCCCTGAACCGGATTCCGGGACGAGCCACCGCACGATGCGGCCGGGGTCCGCGGCCAGCAGGGCGGACGCCTTGATGAAGACCTGGGCCCGCTCCGCGTAACCGAGCTTCGCCCAGGCACGCTGAGCCGTCCGCGCGGCCGCGACGGAGGTGTCGACGTCCCCGGCGGTGGCCGCGCCCACAGTCGCGACGACCTCACCGGTGGCGGGGGCGGTCACCTCGATGGTGCCGCCGCTCGCGGTACGCCAGGAACCGTCGAATATCTTCGTGGACCAGATCGGCCCGGCCGCCGAGGGGGCGGAGTCTGTGCTGGTCATGAATGCTTCCTGTCCATGAGTCGGGACCGGGCCGGACGGTGGGGGTTCGGCCGGCCCGGACTGCCGATTCCACCACAGGGCTCCCCGGCGGCTTCCGGCCCCACCACGGATCCGGGACGGCCGGAGACCCGCCGTCCCGCCCTCGCGTTCACGGCCGGGAGTGTGCCGTCACCTCTCCGTCGCCACGCCACGGCCGGGCCAGGACAGCCAGGGAGAGCCCCGCGCCGACGAGCGCGATCAGCATGATGAGCGCCATCGGCAGGGAGCTGTCCTCGCCGAACAGTCCGACCAGCGGTGAGGCGACCGCGCCGAACGTGAACTGGAAACCGCCCATGAGCGCCGACGCCGCCCCGGGCGCACCGCGGCCGAGCGTCTGTCCCAGGCTCATCGTGGCGGGAAAGATCATCCCGATTCCGCTCATGGTCACGAACAGGCAGATCCATGTCCCGGCGAGGGTCTCTCCCGCCCCGGCCACCAGAAGGACCTGCGCCAGAGCGCCGAGCGCCGCGACACCGACGCCGGCGACGAGCAGGGTGTTGAGCGGCAGGCGGCGGGACAGCCGGGCGAAAACGGCTCCGGCGAGCAGCATGCCGACCGCGTTGGTGGCGAAGATGAGCGAATACGTCGTCGAGGAGACGCCGTGCAGGCTTTCGAAGACGAAGCTGGAACCGCTGATGTAGGCGAACAGCGCCGCACCGCTGAATCCGAGGACGCACACGTAGCCCATGAAGGCCCGGGTGCCGAGCAGCGTCCCCATCGCCCGGAAGGACGCGGCGACCCCACCCCGGGCACGTCGGCCGGCCGGCAGCGATTCCGGCACCTCGGCCAGCACGGACAGCAGGAGCGCAACGCCGATCACGGCGAGCACGACGAAGACGGCCTGCCAGGTGGAGACCGCCAGGACGGCTCCGCCGATCACAGGTGCCACCACGGGTGCGACGCCCAGGATCTGGGACAGCACGGCGAAGTAGCGGGGGATGTCCGCGCCGTGGAAGCGGTCGGTGATCACCGCGCGCGCCAGCACCATGCCGGCCGCTCCGGTGAGGCCCTGGAGGAAACGGGCGCCGATGAGCAGCTCGATGTTCGGCGCGAGGGCGCACAGCGCGGAGAAGACGGTGAATCCGACGGCCCCCGATATCAGCAGCCTGCGGCGGCCGAGGCTGTCGCTGAGCGGACCGAACAGCAGCTGCCCGAAGACCAGGCCGGCCAGGAAGGCCGTCATCGTGAGCTGGACCGAGGAACTGGTGGCGTGCAGCGAGTCCCCCATGGTGGGAAAACCGGGCACGTACATGTCGGTGGCGAGCGGCGCCACCGCGGTGAGCGCGCCGAGCACGGTGATCAGGGCCGCCGCGCGCTTCGGGGCCGGCGCCGGGTCCGGGAGGTGCGCCGGCGCCGGGGCGTGTGCCGGTGCCGCGGCGGGGACGGCGGAGGCGGCGTCGGAACGCGGGGCTGGGGAAGGGGCTACCATCCAAAGAAGGTAACCAATGGTTCGCTGGTTAACAAAGGAGCCGGTCATGCTGCCCCCTCCCGCCGAGGTCCGCAAGCGGTGGGCCGCGCACAATCCAGGGCTGGACACCTCCCCCATGGAGGTCGTGGCGCTGGTCAAGCAGATCAACTCGCTGGTCGGGACCGCGGTCGAACCGCTCTACGACGGCGCGTCACTGACCGCACCGGAGCTGGACCTGCTCATTCCGCTGCGGTACGCGAGCGGACCGGTCATCGCCCGCCGCCTGGCGGACCAGTTGCAGCTCTCCCGCGCGGGGATCAGCAAGACCCTGGCGAAGCTGGAAGGGCGCGGCTTCATCGAACGCGCCCCCAACCCGGCGGACCGGCGTGCCGCGCTCGTCACCGTGACCCCCGCCGGCGCCGAGGCGGTGGACGCCCTGTTCCCCCGGCAGCTCGCGGTCGAGCGGGAACTCCTGGCGGGCCTCGGTGAGGACCGCGCCAAGGTGCTGGAGGCGCTGAACTTGCTCATCCGGGTGATGGAGGGCCACCTCACCACAGCTTCGGGCTCCCGCCCCTGACGCCGGGCAGCGGAGGGCCGGGGCCCCGCGCCCGGCCCACGAGAGCGGAGGCCGTCGCGTCCGACGGCCTCCGTCCCGGGCGATCAGCGGCGGCGCCGTGGATCCGGCGCCGCTGCCTCGTGCCTCTCCGGCTCCCCGGAGGATTCCGGGGGCCGCCGGTCCCGGGTAGGGCCGGGACCGCGCCGCTATCCGGCGTACGTCTCGAACTCGGCGACCTTCGGTGTCCCGGTCGAGCCCGTGATCTCGAAGGTGATCTTCTTCAGCGAAGTCCGCGGCACCGTGATGGCGCCGGCCCCACTGCCGGAGGTCAGTACGGCGCCGGTGTCGCCGTTGAGGACCCTCCAGGAACCGATGCTGCCGGTGGAGCCGGACGCCTCCCGGATGCTGATCCTGGAGACGGAGGTGGCGGTTCCCCACTTGACCGAGACGGAACCGGTCGAGCCGGCCGGTGACCAGAAGGTGCTCATGTCACCGTCCCGCACGTTGCCGTAGCTCGTCCCACTGGCCTTGCTGGAGCCGTCGGCACCGGCGCCGATGCTGAGGTTGGTCCCGGTGGGCGGGTCGGTCGGGTCCGGCGTCGGGTCGGTCGGGTCCGGCGTGGGGTCGGTCGGGTCCGGTGTCGGCTCGGTGGGGTCCGGCGTCTGCGGCACGCAGTTGCCGTCCGACACCTTCAGGCCCTTGTTGGCGCCCGCCGTCCCGGCCACGATCCCCGGTACGCAGCTCGCACCGTCGAGCTTGTAGGAGTAGGGGATGCTGACGGTGGTGTTGGACGTCGGGTTCGGCCCTGCGGGCTGGTTGTCGCCGCTACGGGCGGACCAGGTCACGTTGTCGAAGGTGTTGCCGCTGACCTGCCAGTATCCGGCCGCGTCGGTGTAGAACGTGCCAAGGACGTCCTTGGAGTCCTTGAAGTAGTTGTTGTCCACCTTGGCACGCGCGCCGGCCCGGGAGTTGATGCCGGACTCGTTGAGGTTCACGTAGTAGTTGTTGTAGATGTGCGCGATACCGCCACGCAGCAGAGGCGCACGCGAGTCGAGGTTCTCGTACAGGTTGTGGTGGAAGGTGACGTAGCCGTTCGAGACGTCGGACTCGCTGGACCCGATGAGGCCGCCACGGCCGGAGTTGCGCAGGGTGCTGTAGGACAGCGTGACGTACTGGGTGTTGTCCTTCATGTCGAAGAGGCCGTCATACCCCTCCGACTCACCGCCCGACGCCTCAAGGGTGGTGTGGTCGACCCAGACGTTGCGGACGTCGCTCTCCATACTGATGGCGTCACCGCCGTTGGAGGTGGGCGAGCCGGACTTCTTCACGTTCTTGACGGTCACGTTCTGGATGATGATGTTGCTGGACTGCCGGATGTGGATACCCAGCTGGTCGAAGACCGCCCCGCTGCCGACACCGACGATCGTGACGTTGCTGATCTGCTTGAGCTCGATCACACCGGCAGCGGTGTTGCAGCTGTCGCCCGACACCTTCGCGGTGTTGCCGTGGTTGATCGTGCCCTGGACCTCGATGGTGATCGGGGTGCTGCTGCTGGCCCGGGTGCACAGGGCCTCGTGGATCGCGGTCCCCGTGGTGGCCCGCACCGTCGCCCCGCCGGCACCGCCGGTCGTCCCACCGTTCTGGGTCGCGTAGCCGGTGGCGCTGCCGGTGACCGCGGCCGACGCCTCGGGCATCGTCAGCACCACACCGGTCGCGGCGGCCACGGCCAGCGTGGCCAGAGCGGCGTTGATCCGCAGTGCGCCTGGTCGTCTCATCTTCGTGTCCCCATTCATCTTCACAAGCTGTGTTGCTGCTCCATGCCGCGGTCGCAACGGCGAAGCCACCGAGGCCGCCGGCCTGTCACCGGGCAGCTCTCGTCGGCCAGTTGTGCGGTTACTTCTCCATGCGGTCGGCCCGGCGGTACCCGCCCGGACCAAAGCGGGATCGGCGGCCGCAACAGCGGCCGACGACCCGGGTGAAGCCCTGGGCCAGACCGGCGGCGGCTCATGCGCGTCCGTCGCGACGGCCGTCGCGACGGACGCTTCCACCGGTCGAGCCCAGGAGGGGAAAGCGCTTTCTGCCCGCGACCATAGAGCGCCCGCCCCCGAACTGACAAGGTTCATGACACTTGCCAATTCCGGTTCCGTCTCAGGGGCACCGGACCGCCGGCGCGCGACAGGAGGGTCACGAGTCGCACCCATTGACATGCACAGGTCGAATTACGATGCTGTGAGAGCGCTCTTTTCATCGATGTACGTCTGGGTGGGATGCAGGGACCGAGGCTGCTGAGCCCTCCCGCAACCGGTATTCGCCATGATCCTGAACAGCGATCCTGAACAACCGCCGCCTCCGCGTCGACCGTCCCCTCACGGCGGCACGGAGGCCGACCATGGAGCAGGATGATGAAGCCGTCCCGTTGCCTTTCCGGTATCGCCGCGTTCGTTCTCTGCGCCGCGCTCGCCGCGGCGCTGTCCCTCTTTTCGGCCGAGCCCGCGCGGGCGGACCGGACCGGTCTTCGAGCCGCTGACCCCAGCGTGCTCCGCGTGGGCGGCACGTACATCTCGGTGCAGTCGACCGGGGACGGCATCGCCGTACGGCAGGCCCCGTCGACGACGGCCCTGGCTGCGGCGCCCGCTCGCCAGGTCTGGTCCGACACCCGTGGCTACGGCGAGGTCTGGGCCCCGGAGATCGTGAGGGACGGCGGCCGTTACTACATCTACTTCGCGGCCGGGCGAGGTGCGGCCCACCGGATGTACGTCATCAGCTCGGCCGCCCCCGACAGCGGGTACACCGCCGAGACGAAGCTCGCGCTGGCCGACGACAAGTGGGCCATCGACGGCACGCTGTTCACCTTCGGCGGGCAGCGCTGGTTCGTCTGGTCCGGCTGGGCGGGCGACACCGACGTCGAGCAGAACCTCTACATCACCCGGATGAGCAGCCCGACCACGCCGACCGGCGCGCGGTACGTCATCTCGCAGCCGCGTGAGGGCTGGGAGCGGGTGGTCGGCAACCCGTTCATCAACGAGGCGCCCGAGGCCATCAAGGACCCGAACGGGCAGCTTCACATCGTGTACTCCGCGAACGGCAGTTGGAGCGACCAGTACTGCCTGGCCGATCTGCGGCTCCGGGCCGGCGGCGACCCCACGTACGTGTGGGACTGGTACAAGTCGAACGGCTGCCTGTTCGGGTCCGCCCGCGCGACGATGATGCCCGGCTGGGACCCGACCCTGCATGTGGACGGGCCGGGCCACCACAGCTTCGTCCTCCTCGACGGTGACATCGGCACGAGCCCGCCGGCCGGCCCCCGGTTCCCCCTGATGTTCCACGCGGTCGCGAAGGGGACGCCGTACTCGTGGGCGAACCGGTACTGGTACACAGGTACGTTCAGCTGGTGGGGCGACATCACGTACAGCCGCGCCAACGTGCCGGGCTCGCCCACCAGCACCGGCTGGAGCCTCAAGTTCTTCGAGTGACACGGACAGGGCCGGTGCCGGGCAGACGCGCCTTCAGCACCCGGGACGGCGGCCCGGAAACCCGGTCCTCCGCTCACCCCGTACCTGCCGGAGCACCCGCCGGAAAAGGCGTGGAGCGCGGCAAGCGGATCCCTCGGCCGTCGCCACGGCCACCCCGCGATTGCCCGTACCCGCTCACACCGCGGCCAGCAGGGCGTCGAGCGGTGCGGGTACGCGGTCGGGGCCGAGGGCCTCGACGAGGACGCGACCGTAATGGATCTTGCGCCCCTTCTTCGTGCCGAGGAAGCGCCGTAGCTGCTGCTCGGCGGTGCGGCCCCGCTGCGCCGGCTGGTTCAGGAAGGTCTGCAAGGGACGCAGGTCGCCCTCCGCCTCGACGAGCTCCGCCACCCGTGCCGGGCCCAGGGCGCGGATGAGCTCGTCCTCCAGATCCGCCACGCAGACGAAGAACCCCTGTTCCGCCGCCCCCGCCCGCCGCAGGCCGCGGGTGTAGTAGCCGCGCTCGGCCTCGTCGCACAGTCCCGTGAGGCGGAGGTCCAGGCCGGGCGGGCCGAGCAGGGCGGCGAAGCGCCCGATGCTCATCGCGCCGCCCATCGGCAGGACGCAGACCCCTTCGGCCGCCAGGTCCCGGCCACGGCTCGCGGCCAGCGCATCGACCGCGGCGGCGTCACTCAGCCCTTCGAGCAGGACGACCGCCCGGACCGGCAGGCGCGCGGCCAGATCGCGCGCGAGGTCGCCGGGGCCACCGGCCGCCCAGGTGGTGACCGCTTCCCGGAACGCGCCCATGTCCGCCATGGAAACGAGTCTCTCTCCGCTGCCCCGCTCCACGACAGCGAATTTCCACCACGCGGGAGTGCCCTGGCACCGGCGACGAGTGCCCTCCCGCTTCGGCCCGGACCGGCCTCCGGCCGTCAGGGCAGCCAGGCACAAGGGGCCTGGCTGCCCTGCTTCCGGCTACAGGCCGGGCGTACGGAGGTAGTGCCAGGTGGTCGGGCCGACTATGCCGTCGGCGCTGATCCCTCTGGAACTCTGGAAGCGCTTCACCGCGGATGTCGTGGCGGAACCGAACTGGCCGTCCACGCCGCTGGAACCTACGGAGAAGCCCTTGAAGATCAGCAGTGCCTGGATCTCCTGGACCTTCGCACCCGAGCTGCCGGGGTCCGCACGGGTGTTGCTGAGGTGGTAGCCACAGTAGTACCCGATGAAGTCCAGGAGCCTGCATGACACGGCGGCCGCCGCCTGGGGCGCTGCGGGAGCGGCCGTCGAGATGCCGGCCGCCGGTACGGAGAGCGCGCCGACCAGGCCGAGTGTCACTGCCGTCTTTCCCCACCGCATGAGCGGCTCCTTTCGATCGATGGTCGATACGCCACCCACTATCGGGGGGCGGGCGGGGCGTGTGTGGCTGAATGGCCAGAAAGGGTGGGGTGGTTCGGAGAGACGTTCGGCGATAGCGTCACGAGCACACCGAAAAGGGGCTGTTCGACAACAGCGAGCAGACCGGGCCGGACCGGCCGGGCACGGCATCCACGCGAGGCCTCGTCATCCGCCTGCCCTGAGGGGCGTCGGCCCCCGGACTTCGACGCCCGAGGGTCCGCAGGCCGCCTTGACCGGCGGGTCCGATTGCCGCCCGCAGGTCCAACCGACGCCCCCCGGCCGGGGGGCGTCGACCGTCTCGCACCACCGGCGGCTCAGGCGCCCACCGCACCGTCCTTCACCGCGGACACGAATGTCATCCAGTCGTCCTGCGCGAAAGCAAGCACGGGACCGTGCGGGTTCTTGCTGTCCCGTACGGGGACGATGGCGGCGAAACCGTCGGCGACCTCGATGCAGTCGCCTCCGGTGGAGTTGCTGTAACTGCTCTTGCGCCACTGGCTGGCGTTCAGGTAGATGGGTCGCACGGCACTTCCTCCAACATGCGCAGGACGAACTTTTGCGACTCGGCCGGGGACAGCGCCAGGTCGCGCATCGCATCGTACGCACGTTGCAAATGTTCAACCGGTGCGCATTCCTCGATGAGTTCGCCTCTGTACGCGGTTTCGACGTAGGCCACTGTGCGGGAGTCTGGCAGCCGCAGGAACTTGACGGCAGTGCTGTCCAGGCCATGCATGCCCGCGCTGAACGGCAATACATGCAGCGTCACCTTGGGGCGCTCCATCACCGCCGCCAAGTAGTCCAACTGTTCGCGCCACTCCCTCATGTCTTGCGGCGCCGTCCGCAGTACCGCCTCCGACAGGATGACGCGAAACGGTGGCGCGCCCGCGCCCTCAAGCAGCTCCCGCCGTCCCATGCGTGCTTCCACCTGCTGCGACAACTCCGGCTCCTGCAGGCCACCGGCCGCCAGCAGTTCCCGCGCGTATCCCGGTGTCTGCAGCAGCCCCGGCAGCACGCTCACCGCGAAGTGCCACAGGCTCGTCGCCTCCGCCTCCAGCGCCATGTACCGCTGGTACCGCTCCTTGAACTGCGACTGGTCGCTGATCGCCAGCTCCCACATGGCCAGCAGCAGCCCGGCGTCCCGTAGTACTGGTCCAGCGCCTGCACCACCTCCGGGCCGCCGACCGTCTCGCCCTTCTCCATCTTCCCGAACAGCGACCAGTCCCAGCCCAGCCGTTCGCCGAGCTGCCGCAGACTGTCGCCGCGCGCGGTGCGCAGGAGGTGCAGCTCCTCCGCGAACCGTGCCCGTGGTTCCCTGCTGCGGCTCGTGACCGCCCGCCTCGTCGGCATCGCGCCCTCCGTGGAACGTGTGGAACGTGACCCACCTGCCGGGGAAACACACCCAGCCCTCGGTGCGCCACATCCCTGACCGGGTCATCCTCGTAATCAGCCCCTCACGCACCGTAGTACCGGGCGTGTGACCGGACAGAGGAATCCGCGAAAGAACAACCGAAGGAAGCCCCCATGACACCGCCGCCACGGAAGCCGCCCCTCCCCCGCAGAACACCCCGGGCCGACGCAACGGCCAAGATCCAGGAGGCCGTCGACGCGCGCGACGTCCTCGCCCCGGTGATCAGGGACGGAGCACCCCGGTGACCGATGACGGCGTCCCCCGCGTCGGGACAGCCGTGCACGACGGCGGGAGCGGCCGGGTGGGGCTGGTGATGGGCCGCGAGGGCCCCTACCTCCAGCTCCGCCCGCTCCGCGGCGGCCGCGAGTGGGACGCGGACCCCGCTCACGTACGACCGGTCGGCCGGGAGGAGTTGCTCAGTGCCCGGCTCGCCGAGGTCAACGCACGCAGCCGGCACAGAATCTGATCGATGCCCGGGCGGACACCCGCCGTGTTCGTACGGGCCCGTCCCGGACCCGGGCCGGCCGAAACCCTCACCGGCCGCTCCGTCCCCTGTCCTAGGATGAACGAGATCATCTGCGGCCCGACGGGCTTCCGTTCCGCGTCAGCGGACTGAAGAGGACATGCCCCCACCCGCACGAGCTACTTCGTGCTGCCTGGGGGCAATTCCTTGCTGTTCCGCGAGTCCGCCGCAACCGTCGCCGCCCGCAGTCTCGAAGGGTCGCTGGCGCTGCATCTGATGGAGAACTTCCAGCACGCGCACGGCCACCGGCCCGGAGCCTCCGAGGTGCGGTCCTGGGAGCGCAGCATCCCCGCGCTCACCGGTGCGCTGCTCGACGCGGGGCTCGGCGACGTCGAGATGCTGATCGAGTACACGCTCCCCCTGACCAGCAAGCGCGCCGACGTGGTACTCGCCGGGGTCCACCCGTCCACGGGCGAGCCGTCGTACGTCGTGGTCGAACTCAAGCAGTGGAGTCAGGCCTTCGCCGAGGAGGAGAGCCCCCTCCTCTGCCGGGTGGACGCATATCCGCGTCCCGTGCTCAACCCGATCGAGCAGGTCCGCGGCTACTGCTCCTACCTGCTGTCGTTCAACGGTGCTCTGGAGCGGATGCCGGAGTCGGTCGCCGGGGTGGCGTTCCTGCACAACGCGACGGAGTTCGGCATCAGTTCCCTGCGCGAGGTCCCGGAGGACCTCCAGGGCCGCATGTACACCGCCGAGCAGCGCGGTGCGTTCCTCGACTTCCTGCGTTCGCGGCTCGCACCCAAGTCCGGTGCGGGGGCCGCCGACCTGCTCGTCCAGGGCAGGACGCGCCCGTCGAAGCAGCTGATGGCCGTCGCGGCGGCCGAGGTCCGCGACCGCGAGCAGTTCGTCCTCCTCGACGAGCAGCGGATCGCCTACGAACTGGTCCTGTCCGCGGTGCGCAAGGCCAGGCGGTCGAACCACAAGCAGGTGGTCGTCGTGACCGGCGGCCCCGGTTCCGGCAAGAGCGTCATCGCCCTGTCGCTTCTCGGTGAGCTGTACCGGCGCGGGGAGACGGCTCTGCACGCGACCGGTTCGGCATCGTTCACCAAGACCATGCGCAAGGTCGCCGGCGCCCGGAAGCCCGAGGTGCAGCAGCTGTTCAAGTACTTCAACAGCTTCATGGAGGCCGAACCGAACGACCTCGACGTCCTCATCTGCGACGAGGCCCACCGGCTCCGCAAGACGTCCGCCAACCGCTACACCAAGGCCGCTCTGCGCACCGACCGTCCGCAGGTGGCGGAGCTGATCGACGCGGCCCGGGTGCCGGTGTTCCTGCTCGACCAGCACCAGGTGGTGCGCCCCGGCGAGATGGGGACCAAGGAGCAGATCAAGGACGCCGCCGCCGCGCAGGGGCTCGACTGCGTCGTGGTGGAGCTGGACAGCCAGTTCCGCTGCGGCGGCAGCGAGGCCTACGTGAAGTGGGTCGCGGACCTGCTCGGCCTCGAGGGTGGCGAACCGGCCGTCTGGGAGCCGGACGGCAAGGTGGAGCTGCTGGTCGCCGACAGCCCGCAGGAGCTGGAGGACTTCCTCGTCGCCCGTCGCGAGGAGGGCGAGGGGAAGAAGTACAGCGCGCGCATGGCGGCCGGATACTGCTGGAAGTGGACCACGAGGATCACCCCCGAGATGTCCGAGCTGCCCCGCGACGTCGTCATCGGCGCCTGGTCACGGCCTTGGAACGTGCCCGGCGACCGGTCCCTGTTCGGCGCCCCGTCGGCACCGCTCTGGGCCAACGATCCGGCCGGCTTCGGGCAGGTGGGCTGTGTGTACACCGCTCAGGGCTTCGAGTACGACTGGTCGGGCGTGATCATGGGGCCGGACCTGGTGTGGCGGACCGACCGCTGGGTGGTGGACCGTACCGCTTCGAAGGATCCGGTCTTCACCAAGGCGACCCCGGACGCCGAAGTCCACCGGCTCATCCGCAACACGTACAAGGTGCTGCTCACCCGGGGGATGGTGGGGACGATGATCTATTCCACGGACCCGGAGACCCGCGAGAAGCTGCGCTCGCTCATCCACCCGGAGACGGGGGTCAGGGCTGCCGCTCTCGTCTGATCCCCGGCCGGGCCGCGGCGGCCTGCTGGGGGACGGCCCCGCCCGCCCCGCACGGGGCAGGGACCGTGCCCGGTCGCCGTCGGCCCACCCGTCCGTGAGGTGGGCCGGCGCTGCGACGACACGCTCATCGAGCAGGCGCCGAGGATGTGACACAGGGCCCGGACACCGGAACCGGCGCCCGGGCCACTCCGCACGACATGCCGTTCCTGCCCAGCACATGCCGGGCCTTGGCCATAGGTAAAGAACCGGCCGAAATTCCGCTGCGTCCCGCTGCCCCTATACGCCCTCGCACCCGGGCATTTGGACAACAACATTGGAATAAAAATTCACAAAAAGGGCATTCGACCGGAGGAATCGGGGGCCCGCTTTCCGGACGCGAAGGAAGACAATCCTTTGCACCGGGGCGCGCCTCACCGACCATGGCTCCGACACCTGGTTCACCCGGTGCTGTTGAGCACGCCGCTCACATTGAGTACTTCGTGGCAGTTCTGCGCACGACGTCCCGTGGCAGGCGTGCCCGGCTTCGCACAGGTCACCTGGGCTGTCACCGTGTCGTTCTCGGTGATCCTGATGGGGGTGACCCAGTGGTAATCCTGGTTGCGGAAGGTCTCCAGCGCGATCGTGGTGATCTTGCGTTCGCCGAAGTCGATGGTCAACACCCCTTCGTCGCCTTGGTAGTTCGCCACGACGATGTCGGTGATCTCGAACACCTTGCCCGCAGGCACCTTGTACGTGCCGGTCTTCTCCGCCCCCTGGGACGTCTGCAGGTCGATGGTGGCCGAGCTCTGCTGACCACCCGCGCCACCGGTGCCTGCACCGCCCCCGCCCGTACCCGCGCCCGTACCCGCACCCGTGCCCGTGCCCGGCTCGGCGTTCGATCCACCGCCACCGGGCTGCTCGCCGGCGCCGGCGGAGGCACCGGCCTCCTGACCGGCCTCGCCGGTGCCGCCCGGTGTCGGCCGGGCCTGGACGACGGCATCCGTCGCCGCTTCCTTGGCCGTGCTGCGCACAGTGGGCCGCACCAGGGCGAACCAGGCGATCAGCAGGGCGAGGATCACGGCGAGTACGGCGAGCAGCCACTTCGGGAAGACCGGTATCTGGACGAACTCCGCGTCCAGCGGTGCCCGGTCGCCGCCCGTGGTCTCGGCGGGCTCCGGCCGTTCACCGGCCGGGTCCGTCTCGGTGACCGCCACGGTGAAGGGCCAGACCACCGGGTTGCCGAACCACACCGGTGTCCCGGTGCGCACCCGCAGTCCCACCTCTGCCGACTCGCCCGGCTCCAGCCTCCGCACCGCCGGCCGGAACGCGAATCCGAGCTCCTCGCCCGGCTGGGCGGGCTCGAAACCGACCTGGACGGGGGTGTTGCCCTCGTTGCGCAGCTCCAGCCGGTACCGGCCGCGCAGCCAGCCACGGCGCCGCCGGGGGGCGATCCCGGTGTGCAGCTGCCGGAACTCCTCGATGCGCACGACGGTCTCGGGAACCCGCACCGCCTCAGGGTGCTCGGTGGGCAGCACCCGGACCGCGAGGGGCACCTCACCGGCCGCCACCTCGGATGTACGCGGCGGTTCCAGACGGATCGTCACCGTCTCCGACGTGCCCGGGTAGAGAGAGACACGCTCCGGCTCCACGGTGGCCCATGCGGCGCAGTCGCCGATGACCTCCAGGCGGTACGCCTCGACGATGTCGCTGTCGTTCCGGACGGTCAGGCTGGTGGACGCGGTACCGCCGGGCGTCACCGACACCTCGGGGATGTCGAGACCGGGGGCGCCGGGGCTGGGGGAGGCTGTGGGAGACGTCACGCGGCAACGCTACGAGTGCGCACCCGGCCTCCACGAGAGGCACGGGGGCAACGCACCGGGCAGCGGCCATGCCCCTGAGAGCTGTGTTCAGCTCACCTTCCGATGGACTTTCCCGGCCCGTGTGCCGCTGCCGATGGACTGAACGCACACCGGCCACCGGCTCTGCGGCACCACCGTTCCCGCAGCGGGCGATCCGCCCCGCGCCCTGCACATGCCCAAGAAACAGGTACTGACACCCATGTCCTGCCCTAGCGCAAGCAGCCCCGCCCCTCCCCCCGCCCTGCCGAAGCACTCGCCCGCCCCCGTCCGGCCCGCGCGCTGGACGACTCCCTCCATCCGCCAGGAACGCGTCTCGGTGGCCGTCTACGCACCCGATCCGATCCTGTACGTCGGGGTCGTCCAGCCCCTGCGCCAGCGGCCCGAGATCGAATTGAAGGACCTTCCCGACGCCGACCAGGCGCAGGTGTCCCTGGTCGTCGTGGACTCCGTGGACGACGAGACGGCCACCCTGCTCAACCGGTTACGGCACAATGCCAGGACCCGCACCGGCCTCGTGGTCGGCACCTTCGAGTCCGGGGACGCGCTGCAGCGCGTCATCGAATCCGGTGTGGCGGCGGTGCTGCGGCGCGCCGAAGCCGACCAGGACCAGCTGCTGCGCCTGGTCCTGGCGATAGCCAACGGCGAGGGCGTCCTGCCCGGAGATCTGCTGGCGAAACTGCTCAGCCACGTGGGCAGTCTCCAGCGCTCGGCCCTCGACCCGCGCGCCGTGTCCCTGTCGACGCTGACCTCACGCGAGGCGGAGATGCTGCGTCTGGTGTCGGACGGGCTGGACACCGCGGAGATCGCCCGGAAGACCTCGTTCTCCGAACGCACCGTCAAGAACGTCCTGCACGAGGTCATCACACGGTTGCAGCTGCGTAATCGCGCCCACGCCGTCGGTTACGCGCTGCGCAACGGCTTGATCTGACCGCCGGGTGGCTCCCCGGCGGCCCGCAGGCCGCCCCGCCGCTGCCCGAAAGCGCACCGGACGTTTCCCCCGGGTGCGTCCCGTCGGCCCTGCTCCGTCAGGGCCGGCGGGCGCAGGATGGCGGGTGTATGTGCGACGGCGGCATTCGGACTGTGAGGTGGGCCGTGAACGGCACGGGAGAACGCGGAAGCTGGCGGCACCGCCTGGGGAGATCCGGCATGTCGCTGCTCCTGCTGGCCCCCCTCCTCGCTGTCACGACGGCCCCCGCACCCGGCCCCGGCCCTGCCGGGGCCGACGCCGTGGCGGCTGACGCGGCCACCACCCGGATCACGTACGCCGGTACCCGGCACCACAGCCTGGGACACGTCGCGACGACCACGTCCAGCACGCCTCTGTTCGGCAAGGGCCCGGCCCACTTCGACGTACAGCCGGCAGCGCTGGGCAGCACGATGGTCTTCGCGAGCCGCCGCGACGAGAAGAATCCGCAGATCTACCTCAGGGCCGGGAACGGGTCGGTGAGCCGGCTGACCAAGGGCCGGGACGCGGCGCACCCCCGGCTGACACCGGACGGCCGGGCGGTCGTGTTCGACTCCGCCGAGCCGAGGGCCGGTGGCGGCACCCAGCGCGACCTGTGGCTGGTGCGGACCGACGGGAACGGTCTGACCCGGCTGACCGACACTCCCGCGAACGAGGAGAGCCCCACGCTCTCCCCGGACGGGCAGCGCATGGCCTACTCCAGCGACGGTGATCCGGTCGTGGGGCAGCAGATCTACGTACGCCCCTTGGAGGGCGACGCCGCCGACACCGACCGTGTCACCGGGCCCGCGGACGGCACGGGCAGCGAACCCGTCTGGAACCCGGTGGACGACGCCGAGAACGGCGACATCATCGCGTACACGGCGACCGGCGCCGACGGACCGCGCCTGCGCTGGACCGCCGGCCGCGGCGGGGGCGGCGGCCCGCTGCTGTCCGGTGCGCAGGCCGGCTGGCAGACCCACGGGGCAGCGTGGCTGCCCGACGGGGACGGCGTGCTGTTCCTCAGCCCGGACCGCACCTGTGAGTGCGAGGGTGACTGGGACCATGTGTTCCGGGTGCCGGCCCACTCGGAACAGACGCCGGCGCTGGTGCTGAGCGAGGACCGCGAGGTCGGGTCGGTCACCTGGCTCGGCCCGCTCGACGGCGGGACCGCCGTGGTGGACCGTACGTCCGCGCCGGGGCCTCATGCGGTGACCCTCCAGGACGTGCGGACGGACGGCTCCGACCCGCGTGACCTCGGCGTGACGATCCTCGAGGAGGACCCTGCGGCCGACACCGAGACCGACCCGGCCGAGGATCCGCTGTTCGAGCCCGCCGCCGGGTACGACCCGTGGACCGAGCGGCAGAACTACACGCCCGACGGCCGGCGGATCGTGGTGACCCGTTTCGAGGACGCGTCCGACGGGCGGATCGAGCGCATCTGGACCGTGGACGCCGACGGCTCGAAGGCACGGGCCCTGCCGCTCGCCGGACGTGAGGCCGGGGACTGGGACACCGACCCGGCGTTCTCCCCCGACGGTGAACTCCTCGCGTTCACCCGCACATCGCCCGGTGGCGTCGGCGAGGCGGCCGGGCCCAGCAGCATCCTGATCGCGGACGCCGTCACCGGCGAGCTCCGGGGCGAGATCGTCCCGCCCGCGGGGGAGGTCCGAGGGGGCGACGCCCAGCCCGCCTGGTCCTCCGACGGCACCACCCTGGCCTTCACCCGCGAGGAGGTGATCGACGGGGGCGGCGGAAACAAGCACATCTGGACCGTGCCGGTGGACCACCTGGACCAGCAGCACGATCTGAGCGAGACCGCCTGCCCCGGCGCCTGCGCGGTGATCGACGACAGTCCGGCCTTCTCACCGGACGGGAGGACGATCGCCTTCAACCGGAAGAACGGCGCCGGCCTGGTCGACGAGCGCAACGGCATCCTGCTCGCCTCGGTGACGGGTGAGGACTGCCGCGTCCTGCTGCCCGACGCCGCACGCGGCCTGCCCGGTGCCTGCGGCCGCCGGCTGCCCGACACCACGGCCTCCGGGCCGTACCAGCCCCGGGACGCCGCGTGGACCGCGGACGGCCGGAGCCTGGTGTTCAGCTCCCGCACCGGGGTGGCCAGGAACAGTCCGGAGAAGCTGCAGACGGTGGATGTGGACTCGGGTGCCATGACGCCGCTCACCGACACGCTGCCGGGCCGGCAGAAGGAGCCGGGCGTGCAGCAGTCCGTGGACCTCGAGGTGCAGGCGCCCGACACGTCCAGGGAGATCACGGTCGGCCGTACCGGCACGATCCGGGTCGACGTCGTCAACCACGGCCCCGCCCCCTCCCCCGGCACCGGGCTGACCGTCGCCCCGCCCGCGGGTGTCGGCGTCACGGGGCTGACCGCCCCCGGCGGTGTCTGCGACGCCGCCGCCCTGACCTGCGACCTGGGCGTGGTCCCGCCCGGCCGCACCGTCCCCGTGACCGTGACCCTCACCGGTGTCACGCCGGGCGAGCAGCCGGTCGGCTGGTCGGTCGCCGGCGCCGTGATCGACCCGGATCCCAGCGACAACGCCGACCGGACCACGGTGCCGGTGGCCGAGGCGCCCGAGCCGCCCGGCCCCACACCGGACCCGACCCCGCCCACCACAGCGCCGCCGGTCACCCCGCCGCCGGTCACGCCGCCCCCGCCGGCCGAGCCGCCTGCTCCGGAGGCCGGACCCGGCGTCCGTGTCACGGCACAGCCGAACCCCGGTTACGTCGGCGGCCGGGTCGTCGTCACGTACACGGTCCGCAACGGCCGCAACGCGCTGGCCACCGGGCTGCGCCTGCGTCTCGGCCTGCCCGCGGGAGTACCGAACAACGGGCCGCCCGCAGGCTGTGACACCGACTGGGTGTGCGCACTGCCCGATCTGGCACCGGGCGCCCGGGCCACGCTCCAGGTCGTGCTCAGCCCGCAGAAGGCGCTCACCGCCCGGGTCACCGGCGAACTGACCACGAGCGGCACGGACGCCGACCCGGGCGACAACACCGCCCGGCAGCGGCTGCGCGTCCTGCAGCCGCGGATCGTCGCGGTGCCGCCGATCGGCAAGCCCGGCTTCGTGACGTCGGTGCGCGGCAAGGACTTCCCGCCCGGCGTGCCGGTGCGGTTCCGCTGGAAGCCGGGGATCACCGCCGCGGCGGCCCCGACCGTACCGCTGACGGACGGCACGTTCATCGGCCAGTTGCTGATCCTCGCCAAGGACGCGACGGGCCCCCGTACGATCACCGCGAGCGGCCCCGGGTTCTCGCCGGTGAGAACGGACTTCCTGGTGGTCAACGGCAGCGTGCAGCCGCCGTACGGGGTGACGCGCCGGTGATCCACGAGGTGGACGAGGCGCTGCGGCGGCTGCTCGCCGGGTCCGGGCTCACGGAGTCGGGCATCGAGGTGGTCTTCGACGCGCCCACCAGCGACTGGGCGGCCCGGCGCAGCGCCCCCACCGTGTGCGTGTTCCTGTACGACATCCGCGAGGACAACTCGCGGCGCGGCAGCAGCGCGGGCGAGGTGTACGACGCGGACGGGTTCGTGGTCGCGCGCCGCGCCCCGGCGCGCTGGTTCGAGCTGACGTATCTGGTCACCGCGTGGGCGGGCCGGCCGCAGGACGAACACCGGCTGCTCTCCCAGGTGCTGACCTGCCTCGTCTCGACCGACACCCTGGCGCCGGACCTGCTGACCGGTTCGCTCGCCGAACTCGGCCTCATCGTGGGCCTGGACGCGGGGGGCACCGGGCTCGACGCCCCTGCCGCGTCCGACGTGTGGTCCGCCCTCGGCGGGGAGCTGAGACCTTCGCTCGGGGTACGGGTCCGGGCGCCGCTGGCCGGGGTCCGGCAGGTCGCCGCCCCGCCGGTCACCGAAGGACTGACCGTCCGCTCCGTGCCGCGGGCCGGGCCGGGCGACGCGGAGCCGGCCCGCCGCCTGCGCTACGCCGAAGTGAGCGATCCGGGCCCGGAGGGCTTCGGGGGGCCCAGAGAACGACAGCCGGCTCCCGCGCGCCGCCGGCGACGAGGAGAACGGCAGCCGTGACGTACACCGTGGAGCCCACTGCCCCGGCCGACGAGGACCGCGTTCCCTTCCTGTGGCAGCGGCTGCAGGTGGTGGAGGACCGGGTGCGGCGGGCGGTCGCGGACAGGCGCGCCGCCGATCCCGACCCGGACGACCCCTACCGGGGCCAGTACCTCACCCCCGACGCGGCCGCCCGGATCCTCGACGGACCGGGCGGGCTCGGCCTGCCCACGCCGGCACCCGCGGACCCGCCACCGGGGTCCGTCCTGGAGCGCCTGGTCCGGGCCTTCGGGCTGTCACCGCTGGATGTGGATCTGCTCCTGGTCGCCGTGGCACCGGATCTGGACCCCCGGTTCGAGCTGCTCTACGGCTATCTCAACGACGACCTCACGCGCCGGCGTCCCACGGCCGGCCTGGCACTGGAGCTGTGCGGGCACACGGGGATGTCCTCCGGCCGCTTCCGGCTCTCCCCCGGCGCACCGCTGCTCGCGGGCGGTCTGGTGGAGATCACCGAGCCCGGCCGGCCACCGCTGTCGAGGGTGCTGACGGTTCCCGACCGGGTCACCGGGCATCTCCTCGGCAGTTCCGCACCCGACGCGCGCCTCATGGACGTGCTGGGTGCGGACACCGTCGAGCCGGCCCTCGACGCGGCGCTGGTCCGGCGGGCCACGGCCGCGGCCGGCACCGGCCATGTGCACCTCCGGGCCACCGGCGGCGCCCCCGAAGGGCTGGCGGGTGCCGCTCTGCGGGCGTCCGGACGTCCTCCTCTGGTCCTGGACGCGGCAGCGCTGGCCCGGCGGGCGGGCGACCTGCCCGAGCTGGCGCGGGCCGCTGCCCTCGAAGCAGGCCTGACAGGTGCCGGGGTGGTCATCGGCCCGCTGGACGTGCTGCCCGACAAGCCCTCCGAGCGGGCGCACATGCTGCGCACGCTGTGCTCGGCCCTGTCGGGGGCTCCCTTGTTCACCTACGGTCCGGACGGCTGGGACCCGGCATGGGCGGTCCGTACGCCCGTGACCCTGACGGTCGGGCCCCCCTCCCCCGACCAGCAGGTCTCGCGGTGGCGGCACGCGCTGGAGGCCGCCGCCGACGGCGGGCAGCCGGTGGAGGACGCCGACGCGCTCGCCCGGTCGGTGTCCGCGCACCGCCT
>NZ_DATMVN010000373.1:0-7388 GCF_035563135.1 Streptomyces sp.
CCCGCCGCGGCGCTCGTGGCTGCCGCGGCGTTCGTGACTGCGGCGGCGTTCGTGACTGCGGCGGCGCTCGTGGCTGCGGCGGATGTCCCGTTCCCACGGGAGCGCCGAGTGTTCTCCCTGCCGTCCTCCGGCCTTCATCAGCGCTCAGCTCCACTCCCTCTCACCTCGCACCCGTCCCGCAGTACCGTGTGGTCCATGCGCCCCGACACGCCTGCCGACCACATCGCCGAAGCCGAGCGCCTGCTGCGCACCGCGGCGCAGTACCCCGAGGACCACGAACCGCTGTTCCTCCAGGCCGCGGCCCATCTGGAGCTCGCCGGTGAGCGCGCCCGCGCGAGCGCCCTCTACGACGAACTGCTCGGCTCCCCCGACAGCAGCATCGACCATCCCTATCTGGTCAAAGCACTCAAAGCGGCCAACCTGTGGGAGTACGGCCATGAGGCCGAGGCCCGCGCGATCATCGACGGCATCCGCGCCGCCGGCCCGCTCGAAGCGGCGCCGTGGGAGATCGCCGCGGAGACGCTCGAAGCGCACGACGAGCTGGAGGCGGCCCACGACTTCTTCTCGACCGCGCTGACGCTGCTCATCGCGCCGGGTGAGGACGTCCCCTACGCCACCCAGTCGTTGCTGACCGGACGGCACCGGGTGCGCAGGCTGATGGGCGTCGCCCATGACGCGTGGGACGAGCTGGCCGACGCGCTGCACACCGCCGCCGTCCCCCTCGACGAGCTGCACGACCCGAAGCGCCTGTGGTCCCTCGGCTCCTCGGACCCGGGCGAGCTACAGGCGGAGATCACCCGCCTCCGTGCCGAACTGGGCACCTACCGCAGCGCGTTGTCCCGCCCGTTCCCCGTCGCGGTGCTGCACTGGCCCGAGGGCGAGCTGCGCGAACTCCTGGCCGCCTACCCGGAGCTGTCCCAGGAGTACGTCTCGCACGAGGACCATCTGGCGCGCCTGGAGGCGGCGTTGCGGGACCTGCATACGACGGGCACGCCGAATCTCGGCATCGTGACGGGCACGGTCCCCTCCTACGAGGCGTTCGCCGCGTCGGAGGCCGCGTCCCCGTCCGATCCGGACCTGCTCCCCCAGTACGCCACGACGCTCGCAGCCCGCGGCCGCGCCGTCCCCTGGCCTCCGGCGCGCAGCGCGGCGTGCTGGTGCGGCTCGGGGCGCGCGTACCGCGAGTGCCACGGCGCGGGCTGAGAAGGGTCCCGGCCACCCGCCCGCGCAGGAGAAGGGCTCCCCGGCCACCCGCCCGCGCAGGGGAAGGGCTCCCGTCACCTGCCCGCGAACACGTCCCGCAGCGCGTCGTCGAGCATGTCGGCGGCCTCGGCGGTGTCGGGTCCCTCCGCGGCCAGCAGCGCGTGCACATGGGACTGGAGGACCTGGGTGAACGCGCCGTAGTACGGGGTGCGCGGACGCTGCACCGCCTCGGCCAGTGCCTCGCCGAGCGTCCGGATGTACGCGGCGCGCGCGTCCGCTTCCTGCTTCCTGGGCACGCCCTCGCCCGTCGCCGCCGCCTTCGGGCTGTCCCCGGCCGGCCGGAGCGCGGCGGCGACCCGGGGCCAGCAGGGCTGCGCGGCGTCGTCGTACACGGAGTCCCGGGTCGCCGCGAAGCCCGCGTCGAGCAGGCAGCGTTCGCTCTCCCGTGAGGTCAGGAAGGTGATGAGCTCGCGGGCGTCGTCGGCCCGTCGCGAGTCGGCGGTGACGGCGAGGTTCTGCCCTCCGAGCACGGCTTTCCCCGGCAGCCGGTTCACGGCGTAGGTCTTCGGGTCCATCCGGCCCCCCAACGCCTCGTACGCATAGGGCCAGTGGCGCAGGAAGACGGCGCGCTCCTCCACGAAGTCGGTGAGGGACGCCGTCTCGTCGGAGCTGAGCGCGGCCGGCTGGACCCGGCCCCGGTCGACCCGTTCGAGGAGGTGGTCGAGTCCCTTCTTCAGCTCCCCGGCATCGGAGCTGTACCGCCCCTCGCTGTCGGTCAGTTCGACGCCGGCGTCGGCGAACGCCTCGACGGTGTTGACGGTCAGCCCTTCGTACTGCTTGAGCTGCGTGGTCCACCCCGCGAGTTCGTCACGGCGGACCGGGTTCAGCCCGAGGGTCTTCACGGAGGAGTAGAGCTGGTCCCACGTCCAGTCCTCGGTGGGCTGCTTGTCGGCCTCGACGTCGGCTTTCGCCAGGAGGTCGGGCCGGTAGTAGAGGAGTCCCACGTCGGTGTTGAACGGCCGGGCGTAGGAGCGGCCCTTCCAGACGGTGGTGGCGTGGACCTCCTTGATGAAGTCGCGGTCGTCGTCCGCGACCGCACCGGTCCCGGCGACGGGCATGGGGCTGATGAGCCCGGCCTCGGCGAATTCGGGGATCCAGGTGATGTCGAGGTTGACCACGTCGTAGCGGGCGCTGCCGGACTGGAGGGCGCCGAGGAGCTGGCTGCGCTGTTGATCGGCGCCACCGGGCAGCTCGACGAGCTTCGCCTGCCGGGTCCTCGATCCGGCGTGCAAGCGGTTCCACTCCTCTATGAGCTGCTGCCGCACGCTGCCGGAGCCGGTGACGTCGAGCCCGCTGGCGACGACGATGGGCCCTTCGGCCGCCTGCTCCTGGCCGGCTCCCTCCGTGCCTTCGGGCCCACTCGTGCAGGCGGCGGCGAGGAGCGCCAGCAGGCAGCCGAGGGCTGCGGCGGGCCTGGCCCGCCGCCGGAGTGCGCGACGGTCACCACAGGTCATTCCACGTCCCCCGTACCGGCCTTGGCGACCTCCGCCGCCAGTTCGGCCGTGATGTCGTCGGCAGGGTCCAGGCACCGTCCGCCGCTCGCCCCGGCGAGCCGTTCGCCGAACCGGCCGGGTGCGCAGGCGCCGTCCTGCAGCGAGACCGTCACGATCCTGACGAGCGGCGTCCTGCCCGCGTCCGCGACGAGTTCCTGCTGTTCCTTCCTCCTGACGGCTTCGAAGTCCTCGCCGTCGGTGACCAGGACGAGGAGCCGGGGCTGCTCCGCATCGGCGGAGTCGTCGCGCAGCGTGGCGAGCGCCGCTTCCAGGCCCTCCGCGATGCGGGCGTCGAAACCAGCCGTCCTCGCACCGGCGACGGCCTTCTGCACACCGGCCGTGGTCTGCGGTCCGAACGGCACGAGGTCCGTGGCGGGCTCGCCGTCCTCCACGGCCGTCTCCCACACCCCGTACGAGTCCCCGGTGCCCAGGGAGTGCATCGAGCGGGCCACGAGTTCCTTGGCGCCGCCGGTGCCGTCCCAGACCCGCTTGTCCGCCATCGAGGTCGAATTGTCGAGGAGGTACAGCACCCGGCCGGGCCCGAGCGCCCCCCGGTACCGGCTCAGGGTGTCGTTCAGCGACGCGGACACGTCGGCGCCCTGGCCGGTCTTCGGGAGCTGTTCGCGCACGGCCGTCGCGTTGTCCTTCTCCCGCAGCACCGAGCCGTCGTCCGGCGGCGCCGGACGGCTCTTCTCCACGCCCCGGAAACCGTCGTCGGTGAAGCACTTCTGCGCGACCGGGTCCGTGGCCAGCCAGTCGTAGAAGTCCTCGACGGCCACCCTGCGGTCGTCGGCGTCCCGGTCGGCCCCGTCCCAGGTGACCCGGACGAAGGGCAGGTCCAGCATCGGCACGTCGGAGGGGTAGTGGGCCACCCGGTGCTTCAGAGCCTCCGTCGCGCAGGCGGGGCGGCCGGCCTCGCCCGCCGACAGGTTGAACTGCGCCAGGGTCTGCTCCGGCACGAGGACGGCGGCCCGGTCCTCCAGGTCGTTGTGCGAACCGTCGGCCAGCAGGCACATCAGTTCCCGGGCGGTGGAGGGCATGGGCCGCAGTGCGGTGGCCATGCCCTGCTCCACCGCGGCCGCGCCGCCTGCGCGGGAGGCGGCGTAGAGCGCGTCGGTGGCCAGCAGGGCGCCTTCGGTCCCCTCGGGGTCGGGGCGCAGGACATCGACGTCCTGGGCTTCCTCCAGCGCGGAGACGATCTCGCCGAGCGGATCGTCGGTCTGCAGGGCCCGCGCCAGGATCATGGTGTCCGGCACGCCGAGGACCATCGGCGTGTAGGCGATGGATCCCAGCCGGCCGAGGTCCACGACGCTCTTTCCCGCGTCCGCGGCGGGCTCCTGGGTCCCGGCCGCGGCGGAGGCGGTGCCGCCGCCGCCCTCCCCGTCGGCCGTCGCCCGCTGCCACGCACTGCCTGCGGCCGGGATCCAGATGTCCGGCTGCGCGCCGACGTCCCGCTGGGGCCGCAGGCAGTCACCGGAGGCAGGGCAGGCGGCGGGCGGGTCCTGCCAGAGCGAGGAGGACCGGAACGCCGCCACGGCGTCGGTGGCCTTGGCGTCGTACACATTGATGCCGACGGACCGGCAGCCGCGGACATCCCGCTTGGAATAGGCGTCGGCGGCCTTCTGCACGGTGGACAGCAGATCGGGGTCGGTGAGCACCCGGAGTTCCAGGGGCGAATCGCAGCCACCGACGGGGGCCGGGCTCAGGAAGTACCACGCCCCGGCCCCGGCGAGAGCGACGACACCCGCCAGGACGAACGCGGTCGTACGCGTCAGGTGGCGGACCTTCCCGCGCAGCAGCCTGCGCGGGAAGGCCGTCAGCCGCTGCCACCACCCCGGCCGGGGCTGCGGGAGCCGTGGGGCCACGGCAGACGAGTCCGAGGCGGTCGGGGTCGGGGCGGTCGGGGTCGGGGCGGTCGGAGTCAGGGCAGCCGGAGCCGGGGTGGTCGGAGCCGGAGTGGTCGGAGCCGGGGTGGTCGGAGCCGGGGTGGTCGAAGTCGGGGCAGCCGGAGCCGGGGTGGTCGGGACAGGTGACGGCGAGACAGGTGACAGTGGGGCAGGCGATGGCTCCGCATGCTCCCGGTCCGCCGCGAGTGCGAGCACCACGTCGTCGCCGTGCCGCAGCTCGTCCGGGATCCACCGGTGCCCGTCGACCGCCTTCAGCGGCGACATCGCCTCGCGTATCCCGGTGACGATCCGGGTGAAGGTGACCGGCTCCCCCTCGCCCGCGGTGAGCAGCCGGTGGAGGGCGGCGGTGAACTCCGTACCGGTACGGGGATCACCGGGCGGGATCTCCACCCCGCGCTCCGCCGCCGTGAGCAGGGCGAAATTCTGCTCTGTAGCCGGGCTGAAGGCCGCGAGGGCGTTACCGGCGAAACAGCAGTCGAGGATGACGACGACCCAGTCGGCGTGGGAACTGCGCAGCTCGGGCATGACGTCGTCACGCCAGGACAGGGTGCCGAGGAAGGAGTGGTGCTGGTCCCTGAGCACCGCTGAGTCGGTGAACATCAGGTTGAGGTCGCTGCCGTCGGGGCGCACGATGCCGTGCCCGGCGAAGTAGACGACCAGCAGCCCGGTCACCTCCTTGCGGGCAGCGGTCAGCACGGCGCGCACCCGGAGCGGATCGACGCCGGCCGCCGGATCTCCGCCCGTGGGGACCACGACGAGGTCCTCCGGGCCGAGCACCCCGGTGCGGTCGGCGGTCAGGGCCTCGCGCATGAGGCGGAGGTTCGTGGTGACGGCCGGAAGGTCGTTCCGATTGCCCGCGTAGTGCTCGACCCCGATGAGCACGGCTCTGTGCCGCTTGGCCCTGTTCTCCTCGCCGCGCGCGTTGTACGGCGGCATGGCTGCTAGACCTCTCCGGGCTCGTCGCCGCCGCCCGCTCGGTCGTCCCCACGGGAGCCGGAACCCGCGTCCGGCCCCCTGCCCCGGCCGGGTCCGGGCTCAAACCCGGGGCCGGGCCCGGATGCGGACCCGGGCCCGGAGCCGGCTCCGGGTTCGGAACCGGGTCCGGTGTCCCGCCTGAGGTCGGAGCCCGGGCCTTCGGTCGGCCCTTCCAGCGTGACGCGGGGCGCCTCATCAGGATCGGCGAACCTCCGCCGGTTGCGCAGCCAGGTCTCCACGGACCGCCAGGCGTTCTCGGCCACGGAGCGCGCCAGCTCGACGGACACGACCAGGATGATGTCCTGGATCAGCTCCCCGCCCATCGCCTCGACCTGCGTGAACGAGTCCTTGCGCTGGAGTCCGAGCTCGTTCCGCTTCAGCGCGTCCTCGATGACCGGCGCCTTCTTGAGCCAGGTGTGCAGGGCCTGGAGGTCGTCGCGCCGGGTGTGCGTCCCGGTGAGGCTGATGCGTAACTCGACCGTCTCCCGTCCCTGATCCTGCCCGTCCGTGTTCGCCCCGTCTGCCACGCCTGCCCCTATCAGCCCATCGACCCCGTCACCCTCGTCATACGAGGGGCGGGTCCCCGAACACAGAAGTATTTCACGGGCGTTGACACGAGACACCCCTTTGTTCGCCTACAACTGAAGCCCGTTGTGCGCCCACCGATCACTTCTGCGCCCTCCGGCAGTCATAAGCCCTGAGAGACGCGCGAGCACCTCGTGGTGCTCGCCACGACCGGACTCAGGGACGGGATACGCGACATGACCGAAGCGGCAGTGAAGGGCCCGGCGAGCTACTTCCCCTCGATCGAGAAGAAGTACGGCCGCCCGGCCGCCGAGTGGAAGGACCTCATCCGGTCCTCGCCCCTGACCAGGCACATGGAGCTCGTCGCCTGGCTCAGGACCGAACACGGCCTGGGGCACGGCCACGCCAACGCACTGGTCACGCACACACTCTCCGAGGACGTGTAGGGGCCCTCCGAGGACGAGCGGCACCCG
Source organism: Streptomyces sp. (assembly GCF_035563135.1). Lineage (GTDB taxonomy): Bacteria > Actinomycetota > Actinomycetes > Streptomycetales > Streptomycetaceae > Streptomyces. The sequence continues at coordinate 6,637 of NZ_DATMVN010000373.1, forward strand.
CCTCAGGCCCCTCCCCCGGGGATCACCTGCTCCGACCAGACGGTCTTGCCCTCGGCGGCGTACCGGGTGCCCCACAGCGTGGCGAGCTGGGAGATGATGAAGAGCCCCCGCCCGCCCTCGTCGACCGTCCCGGCGTACTTCATGTACGGGGCGGTGGTGCTGCCGTCCCGGATCTCGCAGGTCAGCCCCCGGTCGAGGATGAGGCGCAGCTTCACCGGCGGGCGGCCGTACCGCACGGCGTTGGTCACCAGTTCGCTGACGATCAGCTCGGTGGCGTCGCCCGTGTCGCCCTCCAGGTGCCAGTCCGCCAGCGTCTTGGACGTGAGGCGGCGTGCGGTCGCCGGAGCCGTCTTGTCGTAGGGGAGCTCCCACGCGGCGTAACGGTCCGCGGGCATGGCGTGGGTCCGGGCCAGCAGCACGGCGGAGCCCCGGAGGTCGGGGCTGTCCGGCAGGGTGTAGGCGATCGCGTCGCACAGGTCGCGCATCGGCCGGTCCGTGGGCGTGAGCGCCTGGCGCAGCGCGCCCGAGGAGGGCTGGGCGTGGCCGCGCAGCGCGTTGCAGTGGAGCACGATCAGGCTGCCCTCCCGGAGCGGGACGGAGACCGCCGCGACCGGGGACCGGTCCGCCGTCCCCAGCGGCGGCCCCACGGGCAGGCCGACGACGAAGGCGTCACCGCCCGGTTCGATGACGAGGGGGGCGGGGTGGCCCGCGGAGGCCACGGTGCACGTCTCGGTGAACGGGTCGTACACGGC
>NZ_DATMVN010000374.1:0-13934 GCF_035563135.1 Streptomyces sp.
GTCCTGGCGCCAGCAGCCCGGTACGCCCGTCTACGGGAACCGGGGCGACGCCGAAGCCATCGCCAAGGCCCTGGCCGACGCCTCCCCGGAGCGCACCACCGAGTGGCGCGCCTGACCGGGCGGTGCGCAGCCTCCACGGTGACCGCGCCGTTGCCTCCCGCACCGGGCCGCGTCCGGTCACCGGCGAGGCGCGGTGCGGGAGGGACCGAGGTCGCTGTTGCCCGGCATGTGCGGGCTTCTCGGGCCCGGCGTCCTGGGTTCTCTTGTGTGTACGCAACACTGTTTCGACGAACCAGCACTGCCGGCCGTTCGCACATGCTCCGCCCGGCTCGGGTGTGAGGCCCCGGCCGGCCGAGGACGAGGAGTGCCACATGACCCGCACCATGTCCGTATCGGACAGCATCCTGATCCGGGCAGCACCGTCAGCCGTGTACGAAGAATTGAGCGACCCCACGGCGATGGGACGCTGGAGTCCGGAGAACCGGGGCGCGAGGATAGTCGGGAAGCAGCTCAAGGCCCATGTCGGCATGGTCTTCGAGGGGCACAACAGACGCGGCTCCTTCCGCTGGACGACCAGGTGCACGGTGACGGCCGCTGACCCCGGCGAGCGGTTCGCCTTTCGCGTGCACGCGATCGGGGTCCGGCGACCGTGGCTGCCGGGCGCCATCGCACTGTGGGAATACCGCTTCGAGGCGGTCGACGGCGCCACCCGGGTCACGGAGACCTGGACGGACGGCCGGCGGACATGGCCCGACTTTCTCGCCAACGCCTTCGACCGGGTCGCGACGCGTGGTCATACGTTCGCGGAGTTCCAGCGCGGCAACATCCGCACGACGCTTGAGCGCCTCAGAGCCGCGGTGGAACAGGACGGATCGGGCGAGGCCGGGGCACCGGAGGGCGGGCCGCGCCGCGGGTGAGCCGCGGCTCAGGCTGGAGCTGGACGTGCGGGGTTGTGACACGGTCCGCTGGGCGCCGTATGCCGAGCGCTGCCGGGCCTCAGGTGTGCGGCTGACCACGTTCGCGCAGCCCGGTGAGAGCCCGTCACACCGCCGTCGCCTGTACGAGCTCGACAAGGAGTGTGCCGCCGGCACCCCGGGCCGGGGGCCCTTCCACTCGTTCGAGGAGTACGTACACGAACGCCTCGCCGCGCCGTCGTTCGATCCGCGCGGGGCCGTCCTCGCGCTGGCCGACGAGGAGTGGACCGGTATGGCTGCGACCACCGATCACCGTGAAAGGGGATGCGCGTTCAACGAGATGGCCGGGGTACGGCATGAGCACCGGCGCTCAGGGTGACCGTCACCATGAAGGCCCACGGCATGGGCTTCGCCGCTCCGGGCGGCGTACACCTGGTGCGCACCGTTCATCACGCCACGAACGGGAGGATGATCGCCCTGAACCGGATGATCGTTCATGTGGACGCCGACCGGGAGGAAACCGAGGGGTGAGCACGGAGGTTCAGGCTGTGCCGGGCCCGCTCTCCGCCCAGTGCGGGGGCCTGGTGAGGGAGTCCGGCAGCTTCGTGGCGGTGTTTCCCTTCGCCGCGTTCAGCTGGGCCTGGGTGAGGAAGAGGGCGCCGGTGAGGTCTGCGTCGGAGAGGTCGGCGTCACGGAAGTCGGCACCGATGAGTTCCGCCCCGCGCAGATCGGCTCCACGCAGGTCGGCAGCGATGAGGTATGCCCCTCGGAGCTCCGCTCCCCGGAGATCGGCACCCTTGAGCCGGGCTCCGATGAGGTCGGCACCCCGTTGACTGCGCTTCCTGCGGCGGGGAACCGTGGCGCGTTCGAGTTCCCCGGCGCGCAGCAGAAGGGCGGCCACCCTGTCGTGGTGAGCGGAGACGTCCAGCTCCGCGAGTTCGTCGGCGGGCAGGCCGGTGAGACGCTCCGTGGTGCCGAGGGCGTCGCTGAGGTCGGCGTGCAGCCGGGTGGCGGCGGGCAGGGCGAGGGCTTCCGTCAGGTACCAGAGCAGTTCGTGGAGCTGCCTCATCACGGGGAAGATCTGGAACATCTGCCGGGCGGTGTCCGGCGCAGCCCTCCAGTCCCGGCCGCCGTAGGTCTCCTGGGAGACCTTCTGGCCCGCGCCGAAGCAGTCGTACACGGTGCAGCCGGAAAAGCCCTCGGAGCGCAGCCGGGTGTGTATACCGCAGCGGAAGTCGTCCGCCAGACTGGGGCAGGGCGTCCCCGCGTCCTTGTTGATCGCGAAGTCCGCCGACGCGGTCAGCGTCAGCGCCACGCAACAGAGCCCGAAGCAGTTCATGCAGTCGGCACGCAGGGCAGCCCGTTCGATGACGGGTGCGGCGGTCGGGTCGTCGTGGGGCACGTGCCTGGTTCCTCCGTGTGTGATCTCCGCCAAGTTTACGGGTGTGCACAAAGACGGCGGAGCGGCCTCTGTCAGTGAGCGGACGCACACTTGTCCGCAGGACTCGGTACAGGTGTGGAGGGGGCAGGACATGAGCGCGTCGCAGGACAGGGGCTTCGAGCCCGCGACCGGTGATGGCCCCGCGTCCCCGGAGGGCGCGGCCGGGCGTGCCCAGGAAGTGCGGACCGCTTTCGAAGGCATGCTTCAGATCAGGCGGCTGACCTGTGCGGGGCGGGTGGATCCCGAAGGCGAGCCGGCCCCGTGGGAGCGGCACCGGCCGCTCCGTGCCGTGGCGCTGGCCCTGGAGGCCGCCGGGATACCCGCGTCGGCGGTCGGTCCGTCCGGAGAGCGGACCGCCACGGGCTACCGCGTCTGCGAGGGGGAGGCGCCCGGCTCGGTGCGAGTGGAGTGGGCCGGCCCACCGGGCAGTGGAACGGCCCATGGCGAGGAGGAGGCACTGGCCGGGTGCGCCACGGCGCTGCGGCGACTGGGCTGGACGGCACTGCTCTACCGCGGTCCGCGTCGACGGCGCTTCCTCGAGGTCGAACCGCCGGCCGCGCTCCCTTCCTGAAGGGCGTTCCGCAGTGGCCGAAGAGCATTGTCAGACCCATAGGGGATGCTTGACGGCCCAAGACCTCCGACCGGGAGATGCTGAGATGCAAGAAGCCGAAATCGCTGCGGCCCAGGCGTACATCCGTCTGCTGGCCACCACACGTGCTGCGCTCGCCGACCCGGCCGAAGCTCCTCTGTACATGCCGCTGCTCGCCTCACCGATCGAGGAGGCGGACGAGGCTCTGCGGAGCGCCGGCCTCGCGGGGAACGAGGACAGGCTCTTCACTCTCGTGCGGAAGCTTCAACCGAGCCTGACGGGTCCCCGCTGACCGGTCCCGGTCACGGCGGGTGCCCCGCCGGCAGGGCCCGGCAGCGTGGGTCGGGGCAGGCACTTCACCGGGGGCCCACCGCGGCGGGCCGTCACTCACTGACCGCCGTACAGGAGCGAACCGGTGGTGGGGAGGTCTTCGCTCGCCTCCAGCCAGTTCTTCAGGCCGGAGAGGAACACCGGCCGGTCGCCGTTCGGTTCCCCCTCGGCGTCCTCACGGAGTTCGTCGGGGCGACGGTCAGCCGACAGGAGCCGCGGCCGGGCTCGATTTCCCGGATGAGACGGGCGGGCCCTGCCCCTCACCTCGTCGCTCCGGAGCGCGACCACGCCCTGGACCGGCTTGCGCGGCGGGTCGGCCTCCCGATTACGCCCTCCCCCAGCGGGCCCAGGGCGCGCCCTTCTCGAAGCGCGCGCCCTGGACCCGGTCCGGGATGACGCGGGCGCCGAAGTCGCACTTGCTCCTGACCTCAGGATCGGTGATCGCCTCCCGGATACGCCCGGGACTCCGCGTGCCCGCCCACCCACCGGTCGTGGACGAAGCGGATGGGCACCGGGGCCAGGAGGCGCAGCTTCTCCCGCTCCCGCCGCCGCGGAACAGCTCGTCGAGCAGGCCGCGTCACGTCTGACCGGCCGGAGCTTTGCGGACGGGGTCCGTACAGCCAGGGCAGGTGGCCTTCTGGCCACATACCGATGCACGGCCGTCAAGGGGAAGCCTCTGCGTCGGACTCGATGAATTGATTCAAATCGAGAAGAAACTTGACTGGTCGCTTGACTAGCAGCAGTGCTCAAATCTAGCGTACGTTCCGGATGAAACGATTCACATCCTCGATCCTGACCGGTCGTCGGATGACTCTGCTTACGAGGTGTTCATGTCTGATGTGTCGGCCGTCAAGGCAGCTCTGAAGTCCCAGGTCATCGAGACGCCCTCCTGGGGTTACGGCAACTCCGGAACCCGCTTCAAGGTCTTCGCGCAACCCGGTGTACCGCGCGACCCGTTCGAGAAGCTGGCGGACGCGGCACAGGTCCACGCCCATACCGGGGTCGCCCCGAAGGTGTCACTGCACATTCCGTGGGACAGGGTCGAGGACTACACAGCGCTGAACCGGTATGCCGGAGAACTCGGCCTGCGGATCGGAGCGATCAACTCCAATGTCTTCCAGGACGACGACTTCAAACTGGGATCGGTCACCCACCCGGACCCCGGGGTCCGCCGCAAGGCGACCGATCATCTGCTCGAGTGCGTGGACATCATGGATGCCACCGGGTCGTCCGACCTCAAGCTGTGGTTCTCGGACGGCACCAACTATCCCGGCCAGGACGACATAGCGGGCCGCCAGGACCGTCTGGCCGAGGCACTCGCAGAGGTGTACGAACGCCTCGGCGACAACCAGCGGATGCTCCTGGAGTACAAGCTCTTCGAGCCCGCCTTCTACACCACCGACGTACCGGACTGGGGCACTTCGTACGCCCACTGCCTCAAGCTCGGACCGAAGGCCCAGGTCGTCGTCGACACCGGCCACCACGCACCGGGCACCAACATCGAGTTCATCGTGGCCTTCCTGCTGCGCGAGGGGAAGCTCGGCGCATTCGACTTCAATTCCCGTTTCTACGCGGACGACGACCTGATGGCGGGCGCCGCCGACCCGTTCCAGCTGTTCCGGATCATGCACGAGGTGGTCAAGAACGGTGGTCTCGAGGCCGGTACCAACGTCAACTTCATGCTCGACCAGTGCCACAACATCGAGGCCAAGATCCCGGCGGTCATCCGCTCGGTCACCAATGTCCAGGAAGCAACCGCGAAGGCACTGCTGATCGACGCCGGGGCACTGGCCGAGGCCCAGCGCTCCGGTGATGTCCTGGCCGCGAACGGGGTGCTGATGGACGCGTTCAACACCGATGTACGGCCGCTGCTCGCCGAGGTCCGCGAGGAGCTCGGACTGGCGCGCGACCCCTTCGCGGCTTATCTCGCCTCCGGCAACCAGGAACGCATCGCCGCCGACCGCGTCGGTGGCGAGCAGGCGGGCTGGGGAGCCTGATCCCCGCTCCCCCGCCCTCGCACGTCCGGCAGCCCGCCCTTCCCCGTCTCTTCCCGAAGGAACCCTCATGACGTCCGCGACGCACGCCGAAGTCGCCGCGCTCCTGGAGCGCGCCCATCGGATCGGCTGCGACCCCCGCAACACCAACTACGCCGGCGGCAATGCCTCGGCGAAGGCGACGGAAACCGACCCGGTCACCGGTGGCGAGGCCGAACTGCTCTGGGTCAAGGGCTCGGGCGGTGACCTCGGCACGCTGACCGAGGCCGGTCTCGCCGTGCTCCGGCTGGACCGTGTACGGGCACTCAAGGCCGTGTACCCGGGGGTGGAGCACGAGGACGAGATGGTCTCGGCGTTCGACTACTGCCTGCACGGCAAGGGCGGTGCCGCCCCGTCGATCGACACCGCCATGCACGCACTGGTCGAGGCCTCGCATGTCGATCACCTGCACCCGGACTCCGGGATCGCGCTGGCCTGCGCGGCCGACGGCGAGAAGCTGACCGCCGAGTGCTTCGGTGACAAGGTCGCCTGGGTGGGCTGGCGCCGGCCGGGTTTCCAGCTGGGGCTCGACATCGCGGCCGTCAAGGAGGCCAATCCGCAGGCGGTCGGTGTGATCCTGGGCGGACACGGCATCACGGCCTGGGGTGACACCTCCGAGGAGTGTGAGCGCAACGCCCTGTGGATGATCCGTACCGCTGAGACGTTCCTCGATGAGCACGGCAGGAAGGAGCCCTTCGGCCCCGTGCTCCCGGGCCGGGAGGCCCTGGACGAGGAGGCGCGCCGGGAGCGGGCAGCGGCCCTCGCTCCGGTGATCCGCGGGCTGGCGTCCACGGACCGGGCCCAGGTGGGGCACTTCACCGACGCGGCGCCCGTACTGGATTTCCTCTCACGCGCCGAGCACCCCCGTCTCGCCGCCCTCGGCACGTCCTGCCCGGACCATTTCCTCCGCACGAAGGTCAGCCCGCTGGTCCTCGATCTGCCGGCCGACGCACCGCTGGAGGAGGCGGTGGCCCGGCTCGAGGCGCTCCACCAGGAGTACCGGGCCGCGTACCGCGCGTACTACGAACGCCATGCGGCGCCCGGCTCGCCCGCGATGCGCGGAGCGGACCCGGCGATCGTACTGGTGCCCGGTGTCGGCATGTTCTCGTTCGGCAAGGACAAGCAGACCGCCCGGGTCGCCGGGGAGTTCTACCTCAACGCCATCAATGTGATGCGCGGTGCCGAGGCCGTCTCCACGTATGCGCCGATCGAGGAGTCCGAGAAGTTCCGCATCGAGTACTGGGAGCTGGAGGAGGCCAAGCTCCGCCGGATGCCGAAGGCGAAGGCTCTGGCCACGCGGGTCGCGCTGGTCACCGGCGCCGGGTCCGGCATCGGCAAGGCCGTGGCGCACCGGCTCGTCGCGGAGGGCGCGTGCGTCGTCGTCGCGGATCTGAACGCCGTGAACGCGGCGGCTGTCGCAGAGGAGCTCGGCGGCCCGGACAAGGCCGTCGCGGTGACGGTCGACGTCACGTCCGAGGAGCAGATCACTGATGCGTTCAAGGCCGCCGCGCTGGCCTTCGGCGGTGTGGACCTGGTCGTGAACAACGCCGGGATCTCCATCTCCAAACCTCTGCTGGAGACCACGGCCCGGGACTGGGACCTGCAGCACGACATCATGGCCCGCGGTTCGTTCCTGGTGTCCCGCGAGGCCGCGCGGGTGATGCGGGCGCAAGGTCTCGGCGGTGACATCGTCTACATCGCGTCCAAGAACGCCGTGTTCGCGGGCCCGAACAACATCGCGTACTCGGCCACGAAGGCCGACCAGGCGCACCAGGTGCGTCTGCTGGCGGCCGAGCTCGGTGAGCACGGCATCCGGGTCAACGGGATCAACCCGGACGGCGTCGTACGCGGCTCGGGAATCTTCGCAGCCGGCTGGGGCGCCCAGCGCGCGGCCACCTATGGCATCGAGGAGGAGAAGCTGGGCGAGTTCTACGCCCAGCGCACGATCCTGAAGCGCGAGGTGCTTCCGGAGCATGTCGCCAACGCCGTATTCGCACTGACGGGTGGGGACCTCACCCACACCACCGGCCTCCACATCCCCGTCGATGCCGGTGTGGCGGCGGCGTTCCTGCGCTGACCTTGTACCACTCCGCCGCGCCCCGGATGCTGTTCTGTGAACACCCGGGGCGCCGCTCTGCCCGGATCGGATGAGATTTCCCATGTCTGCGACTTCACAACACGGCCCGGTGTTCGCCGCGGTGGACCTGGGCGCCACGAGCGGCCGGGTGATCACCGGCAGGGTGGGCCCCGACGAGCTGGTGCTGGCCGAGGTGCACCGCTTCCCCAACACACCGGTCCGGCTCCCCGACGGGCTCCGCTGGGATGTTCTCGCCCTGTACCAGGGCGTGCTGGACGGGCTGCGCGCGGCGGCGCGCAGTGGCCCCGTCGTCTCGGTGGGCATCGACACCTGGGCCGTGGACTACGGCCTCCTGGACGCCGACGGGTCGCTCCTCGGCCTGCCGTTCCACTACCGCGACGGGCGTAACGCCGCGGCTGCGAAGGAGGTACTGGCCCGCTTCGACGCGCAGGAGCTGTACGGCATCGTCGGGCTGCAGCACCTGCCGTTCAACACTGTCTTCCAACTGGCCGCCCACCGACCGTCGGCACAGTGGCCGGCGGCACGGACACTGCTGCTGATGCCCGATCTGCTGGTGTACTGGCTGACGGGTTCGGTGGGTGCGGAAGTGACCAACGCGTCCACGACCGGCCTGTTCGACGCCCGCACCGGTGACTGGTCCGATGCGTTGATCGGGCGGCTGGAGCTGGAGCGCTCGTTGTTCCCCGCGCTGCGCGAACCGGGCCAGCGAGCGGGCACCGTGCTTCCGCACGTGGCCGGGTTCACCGGCCTGCCGGCGGGGACACCGGTGACGATCGTAGCCTCGCACGACACCGCGTCGGCCGTGGCCGCGGTTCCTGCGGCCGAACCGGGATTCGCGTATGTGTCGTGCGGTACCTGGTCGCTGGCCGGCCTCGAACTGGACGCGCCGGTGCTGACCGAGGAGTCGAGAGCCGCGAATTTCACCAATGAACGCGGTGTGGACGGCACGGTGCGCTACCTCCGCAACATCATGGGAATGTGGCTGCTGGAGGAATGCCGTCGTACCTGGGAACGCGACGGTACCTCGATGGGTCTCGCGAGTCTCCTTGCGGACGCGGCGCGAGCAGAGCCGTTCGCCGCCGTGATCGACCCGGATGATCCGGAGTTCCTGGCGCCGGGTGACATGCCCTCACGGATCGACGCCGCTCTCGCCCGCACCGGGCAGGCGACGCCGGACGGCCCCGGAGGATACGCGCGCTGCGTGCTGGAGAGCCTGGCACTGGCCCATCGCAGGACTCTGCTCGCGGCCGCCCGGCTGGCCGGCCGTGAGCTGACACGGATCCATCTGGTGGGCGGCGGGTCGCGCAACGAGCTGCTGTGCCAGTGGACCGCCGACGCGACCGGGCTGCCGGTCACCGCGGGACCTGCCGAAGCCACCGCGCTCGGCAATGTACTGCTCCAGGCCCGGGCCGACGGGCTGGTGGGCGGGCTGCCTGACATGCGCAGGCTCGTCGCACGCACCCAGGAGCTGCGCCACTACGCCCCGCAAGGAGACGCCCGGGCCTGGGACCGGGCCGCGGACCGGCTGACGATACGCGTATGAGCGGCGCTCCGGACCCCTGCCGACAGGGGGTCCGGAGGGCCGGTGCGCGACGGAGGGCGTCAATCCGAGGCGAGGCCCAGTTCCTGGTCGCCCAGCGACTCGAAATGGCGGGCGACCTCGGCGGCGGTGACCTCGCCGGGCTCGGCGGGGCTCCATCGGGGTGTGCGGTCCTTGTCGATGATCCGGGCGCGCACCCCCTCCACCAGGTCATGCCCGGTGAAGGCCCGGCAGGAGACACGGAACTCCTGGTCGAGGGCTGCTTCGAGGCTGGTGAGCCGTCCGGCACGGCGCACGGCGGCCAGGGTGACCTTGAGAGCGGTGGGTGATGCGGAGAGGAGCATGCCGGCAGCCTCCTTGGCGGCGGGCAGTCCACTGCCCTCCAGCCTGTCGATGATCTCCTCGACGGTGTCGGCGGCGTAGCAGTCGTCGATCCACGCGCGGTGTGCGGCGAGTTCCCCTTCCGGGGCGTCGGTCGCATATCGCCGCACGGTGCCCGCCACGTCTGCGGGCGTGGCGCTCCGGGAGAGCTCGGCGGTGAGGCCGGCGAGGTAGTGCGACGGGACGAAGTGGTCGGCCAGCCCGCACAGGATGGCGTCCGCCGCGTCCACGGCCCGGCCGGTCAGAGCGAGATGGGTACCGAGCTCGCCCGGCGCCGCGGCCAGCAGATAGGTGCCCCCCACGTCGGGCACGAAGCCGATCCCGGTCTCGGGCATCGCGACACGTGACCGCTCGGTCACGATACGCACGTCGCCGTGGGCCGACACACCCACGCCCCCGCCCATGACGATGCCGTCCATGAGCGCCACGTACGGTTTCGGAAACCTGGCGATCTGGGCGTTGAGCCGGTATTCGTCACGCCAGAAGTCCACGGACCCTCGACGGCCCGCACGGGCGTCCTCGTAGATCGACCGGATGTCGCCCCCCGCGCAGAGGCCCCGCTCGCCGGCTCCGCCGATCACGACGGCGGTGACCGCGTCGTCCTCGGCGGCCGGAGCGAGCGCTTCACTGATGCCTCGCACCATGGTGTGCGTGAGGGCGTTCAGGGCCTGGGGGCGGTTGAGGGTGATGTGCAGGACGCGGCCCTCGGTGTGCAGCAGGACGGGCTCGTCGTCGTTCATAGGTGCGCTCCGGTCATCCGTGGACGATCTCTGCGTGTCATTCTGCGACGGCCGCCGCGGGGCTCCGGCGCCGGGTCCCCTGTGGAACCGCTGTGGCACTCCCGCATCGCGGGCTCGACAATTGAGATCTACGGGCCGCGACGTCCAGCAGCCCCGCCGGACCACCTCCGGAGGAGGCATGACCGACCCCTCACCGCGACCGGACGAGAAAACAGCCTCGCGGCTCCGGCTCGAACGGCGACGTGCCGGTGACACCGGGACCGACGAACGGCTCGCCCTGAACCGGACCGGCACCTTCGAGTGGGATCTGGACGCCCGGGCCGTCGACGTCGACGAAGCCGGGCTGATGGTCTTCGGCCTGGATGCCGCAAGCTTCGAGGCGTCGCCGTCCGCCGTGATCGACCGGCTGGACGCGACGGACCGGGCGCGCCTCGAGACCACCATCGACGAGGCGATCTCCGGCGGGAGCAGCTCGTACAGCGTCCACTTCCAGGTGCCCATGGCGGACGGGACCCGCCAGTGGACACACGTTCAGGCTCGGATCCTGCGGTCCGGTGACGGCCGGGCGCACCGCGTCATCGGTGTGGTGCGGGACGCAACGGCTGAGGTCACCCATTCGGCCTTCGCGCTGGATCTGGAAAAACGGCGCCGCCGCCGGACGAGCATCGTCGAACGCACCACCGCCGCGATGTCACGCGCGGTGACCGTGGACGACGTCACCGCCGCGCTCACCGGCCCGGGAGGCCTCGTCGGGATCGGTGCGGACGGGCTGGCGCTCGGCCTGGTGGAGAATTCAGCGCTCAAGATCATCGCGCTGAGCGGTGACTCGGTGGAGGTTCTCGAAGGCCTGGGTTCCGGACAGCTCGATGCGAGACTTCCCCTCGGGGACACGATCCTCAGCGGACGCCCACGGTTCATCACCTCACTCGGTTCACTGATCCGGCGTTACCCGGTCCTCGAACCGCACATCGGTGAACTGAACTTCCGTGCCGTCGCCTACCTCCCGCTGATAGCCCAGGCCCGCTCACTGGGCGGGCTCGCGCTCTTCTACCGTGAAAGCACGGCGTTCAGCGCGGACGAGAGGATTCTGTGTCTGGGACTGGCTGCCATCGTGGCGCAGTCGCTGCAGCGGGCGATCCTCTTCGACGAGGAACGTGAATTCGCCACGGGGCTCCAGTCGGCCATGCTCCCGCGCCGGATCCAGGAGATCGAGGGCGGCGAGATCGCAGTCCGTTATCACGCGGCGTGGAGCGGGCGGGAGGTCGGTGGTGACTGGTACGACGTGATCACGCTCCCCCGAGGCCGTGTCGGTGTGGTGGTGGGCGATGTGCAGGGGCACGACACGCATGCCGCGGCGATCATGGGCCAGCTGCGTATAGCACTGCGCGCGTACGCCGCCGAGGGACACCCTCCGGCGACCGTACTGGCGCGGGCCTCCCGATTCCTCGCCGAACTCGACACCGAGCGGTTCGCGACGTCGACATACGCGCAGGTCGACCTCGCCACGGGGGCGGTGCGCGTGGCGCGTGCAGGCCACTTCGGACCACTGATCAAACACACCGACGGGCGGGTGGGAGCCCCTCGGGTGCGCGGAGGCCTGCCGCTGGGGATCTCCACGGATTTCCGGGACGAGGAGTACCCGGAGACCCGTCTTGACCTGGTGCCCGGCGAGACACTCGTCCTGTACACCGATGGACTGGTCGAGGAACCGGGAGCCGATGTCGATGCGGGTGTCGCGGCGCTGATCCATGAGGTGAGCGGCGGACCCGACGGCGCCGAGGCACTGGCCGACCATCTGTCGGACCGGCTGTGGGAGCGGTGGGGGTCGGGTGACGACGTGGCGCTGCTGGTCCTGCGACGCAGCCCGGATCTCGGGTCACCGCGTGCTCCCCGGCTGCACCAGTACATCCATCAGGCGGATCCTCAGGGCCTGTCGGAGGCCCGGTCCATCGTCCGTCAGGCGCTGACGGACTGGGACCTCGCCGGGCTGGCGGACGACGCGGAGCTGGTCACGGGAGAGCTGCTGGTGAATGTGCTGCTGCATACGGAGGGCGGGGCGGTGCTGACGCTGGAGGTGCTGCCGGAGCCCGTGCGGCGCATCAGGCTGTCGGTCCAGGACCGCTCGAGTGTCTGGCCGCGGCGCCGCACCCCGGGCGAGACATCGACTTCCGGACGTGGTCTGCTGCTTCTCGACGCGGTTGCCGAACGCTGGGGCATCGAGCCCCGAGGAGAGGGCAAGGCCGTCTGGTGCGAGATCGGACCCGCTTCCTGAGCCTGCTCCCGGCAGTCGCGGCTGCTGCCGCAGTGGGACGGGGCGCGAAAGGGGCGTACTGCATCGCAGTCGATGCAGTACGCCCCCGCCAGGAACACCGGTGTTCAGCCACCGCTGTGCCGAAGTGTTGAGGACGCGTCAGTGCTGCGTGCTGCGGCGCTTACGGACGGACCACAGGATGCCGCCGCCGGCGAGCAGAACCGCGAGTGCGGCTCCGCCGATGACGGGCGTGGCGGACGACGAACCGGTCTCGGCCAGGTCCGGCGCACTGCTGCTCGGCTCCGCGGGGGCCGGTGCGGCCTCCGTGGCGGTCTCACTCGGCTCGGGGGTCTCCGAGGCCGGCGGCTCCGTACTCGGAGCCGCCGAAGGTGTCGCCTCGGTCGGGGTGGGCGACGGGGTCTCGCCCTCACACACCGGAGCGGTCTTCGTGTCCTCGACGGAGTACCTGTCGTCGTCCCCGGCCTTGACGACGAGGCGGACGGTCAGCTCCTTGTCGTGCTCCGGAAGCTGGAGAGGGGTCTTCGTGCTGAAGTCCCGGCCGAACTGGGTCGTGGCAAGCAGATCTTCGCCGCCCACGACGGAGACCGTCACCTCGTTGGTGGCTTCGGCCGAGTAGGCCGTGAGGTTGAGTGTCACTTCGGAGCAGGTCACGGCCCAGGTGGGGGTGTGAGCTGCGGCCGGACCGGCGGTGATGACCCCGCCTGCCAGACCGACTACCGCAGCGGCCGCGAATGCTCCCGCGCCACGCCACGATCTCCTGGGTATGGTCATGGATTCTTCCTCCATATGAGTTCACCGCTGGGATGGCGGTGGGGCGCACAGTACTGCCCCCCGTTCCGGGAGACGCACCCGCCCCCGGATTCAGGGAAACGCCAACCCTGCGCAGATCACCGCCACTTGTGACATGCCGGACACGCCAGGATGGCCGGAAGCCACTGTGCTCACAGGCACTCCGGCGGGCCGTGAGGGTCATTTCAGAGCAGCTTGTGCATGATGTGCAGCCCCACGTAGCCCTGAACGGGATGTTTGAATCCCTCCGGCAGGGTCCCGATGACCTCGAAACCGAGGGAGCGGTACAGCCGTACGGCGTGGATGTTCGTCTCCACCACGGCATTGAACTGCATGGCGCGATATCCCGTCGTACGTGCCCAGTCCACGGTGTGTTCACACAACGCCCTGCCCACACCCCGGCCCGAGTGTTCCGAAGCGACCATGTAACTGGCACTGGCGACGTGCGAGCCGTTGCCCATGTGGTTCTTGTTCATCTTGGCTGTGCCGAGGACGGTCCCCGCCTCGTCGACCGCGACAACCGTGCGGTCCGGATCCGGGAGGAGCCACCAGTCCCGGGCTGTCTCCTCGCCAAGGTCCACCGGGTAGGTGAAGGTCTCACCTGCGGCGACGATGGTACGGAAGAACGGCCAGATTGCGGGCCAGTCCTTGTGCGTGGCTTCTCTGATCATCATGGGGGCCAAGATGCCTGGTCGGACAGTCTCACGCAATCGATTCAGCGGTCTGCGCGCACAGGTCTGCGCAGTCCGATCCGGGCGAGAAGCCCCCGCCCGGCACCTGTCCGCGCATCAGGCCGGCCGGGCGCCC
>NZ_DATMVN010000375.1:0-5642 GCF_035563135.1 Streptomyces sp.
CCTCAAGCTGGGCAAGCAGGGCTCGACCCTCGCCGGTGTGATGGACGCCTTCTCGATCGGCATCTCGCTGGCGCTGCAGCACGGTGTGCCGCTGGAGACCTACATCTCCAAGTTCACCAACATGCGCTTCGAGCCGGCCGGTATGACGGACGACCCGGACGTGCGGATGGCGCAGTCGATCGTCGACTACATCTTCCGCCGCCTGGCGCTCGACTTCCTGCCGTTCGAGACGCGCTCCGCGCTCGGCATCCACTCGGCCGAGGAGCGTCAGCGTCACCTCGACACCGGTTCGTACGAGCCCGCCTTCGCGGAGGACGAGATGGACGCCGAGAGCCTGGCGCAGTCCGCTCCCGTGCAGGTCCAGCCGCTGAAGGCGGTCGCCTCGCCCGAGGGGAGCGCCGCCGAGAAGGAGACGCCCAGGACGGCGCACACCTCGGCCGAGCTGGTCGAGATGCAGCTCGGCATCAGCGCGGACGCACCGCTGTGCTTCTCGTGCGGTACGAAGATGCAGCGCGCCGGTTCCTGCTACATCTGCGAGGGCTGCGGCTCGACCAGCGGGTGCAGCTGACTCCCCGGAGTCATCCGGTCCGACCGGAACTCGACGCATCCGCTGAGGTCTTGGTGATGCCGGGTTCGTGAGGAGGCCCGACCTTTCGGTCGGGCCTCCTCGCTGTTGCCGTAGGCCCTCACATGCTATTTTCCGGATCAACCGATGCTTAACAGGTTGATTCAGAATCTGTGGCTTGACCTCGGGCTCACCGCAGCACAAGGCGGCCGCCTCCACCGGGCAGACGTCGCTCCTGATAGAACTGCGCCATGAGTTCGAACGACGACCGGATCGCTCAAGCCGAGCGCCATTTCGGAGTCCGCTTTCCCCAGGACTACCGGGACTTCATGGGAACTACAGGGAGTCTGAGCCGGTCCCTTCCTCCCGCAGACGACTTCCTGGTGATCAACGCGCTGGCTGAGCTCATCAGCAACAATGCTGCTGGTGAATTCCAGAAACGCTTTCCCGGTGCTGTCGTCATCGGTGGCGACGGGAGCCGCGAGCTGCTTGCCTACGACTTCCGTCAGGACACCCCACCGCTGGTGACCCTCGACGTCTCCGCGGAAGACTGGTCATCCGCCATCCACCAGGCGACGTCCCTCTCCGCCCTGCTGGAGCAGTTCCCCCACACCGGATGGAAGTGGGACGACACCGGTCTCCCGGCCTCCTGACCACCGCGTCACGAACTGTGGGCGCAGAACCCGCGAACCCGTGAACACGGCCACCCCGCCGCCTGGGTCGAGTCGAACTCGGCGCACTCATGACTCCCGGCAGGTCCAGGTGGCAACGGGCGGAGTCGCATCGGACGAGACATCCGGCGCGGTCCCCGCAGCTGGCCGACCTCCCCGCCGGGCTGCGCCTGGAGCGCGCGGATGTCCTCGACGACCACGTCGCGCACCACGGCGGTGTTCCAGTCCGCCCGGTCCAGTGTTCCGGAGAAGACGAACTTCGGCATGTTCCGCCGGATCTCCGAGAATTCAGCCACCACGGGTGGGTTCGACGGGTCACTGTCCGCAGTCGGCCGGAAACCGGCCATCAATTCGTAGGTGACCCGCCCGTCCGGGAAGGCGCTCACCGTGCCCATCTGCTCATCGAAATTCCGGTGCACCTCCTCGTCGGCGAGGTGCCGGCCGAGATCCCGGTCCGGCCCCTCGAAGAAACCGTCGAGAGAGACCGGCATCATCAGAACGACCTTTTCATGCGTTCTCGTGCAGGCCGGGGGGTCGCAGCCCTGCCGGTCATCAGCCTGATCGGCTTCCCATCACCGCGGTGAACGAACCAGGATCGCCGTCGAATCCGCGGACGGTTCCGTTGAAGCCCCAGGATCCCGAGGAGTCCCGGACGAATTCGGCGACGACCGCGGCGGTGGCGGCGGCCACCGAGGAGAAGTCGTCCTCCGCCAGAATCGTGTATCCCTCGCGGATCTGCACGGCCGTGTGCTCTATCCGGCCGAAGGTCTTGCGTCCGTCGCGCTGCTGGATGGCCACGCCGACCACGGCCCTGGCATAGGCGCCGGACAGCCGGCTCAGTTCGAGCGTCATGACCTCGTCGAAACCGAAACCCTGCCCCGTGCGGCTGTCCCGGTTGAGCGTGATCGTCCCGTCAGGTGACCTGCTGTCGAAGTGCACGAGGTAGGCGGGGCTGCCGTAGGGCGCGTCCTTCCCGTACACGGCCGCGATGATGTCCAGGTCGTTGGCGGGCTCGCCGGTGGCGCTGGGGTCCCACTTGACCCTCACTTCTACCTTCTCGATGTCCTTGTTGGGAGTACTCACCGAACGTGCCTCCTCGCTGCTGGACCGACGGACCTCTTTCATCCTCAGATCATGTCCGTAACTGTCCGTGGATCCAACCGCGTTGGATCCGGACGTCGTATTCGGGCCAGTCGCACGGCCCGGTTCGCGCGGGTCCCCGCAGGTCATCGCCGCTGGTCCGCCCGGAGCGTGACCCGCGCCACGCCGGGCGCCGTACGATGGCGCGGTGCTGGTCAAGTGGATTCGCTGCACCGTGGTGGACCGCCGCGGTTTCGAGCGGGGGCAGCGGACATGGGCGGGGCTGCTCGGTGAGCCGGGATTCCGGGGACAGGGCGGCGGATGGAGCCGAGGACAGCCCGAAGTCGCCCATGTGTTCGCGTTCTGGGAGAACCGGGTCTTCTACGACTCCTTCATGGCCCGGGGCCACGAGCGGCTGGCCGCCGCGCAGTCGGGCATGTACAAGGACCTGCGGGTCAAGCTCTTCGAGTACCGCTTCGACGTGAAGACCGGTTTCGTGCCGGAATTCACCGACGCCGACGTGGTCCGGGTCGCGCACAGCAGGGTGTACGAGGATCGTGCCGACCACTTCACGCTCATGCAGCAACAGGTGTGGAACCCGGCCATGGCGGGGTCCCCCGGGATGCTGCGCGGAGTCTTCGGGGAGGCCCCGGGGCATGAGTTCCTGGTGCTGTCGATGTGGCAGTCGAGCGCCGAACGCGGCAAGTACCGGCCCGAGAGCATCGCCCGGCTCGCGGCGCGGGCGGGTACCGAGAAGGACGTGGAGGAGCTCACGGGGGATGTGGTGCAGCTCGAGCCGACGTGGACGGTGTGACGCGTGCCCTCGCCGGCGCGAGGGGTCGGGAAGGGCGCCCTCGCCGACGCGGACGGCAGGTGACACGCCCCCTCGCCGGCGCGGACGGTCCGGCGGCGTCGGTATCCGGGCGACCCGCCCCGGCCCACGCCCGTACCGGCGTTCCCTTGGTCACATACGCCCGCAGGAGCCCGCACGACTGCTCGATCGCGCCGGACGGCATCTAGGGTCGGTGCATGGCACGACCGCAGCGCATCGTTCTAGTCCGTCACGGTGAGTCCGAAGGGAATTCCGACGACTCGGTCTACGAACGTGAGCCCGACCACGCGCTCAGGCTCACGGCGAAGGGCCGGCGTCAGGCGGCGGCGACCGGCTCCCGGCTGCGTGAGACGTTCGGTGACGAGCGTGTCAGCGTCTACATCTCGCCCTACCGGCGCACCCACGAGACGTTCATGGCGTTCGGTCTCGCACCGGAACGCGTGCGTGTCAGGGAAGAGCCCCGGCTGCGTGAGCAGGACTGGGGGAACTGGCAGGACCGGGACGACGTCAGGCTGCAGAAGGCCTACCGGGACGCGTACGGGCACTTCTTCTACCGCTTCGCGCAGGGCGAGTCCGGTGCCGACGTGTACGACCGGGTCGACGCGTTCCTGGAGAGCCTCCACCGCAGCTTCGAAGCTGCGGACCACCCGCCGAACGTGCTGCTGGTCACCCATGGGCTGACCATGAGGCTCTTCTGCATGCGCTGGTTCCACTGGTCGGTGGCGGAGTTCGAGTCGCTGTCCAATCCCGGGAACGGCGAAACCAGGACGCTGCTGCTCGGTGAGGACGGCCGCTATACGCTCGACCGGCCCTTCGAGCAGTGGCGCACCCCTGAGTCGTACGGCATCACCGGATAGAGTGGCAGAGCGATGACCGCTGATTCCGCTTCCGACCGCTTCGAACGCGCTCTGGCCAGCCTGCGTGGACTGTCCGTGGGAGATGCCCTCGGCTCCCAGTTCTTCGTCCCGGCCCATTATCCGCTGCTCAAGGACCGGGCCCTGCCGCCCGCCGACTGGCAGTGGACCGACGACACCGAGATGGCCTGCTCCGTACTCGCCGTGCTGGCCGCCCATGAGCGCATCGACCAGGACGCGCTCGCCCACTCCTTCGCCCGGCACCACGACTTCGACCGGGGCTACGGGCCCGCGGTGAACCGGCTGCTCAGGCTGGTGCGGGAGGGCGGCGACTGG
This sequence comes from Streptomyces sp., assembly GCF_035563135.1. Classification (GTDB taxonomy): domain Bacteria; phylum Actinomycetota; class Actinomycetes; order Streptomycetales; family Streptomycetaceae; genus Streptomyces. Next base: position 4,339 of record NZ_DATMVN010000375.1, read on the forward strand.
CGGGAGCTGGCTTCCGCCCTCTTCCAGGGCCAGGGTTCCTGGGGGAACGGTTCGGCGATGCGCATCGCACCGCTGGGCGCCTGGTACGCGCACGACCCGGAACAGGCCACCCACCAGGCCGAGATCTCTTCATACACCACCCATCAGCACCGCGAAGCCGTCGTGGGGGCCATGGCCGTCGCAGCGGCGGCCGCTCTCGTCGCCGCGCCGGGAGGGCCGCCGACGCCGGAAGGCCTGCTCGACGGTGTCGTCGCCCTCGTACCGCGCAGCGCGGTCGGTGCCGGGCTGCGCAGGGCGCGCGACATGCTCGACTACCGGGACGCGGGTACGGTCGCGGCGGTGCTCGGCAACGGCCGCCGCACGAGTGCGCACGACACGGTGCCGTTCGCCCTCTGGTCGGCGGCTCGGAGCCTCGGCGACTTCGAACAGGCCTTCTGGGTGACGGCGCAGGCGGGCGGTGACGTGGACACCACCTGCGCCATCGTCGGCGGAATCGTCGCCGCGGAGCGGGCCGGCGCCCCTCCGGCCGACTGGCTGGCCCGGACGGAGCCGCTGCCCGACTGGGTCCCTCCCGCTCCGGCGCGCCGCTGACCGTCCGCCCCGGCCGACGGGGGGCGGGCCGTCCGGCCCGGGCCGGCGGCCCGGCGGGGCATGGCCGCGGCCCGGCGATTTCACTGTCACGGTCCTGCCACAGCAGTGACCCCGATCGGTCGAACAGCCCCGGCGGGACTTACTCTTTCGGCCACGCCGCCCTCATCGATCTTGGCGGGCGTGCACCTAGAGACGCCGGGGCCGTCGCGCCGCGATGTGGCCGTGCGAGCGGGCCCCGGTGGGGGAGGGGTCCCAATGCCCGATCGCTCGTCCGATGCGTCCAGACGCCCCGAGACGTCACCGGAGCCCGGCGCGGCGTCCGAAGCCGCGTTCGGTGCCGTGCCCGGCCCGGTGAGTGAGCCGGTGAGTGAGCCGGCACCAGAAGGTCCCGGCCGCGTGAAGACGCCGGCAGGGAAGCCGGCGCGGGCCTCCACCCCGGTACCGCCGCGGAACGCCGGTCCGGACGCCCCGAAGGTGCCTGCCCACCTCCAGGCGCCGCCACGGGCGGATACCCGGCAGCGCCCGGGCCGGCAGCCTTCCCCCGGCCCGCTTTCCCAGTTGCGTCCTCCGTCCCCGCCCGCGATCGGCCCGGAGACCCTCTGGTCGGTCTTCGCCACAGCCCTGCTCAGCGCCCTGCTGCTCGGCGAGGGCCTGGGGATCAACCTGCTGATCGTGGCTGTGCCCGCCGCCCTGGGGGCCTTCTTCGCCGCCCG
>NZ_DATMVN010000376.1:0-13269 GCF_035563135.1 Streptomyces sp.
GGCTCTCAAGGGCGCACGCCGTCGCGGTGGCGGCGGGCCCCGAGGCGTACACCGAGTCCGACGCCGTGCCCCGCAGCGTGGAGTCGGCGATGCTCGCGCGCTTCAGCGGCCGGAAGATCCTGCTGACGACGAAGGACGGACGTCTCGTCTGCATCGCCCCGGGCAGCCAGCCGGACGTCCTGCGGTACTTCGCCAAGCAGGCCCACGCCGCGACGGACGGCCACCAGGTCGCCGTCGGCCGCCCGCACCGCGGTCCCGGCGGGGTGGTCCACTCGTACGACGAGGCGCTCGACGCCCTCGATCTCGCGCAGCGGATGGGGCTCGACGACCCGGTGCTGTACGCCTCCGACCTGCTGGTCTACCCCGTGCTGACCAGGGACCGGCAGGCGATGGCCGATCTGGTGCGCAGTGAGCTCGGTCCGCTCAGGGAGGCGCGGGGCGGGGCGGAACCGCTGCTGCGGACGCTGTCGGTGTACTTCGACGCGGGCTGCGTCGCCGCCGAGACGGCCCGCCGGCTGTCGCTGAGTGTGCGCGCGCTGACGTACCGGCTGGAGCGGATACACCAGCTGACCGGGTCGGATCCGTCCGACCCGATGCACCGCTACACCCTGCAGACGGCGGTGATCGGCGCCCGGCTGCTGGACTGGCCGGCGAAGGAGCTCTGACCCCGGGGCTCCGCCCCGGGGTCCGGTGGAGGCGGACCGGCCGGCGGCGGGCGGCGGTCGCAGGCGTACGGCCCGGGAACCCGGGCCGTACGCCTGGTGCGGACGGACGTTCTCCAGGCCGGACCCGTGCGGCGGCAGGACGAGCGCGGAGCCCCCACGCACGGCGCGGAGCCCTCCCTGCGCACGGCGTGGCCCCGGTGCTGTCGTCGTCGCTCGACGCTACGGCGGTGCTCCTCGGTGTCCTCCGCACGGCCGCCCCGCTCCGCCCTGCCGACGACCCGTCAGTCGGCGTCGCGCCCGGCGGGCTCCGGCGTGAGGTCGTCGTGCGAGGGCATCGGCCGGTCGTCCACGGGTGCGGGCCCCTTCCGCCTGCCGGCCAGCGCCGCCTGGAGCTTCGAGGCCACCGGTTCCGTCCACCGGGCGGTGAGCGGCCCGGCGATCACCAGGATCAGCACGTACGCGGTCGCGATGGGCCCGATCCGCGGTTCCGTCGCCACGGCCAGTCCGGCGATGACGATCGAGAACTCCCCGCGCGCGACCAGCGTGCCGCCCGCCCGCCAGCGGCCGCGCGGTCCGATCCCGGCCCGCCGGGACGCGTACCAGCCGGTGCCGATCTTCGTGAAGACGGTGACGAGCGCCAGCAGCGCCGCCGGGAGCAGCACGGGCGGGATCTCCGCCGGATCGGTGGACAGCCCGAAGAACACGAAGAACACCGCGGCGAACAGGTCCCGCAACGGTGTCAGCAGCTTGCGCGCGCCCTCGGCGACCTCACCGGAGAGGGCGATGCCCACGAGGAAGGCGCCGACAGCCGCGGACACCTGCAGCTGCTGGGCCACCCCGGCCACCAGGACGGTGAGCCCCAGGACGACGAGCAGCAGCATCTCCGGGTTGTCGGAGGACACCGCACGGCTGATGAGCCGGCCGTGGCGCAGCGCCAGATACAGCACGAACCCGACGGTCCCGAGCGCGATCAGCAGCGCCATGCTGCCGCCCGCCAGACCCACACCGGCCAGCATCGCGGTGAGCAGTGGCAGATAGACGGCCATGGCGAGGTCCTCGATGACGAGGACGCCGAGGATGACGGGCGTCTCGCGGTTGCCGAGCCGCCCCATGTCGGTCATCACCTTGGCGATCACGCCCGACGACGAGATCCAGGTGACCCCGGCCAGGGCGACGGCTCCCACGGGCCCCCACCCGAGCATCAGGCCCGCCGCCGCGCCGGGCGTCGCGTTGAGGACGAAGTCGACGACCCCGGACGGGTACTGCGTCTTGAGGCTGGTGACGAGCTCCGAGGCGCTGTACTCCAGCCCGAGCAGGAGCAGCAGGAGGATGACGCCGATCTCCGCCCCGATGGCGGTGAACTCCTCGCTGGCACCGAGCGGCAGCAGACCGCCCTCCCCGAACGCGAGCCCGGCCAGCAGGTAGAGCGGGATCGGCGAGAGGCCTATCCGTCCGGCGAATCTCCCGATGATGCCGAGCCCCAGGATGACGGAGCCCAGCTCCACCAGCAGTGCGGTCGTGTCGTGCACGGTCAGCCCTCCGCAATGATCTCGGAGAGCGTGTCCACGCCCTCGCGCGTGCCTACGACCACGAGCGTGTCCCCGATGGCCAGCCGGAAGTCCGGTCCCGGCGACGGGTGAGCACTGTGCGTACGCAGTACGGCCACGATCGAGGCCCCCGTCCGCGTCCGCGCCCGGGTCTCCCCCAGGTGCCGGCCGCCGTACGGGGAGCGGGTCCCGAGCGGGATGTGCTCGGTGACCAGGTCGATCCCCTCGGTGCGTACGGCGTCGATCGGCGCCGCGTCGATGAGATGCGCGAGCCCGGTGGCCTCGGCAGTGGTCAGGGGGACGGAGAGCACGCACGAATCGGGGTCGTCCTTCTCGTAGAACCCCAGGAACCGCCGTCCGTCGTGGTGCACGACCACGGAGATGTGCTGGCCCGACTCGGTGGTGTAGTCGTACTGGACGCCGACTCCCGGCAGCGACGTGCGATGGGTTCCCATGGTTTCCTCCGGAGAGCACGCGGCGGCAGGGCGACGTTTTTGGTCATCTCTTTGTTCGCCCATTACCTTATCCGGCCATGAAAACCACCCGAAGGGGTGCTTCCTCCCGATGCGGATGCGGATGCGGATGCGGCCGCGAGCGCGCCGGGCCTGTCCCGGAGATCCCGCCGGGTGGAAGCAGGTTCCGGTACCTGTGCCGCTGCTTTCTCTCCCCGGCGCCCTCGGAGCCCTCGGAGCCCTCGGAGGCCCGGAGGGAGTTACCGGGCGAGCCGGGCGCAGACCGTCTTGCCGGTACCCGGGCCGGGAGTGACGGTCAGGGCTTCGGTGAGGCGGCGGACCATGTGCCATCCGAAGCCGCCGGCGACGCCGTCGAGGTCGGGGGTCCGCGCGCGCGGGAGTGCCGGATCGGGGTCGCTGACCGCAGCGGTCACGGTGCGGGGTCCGGCGGAGAGCCGGAGGGTGTACCGGCCGCCACCGTGGCGCAGGGCGTTGGTGACGAGTTCGGAGACCACGAGGACGAGGGTCTCGGCCAGCGCCGGGTCCGGCGCCGGGGAGAGCCGGTCGGTGAAGACGCGGGCGGCCTTGCGGGCCCAGTGGATGCTTTCCGTGCTGTCGCCCCGCACCACGGTCCCTGCGGGGGTCGTTGTCGCGGTGTCGGGGACCTTCGTGTCGTTCATGCGCGTACACCCCACCTGTGATCGGTCGTGCCGCTTCTGCCTGGATTGAACCGGGTGCCCGCTGGGACGGCCTTCCTAACTCGGTGTGCGCTCCGGTGCAGATACCGAACAGCAGGGACCACAGAAGTGCGCCAGTGCATCCAGCAGAAAATCTGTCGTGGCGAGAGTAGACATGCGCGCTTTCCTGGATTAGTGTCTTACTCGTAGCCAAGAGGTCGAGAAGGCCCGGCAGAGACGAACTGCCGGTAGCAGTACACGTAGTTCGCAGGACGGTGCGGTGGTGGAGTTCCGAAGCCATGGTGGTTGCAGGACGGCGACGGGGCTGACGACCGGACCGGGTGGTCGCAGTGTTGAGGGACCGCCACCAGCAGTACGGAGCACAGCAGCAAATGATCCAGAGGGAAGAACGGAGGAGTTGAACACCATCAGGATCGCCCGGGCGGAAGAGTCCGAGCCCGGGTACCGCAGGACATCGATAGGCAGGTGGTCTCCGGTCACGCATCCGCGATCCCCGCACCCCCGGCTGTGTACCGGGCAGTGCGGACACAGAGAGCCGGCGCAGCGACAAGGCCGGCAGATGGTGTAGCAGTTTCCTTCGGGGCCCTGGTGCCAAATGGCACCAGGGCCCCTCCAGCGCGTTCCAAGAGAGGTGAAATGCCCGCAGACGATTCCTACCGCCGTCTGGACGACGACGACTTTCCCGCCTACACCATGGGCCGGGCCGCCGCGATGCTCGGCACCACGCCCGCCTTCCTGCGCGCCCTCGGTGAGGAGCGCCTGATCACCCCCCTGCGTTCGGAGGGCGGGCACCGCCGGTACTCCCGCTATCAGCTGAAGATCGCCGCCCGGGCGCGCGAACTCGTCGATCAGGGCATCGCTGTCGGAGCCGCCTGCCGCATCGTCATCCTTGAGGACCAGCTCGAGGAGGCCCAGCGCATCAACGAGGAACTGCGCAGCTCACCGGCCGGATCCCGGACCCCGGCGGACGCCTGAACAACCCGTGCCGTGCGCCGCGGAGCCGCCGTGCGGAGGACCGGGCGCGGCGGGGCGGGAGCGGACAGGAGTGTGCCCGGCCGGTGAACCGCAGCCGGCCGGGCACCGAGGCGGGACGGCTCAGTCCTTGATCTCGATCTTCTCGCCGCCGGACGCCGGGGAAGGCACCACAGGCGCTGCGCCCCCCGCCCTGCCCCGCAGGTCCCGGAGCAGCGCGCCGAGGTCGACGCCGGTGGTGGAGTTCAGCAGCTCCAGGCCCTGGGTCACGTTGTCGGTCACCGTGCGGGCCAGCTGGCCGGCGCCGTCCGTCGAGATGACCGTCATCTTGTCGATGGCGCTCAGGGGTTCGGACGCCTTGGCGACGACCTGGGGAAGCACCTCGACCAGCATCTGGAGGACGGCCGCGTCGCCGTACCGCGCGAAGGCATCGGCCTTCTTCTGCATGGCCTCGGCCTCGGCGGCGCCCTTCGCGGCGATGGCGGCGGCCTCGGCCTCGCCCTCGATGCGTACGGCGTCGGCGAGGGCCGAGCGGTGGAGCTTCTCGCCCTGACCGGTCAGACGGGAGCGCTCCGCGTCCGCCTCGGCCTCCTTGACCTGGGCGACACGACGGGCCTCGGCCTCCTGCTCCGCCTGGTAGCGGGCGGCGTCCGCGGGCTTGCGGACCTTGGTGTCGAGCTCGCGGTCGGTCAGTGCCGCCTGGCGCTGGGCGACCTTCTCCTGCTCGGCGAGGACCTCCTGCTGACGTGCCGCCTCCGCGAGCGGGCCCGCGGCGTTGGCCCTGGCCGCGGCGGCTTCGGTCTCGGCCTTGATCTCGGCCTGCTTCAGATAGAACGTCCGCTCCGCGACGGCGATCTCCTCGGCCGCCTTCAGCCGCGCCTGCTCGGAGGCTCGCCGGGCGATGGCCTCGGCGATGTCGGCCTCCTGCTTGGCGCGGGCGGCCTCGGGGCGGCCGAGGTCCTCCAGGTAGGAGCCCTCGGTGGTGATGTCCTGGATCTGGAAGGCGTCCAGGATGAGGCCCTGACCGGAGAGGCTGGCCTCGGCCTCCTCGGCGACCTGGCCGGCGAACGCGGCCCGGTCGCGGATGATGTCCTCCACGGACATACGGCCGACGATGGCGCGCAGGGCGCCGGAGAGCACTTCCTGGGTGAAGCCGACGATGCCGTTCTGCTGCTGGAGGAAGCGCTGGGCCGCGGCGCGGATCGCGTCCTCGCTCCCGCCGACCTTGACGATCGCGACGCCTTCGAGGTTGGACTTCACACCCCGCAGGGTGACGGCGCCGCGCACGGCGACGGGGATGTGCCGGCTGGAGAGGTCCAGGGTGAACTTCTGCTGGACGAACGGCACCACGAAGACGCCGCCGCCGACGACGACCTTCTGGCCGCTGTTGTCGATGCTGGTGCGGCCGGTCACGGGATCGGTGGACTTCTTGCCGCGGCGGCCGGTGATGATGAAGGCCTGGCTGGGGCCCGCGACCTTGTACCGCGTGATCACGGCGAGGGCCAGGAGCACGACGAGTACGACGATTCCGATGATGGCGATCACTACTGGACTCATGAACGGTTCCCCCTTGCCGCCCCCGACGGAACGGCAGTGTGTTCGGCTGTACGGGTTGCGGACGGGCGTACGGCCCGGTGGCGGTCAGCGCTCGACGGGCCGGACCGTGACCGAGGTGGTCGAGAGGGTGGCCTCCACCCAGATCTCGGCGCCGCGTTCGACCGGGACGGCGCTCTTCGCGGAGAACTTCACGGTCTGGCCCGCGAGCCGCAGCAGGACCTCGCCGTAACCGTCGGCCGGAATCGGTGTGACGACGGATCCCGAGGTGCCGACGAGGTCGTCGCCGCGGGGCGTGGCCGTGGTCTGGTCCCGCATCAGGGCCTGGCTGAACTTCCAGGTCAGCCAGGCCGCGACGAGACCCGCCGCGGCTCCGGCCGCGAGGGCCACCGGGATGCCGGTACCGGTGGTGCCGAGCACGATCGCGCCGCCGAAGCCGAGCATGGACAGGAATCCGGCGATGACCGGCAGCGAGAGCAGGCCGTCGAAGAAGCCGTTCAGCAGCCCGCCCAGCGCGTCGCCGAAGAGCCCTTCGAGGATGCCGTCGAAGATCAGGGAAAAGGTGAGAAGGGCGATTCCCGCAATGCCGAGACCAAGAAGCACGGTCACGTGATCACTCCCCCGGTGTTCGCTGTCCCCCGACATGCCCCGTCGAACTGGCTGAATGGTCCCACGGCGGATGGCGCGGCGGTACTGCCGGAGTCCGGCAGTTCTTACGGAGTTCCGGTGCCGGAAAGCTGCTGGCGAGTGTGCCGGGCGACCCGGAGGCGGCGCCGGGCGAAGCGGCCTGCTTCCACCGCGGTACGCCGCCCCGGGCCGCTCAGGAGGACCGGGCGGCGTACGCCGCTGCCGGGGGCGGGGATCGGCGTGGGCCCGGAGGGTCTTCCGTCCCGTGCCGGCCGGCCGGGGCACGCGTGGCCCGTGGTCACGGGCCAAGGGCCCGTGGCTGCCCGCACCCTGCGGGGTGGTTCCCCGGACCTCGGCACCGGCCCCCGAAGGACTCGGGTCCGGAGGAGAAAGAGCGGAGCTGCCCGGTGCGGACGGCCGGGTGGTCACCGGGGCGGAAGGCGAGGCGACGGCCCGGCCGCGGGCGGCGGAGATGCGGCGCGGTGCGCGGCGGCAGACGATGAGGTGCCGGGTGCCGTACCGCCCGGGAGGGCAGGCCGCTTTGCACATGTCCCTCTGGAGGCTCCGTTGCAGGCCGAAGAGCACGCCGACCCGCCGCGCCTCGACGCGGCGGCCCTGGCCGCGCTGATCGGCAGCAGCCCGGCCGGGGTCGCCGTCTTCGACGACGAGCTGCGCTATCTGTACGTGAACCCGGCACTCGAACGGCTCAACGGGGTCCCGGCCGCCGCGCATCTGGGCAGGAGCATCGCCGAGGTGCTGCCGGACATGGACGTGCGGACGGACATCATGCGCCAGGTCCTGGCCGACGGCCGGCCCCGTGAGATCACCGCCACCGGGCAGACCTGGGTGGACTCCGTCATCGAGCGGCGGTACTGGCGTGTCGCCCTCCACCGGCTCGAGGAGGACGGGCGGGTGCGGGGATTGGTCGGGATCGCCCAGGAGGTCACCGCCACCGAGGGCCAGCGGGAGGAGCTGAGGAGGGCCAGGAGCTATCTGGCCCTCCTCGACAACGCCGCCGTCAGCATCGGCACGACCCTCGACGTGGAAACCACCTGCCAGGAACTCGCGGAGTCCGTGGTGCCCGCGATGGCCGATGCGGCCGTCGTCGAGATGATCCCCGAGGCCGACGGGCACAACCGTCGTGAACCGCTGCCCGGAGTCCTGCGGCTCCGGCGCGCCGGGGTGGCGGCGGTCCAGGGCCTCGCCGAGGCCCTGGAGCAGTTCGGCGGCGCGGGTACGGACATCGACTACCAGGAGGACGCGGCTGTCCCCCGCTGTCTGGCCACCGACGAGCCGGTGATCGAGAACCTCACCGACGACCGGCGGCTCGGCCGCGCCGCTCCCGCCGCCGAACGGGTCGCCGCCTACCGTGCCGTCGGCCTGCATTCGGCGGTCGTCGTACCGCTCACCGCGCGCGGGCGCCCGCTGGGGGCGCTCAGCCTGCTGCGGGCCGGGGGCTCGCCGCCGTTCACCGAAGGGCTGGACGTCGTCGTCGCCCGGACGCTCGCGGGCCGGGCCGCCCTCGACGTGGACCACGCCTACCGCTACACGCACGAACACCACATCGCGCGTGAGCTCCAGCGTTCCCTGCTCTCCGAGCCGCGGGTGCCGAACCCGGGCATCGAGATCGCCTCCCTCTATCTCCCCGCCGGCGAGGGGGCGGTGGTCGGCGGTGACTGGTTCGACGCCATCCCGCTGAAGGGGGGCCGTCACATGAAGGTCATGGGCGACGTGATGGGCCACGGTGTGGAGGCGGCCGTCGCCATGAGCAACTACCGCTCGATGCTGCGCCTCATGGCCGAGGACGAGGACCCGCCGCACCGTATCCTGGCCCGCCTCGACAAGGCGGTCGAACGGTCCGGCCTCGACCGGGCGGCGACGTGCCTGATCGCGGTCGTCGACCGGCGCGCGGGGATCTGCGAAGTGGCCAGCGCGGGGCACCCTCCGCCGGTGTTCATCGACCCGGGGGCCGCCGGTGCGCGGGTGGCACGGATGTCCGTGGGGCCGCCCCTGGGCACGGGTTTCGGCGGGTACACGACCAGGGTGGAGCCCTGCGGCCCCGGGACGGTGCTGTTCATGTACACCGACGGGCTGGTGGAGCGCCGGGGCGAGGACATCGACGTGTCCATCGGACGGCTCACGCAGCTCACCCTCCCGGCGAACGGACGGCTCCAGGACCTGCTGGAGGAGGTCGTGGACCGGTTCGCGGACACGGCCGAGGACGACATCGCGGTGCTCGTCTCGCGGAGCCGGGGCTACTGAACGCGTCTGCCGTCCGGGCCGTTGTCAGTGGCGGGTGCGAACATCCCCGCCATGGGTCCTCTGCTCCTCACCGACATCGAAACCGCGATCCGCAGCAGCTGGGACGCGGACACGACCACGCCGGCGCACCGGCCGCACTGGGACGCGCGCAACCCTGCCCGCGATCAGTGCGGCGTCACCGCCCTCGTGGTCCACGACCTGCTGGGCGGCGAGCTGATCCGGGGCGAGGTGCGGGTCGGCGGCGAGCGCGTCGACCACCACTGGTGGAACCGGCTGGGCGGGGGAGTGGAGATCGACCTGACCCGGGAGCAGTTCGCGCCGCACGAGATCGTGACCGGGGGCGTGGCCGTCGAACGCCCGGCGGAGATCGTGCGGCTCCGCGAGGAGTACGAGCTGCTGCGCGCCCGGGTGCTGGAGAGGCTGCGGGGGCGGGCACGGGCCGGGGCCCGGCCCGGGGCGGTCTGAGCCCCGGGCCGTCCGGCGGGGTCCGGTCAGCGGGAGTGCTGCCGGGAATGTCCGCGCAGCCGGCGCAGGACGAGCAGGGCGGGCGGGACCAGGGGCAGGAGCCCCGACGCGGTGTGCGCGGCGGTCGGCCTGCCCCGGGTGCCTCCGGTCCTGCGCACCTGCTTGACGGTGCGCAGGACGGCGACGGCGCTGCTGCCCAGACCCATGAGCAGACCGGCCTTGGAGTTCGCGGGTTTCCTGGGCATCCGTGTGCCTCCCGGTGACATCGCTGCGTGGCCCCCGCGTCCACGTAACCGGCTCCCGGGGCGGCCCGCAATCGGAGCCGTCCGGGTTTCCGGGCTTTCGGCCCGTCCCGGACAGCCGGGTGCGTGCTCCGGGTCACGCGGAGCGGGAGAAGGCCCTGGCCGGGCATGGATGTAGCCCTTCACGACGGGGGATGCGCGAAGGGCTACCCGTGCAGTATGACCGTTGACCGGTCCGCCGACAACTGACCGGTCAGTCAGTGTCGTTGGGGTGGCCGGACGGCTACGGAGGGCTTCCGCCCGGCGCCGCACGGAGGGGTCCGGGGGCAGGCCGCGCCGGGGACGGTCGAAACCTGTTCCGGCCGCGATAGACATGACTTTTCGGTACGCCTAGGCTTTCTTCTGCAGCCAGGTCATATCGGTGACCCGGCGCCCAGCAGAAGAGGTGCAGATGCCCCCGGAATCCCCGTCGCACGCCACGGACCGTCTCGATGACGACGACTACCCCGCGTACACCATGGGGCGGGCCGCCGAGATGATCGGTGCGACGCCAGGCTTCCTCAGGGCGATCGGTGAGGCCCGCCTGATCACCCCGCTCCGCTCCGAGGGGGGACACCGCCGGTACTCGCGCTACCAGCTCCGTATCGCCGCCCGGGCCCGCGAGCTGGTGGACGGCGGGACCCCGGTCGAGGCCGCCTGCCGCATCGTCATCCTGGAGGACCAGTTGGAGGAGGCCCTGCGCCTCAACGACGAACTGCGCCGGCCCGCGGCCGGCCGGAGCGGTGCCGATTCCTGACCGGCACACCGGCGCATATCTGTTTTGGCGGGCACAGAAATACGCGCAATGAGCGGTCAGGGTTTATGCCGTGCACGAGGGAGCGAAGGCATAGTGATATGGCGTACAGCTCGCTCGCACCCAAATCGTGCTACTGTTGATCTCAGTTGCAGTTGTGGTTCCCAAAACTTCAAGTGCACTCACCGGTTCGGTGGGCGCACTTTTGTATTTCCGGTCTTTTCCGGACGGGGCAATCATTTGCGGCGACGTAGGGCTCGCACAGTGCGGGCCCACGGGCAACGCCCCGAAGGAGATATGACATGGCTACTGGCACCGTGAAGTGGTTCAACGCGGAAAAGGGTTTCGGCTTCATCGAGCAGGAGGGTGGCGGCGCTGACGTCTTCGCCCACTACTCGAACATCGCCGCCCAGGGCTTCCGCGAGCTGCAGGAAGGCCAGAAGGTGAACTTCGACGTCACGCAGGGCCAGAAGGGCCCGCAGGCGGAGAACATCACCCCCGCCTGATCACTCAGGCGTACGGCGCAGCTGGGGCCCGCACCTTGGGGTGCGGGCCCCAGCTCGTTGTGTTTTTTCCCGGCCGTTGCCACGGCTGCCGCACCGATGGAGTAATTCCCGGTGTGTACGCATCATGGCGCGGCCGTCCTATGCAGTCATATGGGGCGTCGAATCCGACTGGTTCATCCGGCGGACGCGCTTCGTTCTTCGTTATTTCACCGGCTCGTTCTTGCGATTCTTGGCGCCGTACATGGCTGCAGCCGCCCGGAAAGAATCCCTCGACACGTGCCATTCGAGGGAAAGGTTCTCCATTGAACCGCGATCGCACAGCTCGCACGAACGACCGATTTTCCCGGACGCGCTCCGGTGGATCCGGCGGCAGCCGCACCGCCAACGGCTTCCGCTCGGCGGGATCCGGCAGGCAGGGCGCCCCGGGTTCGCAGGGCCGCTCCGGCGGGCCGAAGCGCTCCGGCGGCTACGGCCGCCGCTCCTCCTCCGTCACGGGTGAATTCGCCCTCCCGGTGACCATCACCCCCGCCCTGCCCGCCGTCGAGTCCTTCGCGGACCTGGACATGCCCGCGCCCCTGCTGGCGGCACTGGCTTCCGAGGGCATGTCCGTGCCGTTCCCCATCCAGGCGGCCACCCTGCCGAACTCGCTCGCCGGACGGGACGTCCTGGGCCGCGGCCGCACCGGATCGGGCAAGACGCTCGCCTTCGGCCTCGCCCTGCTCGCCCGCACAGCGGGCAACCGCGCCGACGCGCGCCGCCCGCTGGCCCTGGTCCTCGTCCCGACCCGGGAGCTGGCCCAGCAGGTCACCGACGCGCTCACCCCGTACGCCCGCCCCCTCAAGCTCCGGCTGGCCACGGTCGTCGGCGGTATGTCGATCGGCCGCCAGGCCAGCGCCCTGCGCGGTGGCGCCGAAGTCGTGGTCGCCACCCCGGGCCGGTTGAAGGACCTCATCGAGCGCGGCGACTGCAAGCTCGACCGCGTCGCCATCACGGTCCTCGACGAGGCCGACCAGATGGCCGACATGGGCTTCATGCCGCAGGTCACCGAGCTGCTGGACCAGGTCGGCCCCGAGGGACAGCGGATGCTGTTCTCGGCCACCCTGGACCGCAACGTGGACCTGCTGGTCCGCCGCTACCTGCACGACCCGGTCGTCCACTCGGTGGACCCGGCGGCCGGTGCCGTGACGACGATGGAACACCACGTGCTCTACGTCCAGGGCGCCGACAAGTACGCGACGACCACCGAGATCGCCGCTCGCGACGGCCGGGTGATCATGTTCCTGGACACCAAGCACGCCGTGGACAAGCTCACCGACCACCTGCTGCACAGCGGGGTGCGGGCCGCCGCGCTGCACGGCGGCAAGTCGCAGCCGCAGCGCACCCGCACCCTGGACCGGTTCAAGACCGGTCATGTCACGGTGCTGGTCGCCACGAACGTGGCCGCCCGCGGCATCCACGTCGACAACCTCGACCTGGTCGTCAACGTCGACCCGCCCAGCGATCACAAGGACTACCTGCACCGCGGCGGCCGTACCGCGCGCGCCGGGGAGTCCGGCAGTGTCGTCACGCTCGTGCTGCCCAACCAGCGCCGCGAGATGACCAGGCTGATGGCCGACGCCGGGATCACGCCGCAGATCGCCCAGGTCCGCTCCGGCGAGGCCGAGCTCAACCGCATCACCGGCGCCCAGGCACCGTCGGGTGTGCCCGTCACGATCACCTCCCCGGTGACGGAGCGCAGGAGCGGCGGTCCCGGTCCCCGCAGCCGGCGCGGCGCGCGTCCGGGCCAGGGGCGCCGCTCGAACGCCAACACGGCGACGCCGCAGGCACGTGCCGCAGCGGCACAGCGCCGCACCAACAAGGCCGCGTAGTCACCCGGCCGGGAGTCCCGGCCGATCCTGTCCGGTTTTCTTCACGCCCACCTTGTCGAGGCCCCATGCGCTGTGTCATCGCCCGCTTCCCCTTCGACTTCTTCAAGAACGAGGTCGAGGACTTGATGAAGGGCGTCAAGCCCGAACCTGTCACCGGTGACGCGGTGGTCATCAGCCGCCGTGTCTACCCCGTCAAGCAGGTCGGCGAGATCATCACCCGGCAGGACCGCCGGGACTTCACGGCGGGCGAGGTGACCAGGGCGCTGACGCGTCTCGGCTTCACCTGCCGCCCGGCCGAGGTGCCCGCCCCGGTGGCGGCGCCCCTCACGCCGATGGAGAACGCGTCCGCCATGCTCGGCGCGCCCGGCGCCGTCTGAGGCCGCCGCCCCGTCGCACACCCGCACCCCCGAGGCCTTCCCGGCCCGGGGGTGCGGTGCGTCCGGGCTCCCCGTCCCGCGTCACCGTCCGCGGGCGGCCCAGGGGCGTCAGGGCGCCGGCGCCGGCTTCCTGGCCCGGTCGAGCCGGGGCTCCACGGCGTACCGGAACATCCGCCGGACCGGCGGGCCGCAGAGGGCCGTGACCACGGCTGCGGCGGCGACGGTCACCAGGACGCGGCCG
>NZ_DATMVN010000377.1:0-20418 GCF_035563135.1 Streptomyces sp.
CGGCCGTCGTGCCGCGGCGCCCCGGCGGGTGCCGGGCGTCACTTCCCGACGACGAGGCCGTCCTCGGCCGCACCACGGCTGAGAACGGCGCCGTGGATGCGGTCACGGATCTCCCGCAGACGGCCGCCGTCCTCTCCGGCCGGGGAGGGCGCCCCGAGATCCAGGCCGACGACGCGCCCCGCCTGGGCGTCGAACCACTGGGGAATGAACTCGGCTTTCCTGACGGCCCACCGCTGCCCCGGTTTCGCGGGCGGCTCGAAGGTGAAGCGGCCCATCGAGCTCTCGTTGGCGCGCGGGTCCCGGGCCCCCTCGTGGTTGATCATGGCCCCGGCGACCTGGTCCCCCATGCCGTACACGATCCAGGTGCCGTTGACCTTCTCGTACGCCTGCGGGACATGGGCGTGGGTGCCGAGGATCAGGTCGATGTCGGGGCGTCCGCCGGTTCGGGAGGCCGTGAGTTCGCGGCCGAGCCCGAGCTGGACCTCATCGGGGGCGTCCTGCCACTCGGTGCCCCAGTGCAGGGAGACGACGACCACGTCGGCGCCCGCCTCGCGGGCCGCCCTGGCGTCCGCGACGATCCGCTCCTCGTCGATCAGGTCGACCGCCCAGGGCTGCCCGGCGGGCAGGGGGATGCCGTTGGTGCCGTAGGTGTACGCGAGATGGGCGACCTTTGCCGCGTTCTTCCCCTTGCCCGCCCTGAGCAGGGTGGGGCGGGAGGCCTCCTCGGCCGAGCGTGCGGACCCCGCGTGGGCGATGCCCGCACGGTCCAGGGCGTCGAGGGTGCGCCCGATCCCCTGGGCGCCGTCGTCCAGGGTGTGGTTGGAGGCGGTGGAACAGGAGTCGAAACCGGTGGCGCGGAGCGCGGGCGCCACCTCGGGCGGCGATTTGAAGGACGGATAGCCGGTATAGGGGCCGCCGTCCTGGCCGTACACCGTCTCCATGTGGCAGATGGCCAGATCCGCCCCTGAGACCGCCGGGGCGGCTCCCTTGAGCATGGGGCGGAAGTCGTAACCGCTGCTGCCCGCGTCGGCGGCGGCCCGGTCGATGACCGAGGAGTGCGGCAGGATGTCGCCCGAGGCCAGCAGCGTGAAGGTGCGCGCGCCCTCCGCTCCCCCGGCCCCCGCCCCGTTCGCCCCCCGCTCGGCGGGGAGGTGCCGCCCGGCGAACCCGGGAGGCGAGGACGGCTGTCCGGTACAGGCTGTTGCGGTGGCGAGGAGACCGGCGACGGCGACAGCCGCGCCCCCTCGGATGCGCTTCGTCATCTGCACGACTCCCGGTTCGGATGATTTCGGCCATCCGACTACACATATATTCATACTGGTCAGTCAAGAACAAAAGCCCCCAAGTACCTGAATCGGCCGTATCCCCGTCTGCCGACCGTTCACCGCACCACTCGCCGCTCCGTGCGACCGCTCGGCGCACATCCCGGCGTACCGCCTGTTCCTCCGTGCCCCGATGCGTTCGTATACGCCAGGCGGGAGCGAGGCGTCAGGGGCCTCTTGGGGAAAGGACGTTCACGATGACCACGGCGACGACCGATGAGCGGGCCCTCGCGGAGCTGCAGCGGGAGCACGGGCCCGCGCTGTTCCACTTCCTGCTGGGACTGACGTTCGGCGACCGGCAGCGGGCGGAGGACCTGTTGCAGGAGACGCTGGTGCGCGCCTGGCAGCACCCGGAGGCGTTCGACGCTCCTTACGACTCGATGCGCCCCTGGCTGTTCACCGTCGCCCGGCGGCTGGCCATCGACGCCCGCAGGGCCCGTCAGGCCCGGCCGACGGAGGTCAGCGACGCGGTTCTGGTGAGCGCTCCCGCCCAGGGCGACACCGCGGCCTCGGCGGTCCACGCCCTCGATGTGCGCGAGGCCGTGAGCACGCTCAGCCCCGAGCACCGTGCGGTGCTCGTGCAGATCTACTTCCGGGGGCTCAGCGTGAGCGAGACCGCGCAGGCCCTCGGCATACCGGCGGGGACCGTCAAGTCCCGGTCGTACTACGCCCTTCGGCTGCTGAGGAGCAATCTGCCCGGTTATTCCAGCAGGTCGTCCACATTGAGCAGCGCGAGCAGGGAGACGGCGTCCACGGCCTCCACATAGGCCGCGGCGCACCCTCCGCACCGCTGGAGATGCCGGGCGACCGTTCCGCTCTCGTCCGCTTCCAGGGCATCGAGCACATAGGCGCCCAGCAGTTGCCGTACATGCGGGGTGTCGCCCGGGCCGGCGGTCATCGCACCTCGTATCTCCCGACGGATCCTGCCCTTCTGCCCACGCGAGGCACGTGCCCCCGGTTCAATGCTGCGTGTAGCCCGGTGCCGAGACGACGAAAGAGGCGAGACGGGATGCGTCCCGAACATCACGAAGGATCCGGCGGGGGCGGGCTGCTGGTCCCGATGGCCTGGATGTACTCCGAGTACATCGCCGACGAGGTACTGGTGACCGGCGACCTGATGGAGCCGACGACCCTGGAGTACCGGGCGGGACGCGACGCGCTCGCCCTGACGATCTTCCTCTCCGACGGCGCGGTCGCCGAAGAGCTCCCCGTGGCGCGGGTGGACGAGCTGCGGCTGCTCACCGCCTACGGGGCCGCCTGGCGACGCTGGGTCTGCGCCCGGCTGGAGGCGCTGGCGCGGCCGACCGCTCCCGCAGGACTCCCGGGCCCCGACCTCGCGCTGGCGCAGGCCGCTTGGCGGTGGCTGGAGGAGACCGAACTGCTGGCCGCGGATCTCGACGCGATCGGCCCGCCGCCGTGGGAGCCGGAGGACGAGGAGGAGAGCGGGACGCAGGTGTGGACGCCGGCCTGGCAGCTGGGGCTGCCGCTGGGCCATCTGGCCGTCCACCTGTACTGAGCGACGGGCGGATCACGAACCGTGTACACCCGCACGGTACTTGGGCAGCCTCAGGGTGATCTTCATGCCCGCTCCGACTCCCGTCTCGATGACGAGCCCGTAGCCGTCCCCGTACACCTGGCGGAGCCGTTCGTCCACGTTGAGCAGGCCGATGCCGGTGGAGGCGCCACCCTCGCCGCGCAGGATCTGCCGGAGACGTTCCGGTTCCATCCCGGCCCCGTCGTCCTCGATGACGACCTCCGCCTCGGCGCCCGCGTCCAGAGCGCTGATCGTGATGCGGATCGGGGTGCCGCCCGTCCGGACGGGACCCTGAGGGCGGGGAAGGCCCGCAGCACCCTCCAGGCCGTGTTTGACCGCGTTCTCGACCAGGGGCTGGAGACAGAGGAACGGAAGCGAGACCGGAAGCACCTCCGGGGCGACCTGGAGGGTCACCGAGAGCCGTTCGCCGAAGCGCGCCCGCACCAGCGCGAGATACTGGTCGATGGAGTGGAGTTCGTCGGCCAGGGTCGTGAACTCCCCGTGCCGGCGGAACGAGTAGCGGGTGAAGTCGGCGAATTCCAGAAGGAGTTCACGCGCCCGTTCGGGGTCCGTCCTGACGAACGAGGCGATGGCGGCCAGCGAGTTGAAGATGAAGTGCGGCGAGATCTGGGCACGCAAGGCCTTGATCTCGGCCTCGATGAGCTGCGTACGGGACCGGTCGAGCTCCGCGAGTTCCAGCTGCACGCAGACCCAGCGGGCCACCTCCCCCGCCGCTCTGGCCAGCACGGCCGATTCCCGGGGAGCGTAGGCGACGAGGGTGCCGAGCACCCGGTGGTCGACCGTCAGCGGGACGGCGACGGCCCAGCGCAACGGGCAGTCGAGGTCGCCGCAGTCGCTATGGAAGGCGGTGTCCCTCCCACTGGCGAGGAGGCCCCCGACGTGGTCCATCACGTCCTTGCCGTGGTGGTCGCCCTCGCCGTCCCACACCAGCACCCGGTCACGGTCCGTGAGGCACAGGGCGTCGGTCCCCAGGAGCGAGCGCAGCCCGCGTGCCGACCTGCGCGCGCTTTCCTCCGTGAGTCCCGTGCGCAGCGGGGGCGCGGCGAGGGAGGCCGTGTGCAGGGTCTCGAAGGTGGCGTGCTCGACGGGGGTGCCCACATCGCTGGTGCGTACGGGGCGGGCGGTCCGGCCCAGGAGGAAGCCCGTGCCGAACAGCAGCAGGACGAGCACGGCGATGACGGCGATCCCCGCCCCGGTCACCGTCCGCGCCCCGAGGTCAGCGCTTCCGGCAGGTGGAAGCGGGTCATGGCCGCGTTGGTGCCCGGCGGTACCCGTCCCGGAGTGGCGAGGGAGACCAGGATCATCGCGAGGAAGCCGACCGGTACCGACCAGACGGCGGGCCAGGCGAGCAGGGCGTGCGGCCAGCCCGGCGGACGCACCGCCCCGCTGACGGTGATGGCCACGGACAGCAGCGCGGAGCCGCCGCCCAGCAGCAGCCCGGCGATCGCGCCCGGTGGCGTGAGCCTCCGCCACCAGATGCCGAGGACGAGCAGCGGGCAGAAGGACGACGCGGAGACGGCGAAGGCCATCCCCACCGCGTCGGCCACCGGCACCCGGCTGATCACCAGCGAGCCGGCCAGTGGCACGGCGATGGCCAGTACGGTGGCCAGCCGGAAGTGCCGTACGCCCCGTGAGGGCAGGACGTCCTGGGTGATCACTCCGGCGACGGCCATGGTGAGTCCGGACGCCGTGGACAGGAACGCGGCGAACGCGCCGCCCGCGAGGAGAGCGCCGAGCAGATCACCGCCGAGGCCGCCGATCACCCGGGCGGGCAGCAGCAGCACGGCGGCGTCGGCGTCACCGCCGTGCATGAGCTCGGGGGCGTACAGCCGGCCCAGGGCTCCGTACACCGGGGGCAGCAGGTAGAACAGCCCGACGAGGGCCAGGACGGCGACGGTGGTGCGGCGGGCGTCGCGGCCGTTGGGGCTGGTGTAGAAGCGGACCACCACATGGGGCAGGCCCATGGTGCCGAGGAAGGTCGCCACGATCAGTCCGTACGTCGCGTAGAGCGGATGGTCGGCGCGGAAGACGGATATCTGTTCCTCGAAGCTGACGCGGGGGCGCCCGTCGCCCTGCCAGGCCAGCACCAGGAAGACGGCGGGCACCAGCAGTGCGGTGAGCTTCAGCCAGTACTGGAACACCTGCACGAAGGTGATCGAGCGCATGCCGCCCGCCGCGACGGCGACCACCACGACGGAGGCAACGAGGACGTCGCCGAGCCAGCCGGGCGCTCCGGTGAGGATCTTCAGGGTGAGACCGGCGCCCTGGAGCTGCGGCACGAGGTAGACCCACCCGGCACCCACCACGAACACGCTGACGAGTCGGCGCACCTGTTGTGATTCGAGCCGTCCTTCGGCGAAGTCCGGAAGGGTGTAGGCACCCGAGCGGCGCAGCGGGGCGGCGACGAAGACCAGCAGCACGAGGTATCCGGCGGTGTAGCCCACCGGGTACCAGAGCATGTCGGGGCCGTGCACCAGGACCAGGCCCGCGATACCGAGGAAGGAGGCTGCGGACAGGTACTCCCCGCTGATGGCGGCGGCGTTGAGCCTCGGACGCACGGTGCGCGACGCGACGTAGAAGTCGGAGGTGGTACGGGAGATGCGCAGCCCGAATCCGCCGACGAGGACGGTGGCCAGGACGACGAGGGCGACCGCCGCCACCGCCGCCGGGTGGCCGGGTGTGCTCACGGTGCGGGGCGGCCTTCCACGAGTCTGGCGAAGTCGTGCTCGTTGCGTTCGGCCCTGCGCACGTACCACCAGGCGGCCAGGGTGAGCGGCGGGTAGGTGGTGAACCCGAGGACCGCCCACACCAGGGCGTTGCTGTGGAGCGCCTCGAAGACGAGGGGCAGGGTTCCGGCGACGAGCGCGAGCACGGCGAAGGCGGTGAGCCCGGCACGGAGCTGGCTGCGCATCAGTGAGCGGACGTAGGCGCCGCCGAGGGCGGTCTGCTCGTCGATCTCCGACTGCGCACGGTAACGGGGCAGCGGACGCACCCGTCGGGGCTCCCCCGTGACCACTTCGCGCCGGGGCGTGCTCTCTGCGGACATGGGCCCGGAGTGTAGGCGGCGCAGGGCTCGGCTGGGAAGAGGCATCCGTCCGGTAGGGCCAGGTCAGCGGCCGGTCTGCCGCATCAGGAGATCGCGGAGGGCGCGGGTGTGGCGTCGGCTGACCGCGAGCTCCGCCTCCCCGATGCGTACGCTCATGCTGCCGGCGTCGAGCCGGAGTTCGTCGATCCGGTTCAGCGCCACGAGGTGGCGGCGGTGGATGCGTACGAACCCCCGGGAGCGCCAGCGTTCCTCCAGGGTGGTCAGTGGTATCCGTACGAGATGGCTGCCGGCAGCGGTGTGCAGCCGGGCGTAGTCGCCCTGTGCCTCGGCGTACGCGATGTCGTCGACGGGCACGAAGCGGATGACTCCGCCCAGTTCCACCGCGACCTGGTCGGCGGACGCGTCGTGGACGGGCGCGGAGCGTTCACCGGTCAGGTCGGCGACACGGCGGACGGCCTCGGCCAGGCGCTCGCGGCGGACGGGTTTGAGGACGTAGTCGACGGCCTTGAGGTCGAAGGCGTGTACGGCAAAACCTTCGTGGGCGGTGACGAAGACGATGAGCGGCGGCGCGGCGAACCCGGCCAGGAGCTGGGCGACATCGAGTCCGGACAGGCCCGCCATATGGATGTCGAGGAAGACGACGTCGATCGCAGAGGGGTCCTCAGGCCCGGCGTCGACGGCACCTCCGATGCGGCGCAGCGCCTCGGTGGCACCCGTGGCACCCTCGGCACTCCGGATGCGGGGATCGGCGCGCAGGAGGTAGAGGAGTTCCTCCAGCGCGGGTTCTTCGTCGTCGACGGCGAGCACACGCAGCATGAGGCCGGAGTTTAGGTCCTTCAGCAGCGTGGCGGCGTGAGTGTTTCACGGCTTCACCGCGTGGCTGAGGACATACGCGCCATCGCTGCTCGAGCAGACGGAACAGCCACCGGGCTGAACGGCACCTCCGGCACGGTGCCGCCGCAGACGGAGCAGGCGCGCACGCCGCTCTTCCTCCCGGCCTTGGGCCGGCCTGCCGCGAAGACCCGCCGGACGCGCGGCACGCGTTCAGACGGCGGGCACCCGCAGCCCGTAGACCCGCTGCGCGGTCTCCGCGAAGACGGAGCGCTGCTCGTCCTCCCCCAGCCGGCCGGTCAGCTCGCGTGCCGCGCCCAGGACCTCGGTGTATCCGGCGGCGAGCCGGCACACCGGCCAGTCGGAGCCGAACATCAGCCGGCCGGGACCGAAGGCCTCGATCACGGTGTCCGCGTAGGGGCGCAGGTCCTCGACGGTCCAGGACGCCGGGTCCGCCTCGGTGACCAGGCCGGAGAGTTTGCAGACCGTGTTGGGCAGGGTGGCGAGCGCCCGCAGGCCGTCGGCCCAGGGCCGGGTGCCGCGCCGCGCCACCGGCGGCTTGCCCGCGTGGTCGAGTACGAAGGTGAGCTCCGGCAGCAGCGCGGCGGCGCGGGCGGCGGCGGGCAGCTGGTGGGGCCGCACGATCAGGTCGTAGACGAGGCCGGCGGCGGCGACGGCCCGTAGCCCGCGCAGCACGTCGGGGCGCAGCAGCCACCCCGGGTCGTCCTCGCCCTGCACCTGGTGGCGGATCCCGACGAGCCGGCCGCCGCCGGGCAGGGCGCGGAGGGCGGCGAGGGTGTCGGTGATGTCCGGTGCGGTGAGGTCGGTCCAGCCGACGACGCCGGCGACGAGCGCGCCGTCACCGGCGAGCGCGAGGAGTTCGGGCGTCTCCTCGGCGACGGTGACCGTCTGGACGAGGACGGTGGCGGTCACGCCGGCGGCGCGGGCCTCGGGCTCCAGATCGGCGAGGGTGAAGGTGCGGCGGATGGGGGCGAGTTCCTCCCCGGTGATCCACTCCTGGTCGCGGACAGCGAGGTCCCACACATGGTGGTGGGCGTCGATGACCGGCAGCGCCGCCATGTCACAGCAGCCCTTCTGCGCGCAGGGCGTCCCAGAGCGCGTCCGGGACCGGCGTGCGGAGCTGCGCCGCGGCGTCCCTCACCTCGTCCGGGGAGCGGGCACCGACCAGGACCCCGGCGACGGCCGGGTGGTCCAGCGGATGGTGCAGGGCTGCGGCGCGCAGCGGGACACCGTGTTCCTCGGCGACGGCCCGCATGCGCACGGCCCGTTCCAGGAGGGGCGCGGGGGCCGCCGCGTAGTCGTACGTCGCGCCGGGACGGGGGTCGGCGAGCAGCCCGGAGTTGAACACACCTCCGACGACCACGCTGCGGCCCCGGGCGGCGGCCTCCGGCAGCAGCGTGTCGAGGGCGCTGTGGTCGAGGAGCGTGAAGCGGCCGGCGCAGAGGACGGCGTCGACATCGGTCTCGCGCAGGAAGCGGGTGAGCATCGCGGTCTGGTTCATGCCCGCGCCGATGGCACCGACCATGCCCTCGGAGCGCAGCTTCTCCAGCGCCGGGTAGCCCTCGCGGAAGGCCGCCTCCCCGTGGTCGTCGGGGTCGTGCAGATAGACGATGTCGACCCGGTCGAGACCGAGGCGTCCGAGGCTGTCCTCGATGCTGCGGCGGATGCCGTCGGCGCTGAAGTCCCACCGGCGCCGGTGGGTGTGCGGTACGGCGAATCCGTCGGAGAGACCGTGGTGCGCCGCCGTCTCGGCGGAGGTCAGCGGGTCGAGCAGGCGGCCCGCCTTGGTGGAGACCGCGTACGCGTCCCGGGGCCGGTCCCGCAGGGCCTCACCGAGGCGGCGTTCGGAGAGCCCGAGGCCGTAGTGCGGTGCGGTGTCGAAGTAGCGGATGCCGACGTCCCACGCCGTGTCGACGGCGGCGGCGGCCTGAGCGGGATCGACCTCGGTGAAGAGATTGCCGATGGCCGCCGCTCCGAAAGCGAGTTCCGTGATCTCGACCGCGCTGTGTCCGAGCCTGACGCGCCGCATGCCCTTGCCACCCCCGCCGATGGTTCCTGATGGTCCGTCCAGGACTATTCATCGGATCATTCGGTTACGTCAACAGGGTGCGGGATATCGGCCTTCACGCCGGGGCAGGCACCGTGGGCACGAGTGCGTGCAGGTCGTACAGCTCGTCGTGGAGGGCGGAGGCCAGCCGGTCCAGATCGGGCAGCGCCTTCCCGTCGGCGACCAGTCCGACCTGTACCCGCCCGCCGTACGTGGACAGTGCCACGGCCAGTGACTGTCCGCGGGCCAGCGGCGCCATGGGGTAGGCGGCGCGCAGCGGGCAGCCGCCGAGCGAGAGCGCCGAGTGGGGCAGGGGCACGCTGGTGACCAGGATGTCGAAGAGCATCCGGGCCGCGTTCCCCGCCAGGGGCGCTCCGAACCGGTGAGCCAGCGCGGGCAGCTGGTCGGCCAGTACGGCGACGGCGCCCGCGCCGCGCAGCGGCCCGGCCGCCTTGTTGCGGTCCATCCCCGTGCGTACGAGATGCAACCGTTCCCCGGGGTCGGGTTCGTTGACGGGCAGCCCCAGCAGGTAGGCGGAGAGCCTGTTGCCGGCGGCCGCCCCGCCGGGCCGCCGCCGGGACACCGGAACCAGGGCACGCGGGTCGGCGCCGGGAAGCGGCTCCCCACGTCCGAGCATCCAGCGGCGCAGCGCACCGGCGACCACGGCGAGCAGGACGTCGTTGGCCGTACCGCCCCCGGTGCGCCGGATCCGCTGCACCGTTCCGGCGTCGAGCTCGGCGGTGGCCAGCCTGCGCGTGCCGCTGGAGCGTGCGGTCAGAGCTGTCGTGGCGCGCAGGTCGAGGCGGCTGGCACGCACGACGGAGGCTCCCACCCCGAGCGCCCGGCCGACGTCCCCGAGCCGGTCCATCGCCATGCCCGCCGCCTCGTACGCGCCGGGCAGCCAGGAACGGGGCGGAACGGGGGCCCGGCGCACCGCGCCGCGGGCGGCACCGGCGGAGGCGATCTGGTCGAAGATGCCGGCGCCGATGGCGACGGCCCGCATCCCGTCGGCGAGCGCGTGGTGCAGCTTCACGAGTACGGCGAACGGCCCGTCTCCCGCGCTGTCGAGGAGGAACATCTGCCAGGGGGGCAGGCCCCGTCCGAGCGGCCGCTCCATGAGTTCGCCGGCGAGCCGGGTCGCCTCCGTCATGAAGTCGCCCTCGGGCAGCACGATCCGTCCGACGTGCCGCTGCACGTCGAAGTCCTTGTCGTGGAACCAGGCCGCGCCGCCGACGGGCAGCAGGACGTCACGCACCCGCATGCGCAACCGGGGAATGGCGGCCGCCCGGGCCCCGAGCAGCTCCAGCAGATCCTGCGGAGCCACTCCGGCCACCGGGTCGAAGACGGCGAGTGCGCCGAGGTGCATCGGATGGGCATCGGTTTCGAGGTGCCAGAAAGCCAGATCAAGCGGTGCCAGGAGCTCGGTACGCAACGGGGCCTCGCGTCTTCGGCGGTGGAACGAGGGGATCGCAGTCAATCCCGCAGCGTCGGTCACGGTCAAGCATGGAAAGGTTACGTAACGTTACAGCCTCGCGATGTCACCGTGACGGCGCTGCCCGCGCTCCGCGATGCCGAATTCGCACCACACGCACTTTCCGCTGCCCCGGGACTCCACTCCCCAGATGTCGGCCAGCCGGTCGACGAGCATGAGCCCGCGGCCCGAGACTCCGGACTCCCCCGCGTCCCTGCGGCGCGGAAGCGCGCTGGAGCGGTCCTCCACGTCGACCCGGAGGCGGCGTCCGGGTCCGGTGAGCACCCGGATGGTGACGATGGCGCCGCCGTCGGTGTGCATCAGCGCGTTGGTGATCAGCTCGTCGGCCGCGAGCTCGACCTCGTCCGCCCGGCCCTTCACCCCCCAGGCACGCACGGCTGCCCGGATCATGTGGCGGGCGGACGTCAGCGCCTCCGGGTCGTTCTGCGCGACGTGCTGCTGGAGCCGGCCGCCCGGACGAGGGGCGTGAGCCGCGTCACGACGCAGGAGCAGCACCGCCATGTCGTCCTCGCCGCCGCGCTCGTCGACGACCTCGCAGAGCCGGTCGGCCAGCTTCTGGAGGTCCTTCGGGCCGTCGCTCACCGTCGCGGTGAGCAGGCGCATGCCTTCGTCGAGGTCGGTGCCGGGCAGCTCCACCATTCCGTCGGTGTAGAGGACCAGCGTCTGGCCCGGGTCCAGGTCGACGGTGCTGACCGGGTATTCGAGCTGCCCGAATTCCGCGGAGAGCCCCAGCGGCAGCCCGCCGTCCACCGGCAGTCTGTGGCAGCTCCCGCCGGCCTCCCGCAGGGCCGGGTCGACATGCCCGGCCCTGACCAGCTGCACCACTCCGGTGGTCAGGTCGGCCTCGGCATAGGTGCAGGTCGCGAAGCGGTCGGTGTCGAGTTCGTGCAGGAAGACGGAGGCCCGTGCCATGACCGTGGCCGGGTTGTGCCCTTCCGCCGCGTAGGCACGCAGCACGATCCGGAGCTGCCCCATGACGGCCGCCGCATGCGTGTCGTGCCCCTGGACGTCACCGATGACGGCGCCGACCCGGCCGCCGGGCAGCGGGATGATGTCGTACCAGTCGCCGCCGATGTCCCTGCCGAGCCGTGCCGAGCGGTAGCGGACGGCGAGCTGCGCCCCGGGCACCCCGGGGATCCGGCGCGGCAGCATCGCCTGCTGGAGCCCTTCGGCGAGATCGTGCTCCTGCTCGTAGAGCATGGCCCGCTGGAGGCTCTGGGCGATCGAACTGCCGAGAGCCACCAGCAGGTTCCGCTCGTCGCCGGCGAAACCCGCCTTGTCGCCGTAGAGAAGTCCGAGTGCACCGATGGGGCGGGCCTGGGCGATGAGGGGCATGTAGACGGCGGCGGTGATGCCGAGGCCGCTGATGCGGGGCCACAGGAGGGGGTACGAAGCCGCGAAGTCCTCGGGGGTCTCGATGAAACGCGGCGTGAGCGTGCGGATCACCTCGCTCATCGGGTAGGGCTCGTCGGTCCGGGTGTAGCGGGTGCCCTGCACGTGCGCCCCTTCAGGGCCGTCCGCCACCAGATGGATGCGCCCGGACTCGAGCAGCCCCACGACGAGACTGGTGGCGCCGAGGTCGGCCAGCCCCTGGGAACTCTTCAGCACATCGGTGACGTCCTTCACCGTCCGGGCGTGGGCCAGGGCCGCCGTGGTTCCTTCGACCAGGCTGGTGCGGCGCCGCCGTTCCTCGTCGACGGTCCGGCGTGCGGTGGCCTCGGCCAGTTCCTGGGTGGCGTCACGGATGATTCCGATGATCCGGCGGGGCCGTCCGGTGCCGTCGCGGCGGATGAACCCCTGAGTATGGGTCCAGCACAGCGTGCCGTCCCGCTGCGCCCTGCGGAAGTACGCGCCGTAGTTGTTCCGGCCGCTCTTCAGGGCCTGCGAGACCATGTCGTCGAGCCGGATCGCCTCGTCGGCGGGGACACGCTGCGAGAGTGCCGCCGGGTGGCCGTCGTACTCCTCGGCACGCAGGTCGAACACATCGAGGGCGGGTTCGTCCATGTGCATGAGGCCGCTGTCCAGATCCCAGTCGAAGCTGCCCATTCGGTTCAGGGCGAGGCTGAGGTCCGGGTGGGCGGGCCAGTCATCCGGGAGTGACAGGGCACCCGCTACCCGATCATCCATGCGCGCCACTCTGCCACCATTTGTCCGATTTTTCGACCGCCCTCACTTTATTGAACACGTTCAAGAAAGCTCGTATGCTCGGGTCCGCAAAGATGAACACGTTCAATTCGAGCTGCCGGTGTAGGTGTCCGGATGGGGGATGGCGCAATGTCCGTACTGGTCGGACTGATCGTGATGCTGGGCATGCTGGTGATCGTCCCGTTGGGCCTGGGGCTCGTCGGCGATCCCGCGCTCGACCGGATACGGCGCCTCTGGCCGCTCTTCGCGGTGCCCGGCGCCGTGTCCCTCTGGCTGCCGCGTGGCGGTGGCGCCACGGCGCTCGCCCTCTGCTACGCATTGGGGGCACTGCTTCTCGCCACGCATGCGCCCCGGCGCCTCGCCCGCACGCGCAGCGCATGCCCGGCGGAGGCCGCCCTGCTCACCGCACTGGTCGCCCCGTCGGTCGCCGCGCTCGCCCTCGTCGCCGAGCGCGCCGGCCACGAACTGTTCGGCTTCGGGCTCGGCATCCTGGCGCTGACCGTGCCCCACTTCCACTTCGCCGGTTTCGCCGCCGCCCTCGTCGCCGGGCTCGTCTGCCGGGCCGGCGACAGCGCGGCAGGCCGGTTCGCCGCCCTGAGCGTGCCGCTCGGCACTCTGCTCGTCCTCATCGGCTACTTCGCCGGGGACTGGACCGAGTTCGCCGGGGCAGTCGTGCTCACCGCCGGGATGTGGAGCATCGCCCTGCTGACCTGGCGCACCACCCCCGCCGCCGGCCGGGACCGCCTCACCCGCGGCCTGCTCACCGTGTCGGCCGGCGTGCTCGCGGTGACCATGGTGCTCGCGCTGAGCTGGGCGCTCGGCGAGGCCACCGGGCTGCCGCACCCCACCCTCGCCTGGATGACGGCCACACACGGGCTCGGCAACGCGCTGGGCTTCGCACTCTGCGCCCTGTTCGCCCGGCGCAGGCTCCAGGACCTCACCCACCCGGAAGGCAGGCCCGCATGAGCACCCTGACGTACCCCGAGGTCGGGGCCACCCGGCTCGGACCGCTCCCGGACGGCTACAACCACCTGCACCACCGAGCCGTGGTCGGCAGGGGCCGGCCGGCCTTCGAGGCCGCGGGCACAGCCGTCACCGAGTGGCACGTGCACCGCGCCACCGGAGCCGGGGTGGACGCCTCCGCCGTACGGGCGGCCGCCGGAGTCACCGTCGAGGTGTCGGCCGGCATCGGTCCGCTCCGCATCACCGCCCCCTGCGAGGTCGTCTGGACCGCGTACGGGAAGGACCGCACCGGCTTCGCGTACGGAACCCGGCCGGGGCATCCGGAACGCGGGGAGGAGAGCTTCACGGTCGAGCTGACGGACGACGGAACCGTGTGGTTCACCGTCACGGCGTTCTCCCGGCCCGCCTCCTGGTACACCCGGCTGGCCGGTCCTCTCGTCCCGATGGCCCAGCGGTGGTACGCCCGGCGGCTCACCACCGCGCTGCGCCGGGCCGTGTCGGCCGCCTGACGGGCGGGGCACGCCGGATACTGGAACCGATGGAATGGTTCACCGCGGACGGTTACTGGCTGAGCAGGCTGATCTTCCAGCGGGCGCTCGCCGTCGTCTACCTGGTCGCGTTCGTCACCGCCGCGCTCCAGTTCCGGGCTCTGATCGGCTCACGGGGCATGCTGCCCGTGCCCGGCCTCCTGCGCCGCACCTCGTGGCGGGCCGCGCCCGGTCTGTTCCGGCTGCACTACTCCGACCGCTTCTTCGCCGTGGTCGCATGGACGGGCGCGGCGGTGTCGCTCGCCCTCCTGGCCGGCCTGGACACATACGTCCCCCTGGGGGCGGCGATGGCCCTGTGGGCGGTGCCATGGGTGCTGTACCTGTCGATCGTCCAGGTCGGCCAGGTCTGGTACGGCTTCGGCTGGGAGTCGCTCCTGCTGGAGACGGGCTTCCTCGCCGTGTTCCTCGGGAACTCCGGCACGGCGGCCCCGGTGCTGGTGCTGTGGCTGCTGCGCTGGCTGCTCTTCCGGGTGGAGTTCGGCGCCGGCCTCATCAAGGTCAGGGGCGACGAGTGCTGGCGGCGGCTGACCTGTCTGGACTTCCACCACGAGACCCAGCCGATGCCGGGTCCACTGAGCTGGTTCTTCCACCGGCTCCCGAAGCCGGCGCACCGGGTGGAGGCCGCCGCCAACCACGTCACCCAGCTCGTGGTGCCGTTCCTGCTGTTCACCCCGCAGCCGGTGGCGAGCGTCGCGGCCGGGCTGATGGTGGTCACCCAGCTGTGGCTGGTGCTGTCGGGGAACTTCGCCTGGCTGAACTGGCTGACCGTCGTGCTCGCCCTCGCCGCGGTCGACTGGTCGCCGATCGCCGGCCCACCGCCCTCACAACCGGGTTCACCGCTCTGGTACGAGGTGGTGGTCCTCGCCGTCACCGCTCTCGTCCTGGCGCTCAGCTGCCGTCCGGCGCGCAATCTCCTCTCGCGCCGCCAGGTGATGAACCGGTCTTTCGACCCGCTGCACCTGGTCAACACCTACGGCGCTTTCGGGAGCATCAGCAGGATGCGGCTGGAGGTGGTGGTCGAGGGTACGGAGGATCCGGTGATCCACGAGGGGACCCACTGGCGCGAGTACGGCTTCCGGGGCAAGCCCGGTGATCCGCGCAGGCTGCCTCGCCAGTTCGCCCCGTACCACCTGCGGCTGGACTGGATGATGTGGTTCGCGGCGCTCTCCCCCGCGTATGCGCGCCCCTGGTTCGGGCCGTTGGTCGAGCGACTGCTGCGCAACGACCGTGACACCCTGCGCCTCCTGGGCCACAACCCGTTCCCCGAGAGCCCGCCCGCTCACATCCGGGCCAGGGTCTTCCACTACCGCTACACGGACTGGCAGGAGCTGAGGACCACCGGACGCTGGTGGGACCGTACCTACGTACGGGATTTCATGAAGCCGGTCGCACGGCCCGTTCCGCTCCGGCCGGACGAGCCGGGCCTGAAACAGGGGGACGGGTGACGAGGGAGGGACGGCAGCCTGTGCGCGGGCACGGCAGGAGCTCCGCGCGGAGCGCGATCCGCCGGCGCAGGACCGTCCCGCCCGGGGCAGGACCGGGGCGGGACGGCCTGCACACGGAGGGGTCAGTCGGCCCGGCCGCCCGGCACGACGCAGGAACGGCTGTTCTCCCAGCCCCAGCCGTCACCGTCCGGGTCGGTCGAGCTCCCCTGAGTGCAGTAGGGGTAGCCGTTCGGCGCCGTGCCGGAACCGGTGCCGCCGCCCGCGTAGACGGTCGCCTCGCGGGCCGTCCGGGCAATGCCGTTGTTCCCGTTGAAGAGGCGGTCGCCCCAGCTGGTCAGTGAGCCCGGGTCGAAGCCGGTGACCACGTCGAGGTACTCGACACCGCTGCCGTTGCCGCTCCAGGACCAGCCTAGATATCCCAGTCGCAGCGACTGCGCCGTGGCCATGATCGCGTCCTCGTCCGGGTTTCCGTCGCTGTGGTTGTCGCCGAACTCACCGACGACCACAGGCAGGCCTGCGTCGGCGAAGGCGCCCAGGTAGCTCCGCACCTCCACGGCCGTGTCGTAGACCCCGTACATGTGGATCGAGAACACCGTGTTGCGCTCGGGGTCCGAGGCGAACACCGCGGCGGCGTTGTTCTTCATCGTGCCGGACCAGTCCTGGCCCCAGTTGGGCGCGTCCACCATCAGGGCACCGGAAAGGCTCCTGCCCCCGTCCGGCGGACGGGGGCAGGAGCCGGGGCACTGTTCGCACAGGTACCGGTCAGTCGATGCCGGGCAGGATGTGCGGCTCGGCCAGATCGTCCTCGTAGCCGGCCAGCCTGATCGGTGCCGACCGGGCCCAGACCTCGATGTTCCGGAGCTTCTCGGGCCGTCGGGCCCGGTCCCCGGCCAGTTCGGCCGGATGCGTCTCGGTCTTCGTCATTTCAGGTGTCACCGCGGACTCCTTCGTGTCGCGACACCCCGGGGCGGTGGCGGCGCTGCGGCTGTGAGAACCGTGTCGGCCACCCCCTGCGGGGCAGGGGCAGAAACAGTTCGGTCGCGGTGGCGCCGGTACGGGGTGGGACGGCGGACTGCTTACAGACCTGTCCCAGGACGGCCGAGGAAGTTTCGTGGATCCCTTGGTGGCGTCCGTTGAGCCCAGACTAACCAAATGAGCACCATCCCGCTCGACAGAACGTGTGTCCTGGATCACTTTCAGCCAGCAGAACGGTAGCGTCCCCGTGGTCCACGAGGCCGCCGTGCCGCGTGTCACCGCAGGTGGCGGGAGGGTCTGGAGGGGTGCGCGAGAAGCCGGAGGCCGCTACAGGCCCGGGGGTCACCAGCCCGCAGGCGCGTAATCCTTCAGGAAGCAGCCGTACAGTTCCTCGCCCCGCTCACCGCGCACGATCGGGTCGTAGACCCGGGCGGCCCCGTCTACGAGGTCGAGCGGGGCGTGGAAGCCCTCCTCCGCGAGGCGCATCTTGTCGGGGTGCGGCCGCTCGTCCGTGATCCAGCCGGTGTCCACGGCCGTCATGAGGATGCGGTCCTTCTCGAACATCTCCTGGGCGCTGGTGCGGGTCAGCATGTTCAGCGCGGCCTTGGCCATGTTGGTGTGAGGGTGTCCCGCACCCTTGTAGCCACGGCCGAACACCCCCTCCATCGCCGAGACGTTCACCACGTAGGCGCGCTTCGCCTCGGTCCGTGCCATCGCCGGGCGGAGGCGGCTGATCAGGATGAAGGGCGCCGTGGAATTGCAGAGCTGGACTTCGAGGAGCTCGATCGGTTCGACCTCCTCGACGGTCTGGATCCAGCTGTTCGTGTCGTGCAGGTCGGGGACCAGGCCCCCGGCGTCGATCGCGGTGCCCGCGGCGATGCGGGCCGGCGAGGCGGACCCTGTCACCAGGGCGAGGTCCGTGACGTCCTGCGCGCTCAGGCCCTGCCCCTCCTTGCGGGCGGCCGGCAGTGCGGCGACACGGTCGACGGTGCCGCTGCCGAAGGTGCCGATCACCTCGGCGGCGGGGAGCTCGCCCGAAGGCAGCGGGGCCGACTCGGCCGAGAGCAGCTCGCTGTAGGCCTGCGGTGAGCGGCGGACGGTCTGCGCGGCGTTGTTGATCAGGATGTCCAGCGGTCCCTCGGCGGCGACGGAGTCGGCGAGCGCGACGACCTGGGCGGGGTCACGCAGGTCGATGCCGACGATCTTCAGGCGGTGGATCCACTCGTCACTGTCCGGCATGGCCTTGAAGCGGCGGATGGCGTCGTTGGGGAAGCGGGTGGTGATGGTGGTGTGGGCACCGTCACGCAGCAGCCGCAGCGCGATGTACATGCCGATCTTTGCGCGTCCGCCGGTGAGCAGTGCACGGCGTCCGCCGAGGTCGGTGCGCGCGTCGCGCCGGCTGCGGTTGTCCTTGGCGCACGGCTGGCAGAGCTGGTGGTAGAAGGCGTCCACCTCGACGTACCGGGTCTTGCAGATGTAGCAGGACCTGGGGCGCTGGAGTATGCCCGCGATCTCGGCGGTGGCCGAGGAGGACGGGAGGACGCCCTGTGTCTCGTCGTCGATGCGCTCGGCGGAGCCGGTCGCCGTGGCCTCGGTGACGGCCTTGTCGTGCGCGGTCTTGGCGGCGCGGCGCTCCTGGCGGCGGCGCTGTTTCACCGTTCGGTAGATACCGGCGGTGGCCCGGCGTACGGCGATGGCGTCCGGGTGGTCGACCTCGATGGAGTCCAGCTCGTCGAGCACGCTCAGGCAGACGGCCAGCCGCTCCGGGTCGATACCGGGACCGAACCCGTCGATGCCCGGAGCGAACTCCTGGCTGTCCTCTGTCACCGTCATTGCCGTTCCTCTGTCACTCGTCACTCATGCCGCTGCCGGGCTTCGGTGGGGAGTGATCCGGCCGGGGCCGGCGAGGGCAGGCGCGCACGGGCCGGATGCCCCGGTCAAGTCTGCCACGAGTCGGGTGTTGCTCCGTTCTGCTACCGCCCCGCGCCCCCGGTGGCCGAGAGAGGGGTCGCGATGTCCTCGAGGGACTTCTGTTCGGCCGCCACCGCGAAGAAGAAGGCGACCAGGCCTGCGGCGACCATGAGGGCGGCTCCGATGCAGAACGCCAGGACGGTGTCGCCGACCACCCCGCTCGCGGTCAGGTCCGCGAAGACCAGCGGGCCGGTGATGCCTCCCGCCGCGGTTCCCACCGCGTAGAAGAACGCGATCGCCATCGCCCGGGTCTCCATCGGGAAGATCTCGCTCACCGTCAGATACGCCGAGCTGGCGCCGGCGGAGGCCACGAAGAGGACCAGGCACCAGCAGCCGGTCATGGTGACGGCGGTCAGGGCCCCGGCGTCGAAGAGCCACGCGGTACCGAAGAGGAGCAGGCCGGAAAGAATGTACGTACTCGAGATCATCGGCCTGCGCCCGACCGTGTCGAAGAGACGGCCGAGGAGGAGCGGCCCCAGGAAGTTGCAGAAGGCGATCACGGCGAAGTAGTAACCGGTGACGCCGCTGGGGACGTCGAAGAACTTCACGAGGATCGAGCCGAAGCCGAAGGTGATGGCGTTGTAGAGGAAGGCCTGCCCGATGAAGAGGGCGAGGCCGAGGACGGCCCGTTTGGGATACGAGCGGAAGACGGTCCGGGCGATCAGTCCGAAGCCGATGCCCTTGCGCTGCTGCACGGTGATGGCGGGCTCGGCCGGAGGCAGGCTCCTCCCGGTCTCCGCCTCCACCTCCTGCTCCACCCCGTCGACCAGTCGCTCCGCCTCCTTGTCACGCCCGTGGATGAACATCCAGCGCGGGCTCTCCGGCACATGGCGACGCACCAGCAGGATGACGAGCCCGAGGACCACGCCCAGCGCGAAGGTGAGGCGCCAGCCGATGTCCTTGGGGAAGATGTCGGTGTTCAGCGCCAGGACGGAGAGCAGGGAGCCCGCCACGGCCCCGAGCCAGAAGCTGCCGTTGATGATGAGGTCGACACGGCCCCTGTACTTGCTGGGGATCAGCTCGTCGATGGCCGAGTTGATCGCCGCGTACTCCCCGCCGATCCCGAAGCCCGTCAGGAAGCGGAAGAGGAAGAACCACCACGAGGAGAAGGAGACGGCGGTGAGCGCGGTGGCCGCCAGGTAGACGGCGAGGGTGATCAGGAAGAGCTTCTTGCGGCCGTAGCGGTCGGTGAGCCACCCGAAGACCAGGGCACCGGAGCACGCGCCCGCGACGTAGAGTGCGGCGGCGATGCCGGTGACCTGGGCGTCGGTGATGGCCAGGCCGCTGCCGTCCTCGGACAGCCGGCTGGCGATGTTGCCGACGACCGTGACTTCGAGTCCGTCGAGGATCCAGACCGTGCCCAGGCCGATGACGATCATCCAGTGCCAACGCGACCAGGGCAGCCGGTCCAGCCGTGCCGGGATCCTGGTGGTGACGGTCGGTCCGCCTGCTGTACCGGTGCCGCTCATGAGCCCCTCCTCCGCTTCCGGAAGACAACAGGTGCCCTGAATGAGGCGTGACTCACACTTCAGCAAGAAAGAGTAACGGGAACCACCCTTTCGATCACGGACCGTTACATCGAATGGGCTCCACCCGGATCCATTCCGGATCCCCACGAGAATTTTCGGAATTCGGTGGCATTACTTCCGGATGGCGGGGCATCCGCCCCTCACTGCACAGTTTTCCTGGGAGGGCGACACCATGACGGCCATGTCAGTGCGAACCACTGAGGCGATCGGCACGGCGGCGACGCGGCGTGACGAGGCGGGTACGGTTGCCGACACGGCTGCGCTTCCGTGGATCGAGGACGCCGGCAAGGTGGCTCCGCAGGATGCCCGCGCCATGTCCAAGCTGTTCTTCGACCGCCTCCAGACGCTGGAGGAGGGCACGCACGAGTACCAGTACGCGCGCAACACGCTGATCGAGATGAACCTCTCGCCGGTGCGCTTCGCGGCGCAGCGGTTCCGCAACCGGGGCGGGGACGACACCGAGGACATCATCCAGGTCGGCACGATCGGCCTGATCAAGGCGATCGACCGCTTCGACCTGTCGCGCGA
>NZ_DATMVN010000378.1:0-2919 GCF_035563135.1 Streptomyces sp.
CCGGCGACCACCAGAAGCCGCGGTAGCGGCTCATCTCCTCGGCCGCGACGAACTCCGCGAGGCCGTACGAGACGTGTTCGCCCTCCGGCTCGGCGACCGGCCGGTCGCCGTCCCCCTCCGCCCCCACGACGCGCAGCGCCCCCCGGGTGACGTAGGCGACGTACCGGCCGTCGGGGGAGGGGCGCGGGTCGATCACCGGGCCCGGCACCGGCAGGGCGCGCGCCGTGCCCGCCCTCAACTCGGCGACGTACGCCTTGCCGGAGAGCGCGAAGGCCGCCAACTCGGCCGCGTCGTCCACCGCGTAGCCCACGATGCCCGCCGAGCCCTCCCTGACCCGCTCGCGCCGTGCCCTCTCCTGGGGCGACAGCTTCTCCGTCGAACCGCCCAGCAGGGAACCGGGGTCGGCGGCGATCCGCTCCTCGCCCGTCGTGGTGTCCAGCACCAGGAGCCGGTTCGTGCGGTCGGTGCCGGAGGAGGAGCGGAGGAAGAGCACCCGCGTCCCATCCGGTGAGACGGTGAAGGCCCGAGGTGCGCCGAGAGTGAACCTCTGGGTCCGGGCGTGCTGGCGGGGGAAAGACAGCTTCTGCGAGGTCATGGCCCCGAACCTAGCCCGCGGCGGCCGGTCCGTGCGCCCCTCGTGCTGCTGTGCCCCGATCAATGCGTTGGCACGGATAGTTATGATCCGTAGCGCTCGGTGGGTATGAACCTGCTGGCTCCATGTGTGCTGCCTGTCCCGACCGTACTGATGGAGGTGAACCGCCGTGGCACTCTCGATTTCGGCGGTGGTGCTGCTGGCGATCGTCGTCTTCCTGCTGATCCGGAAATCCGGACTGAAGGGCGGACACGCGGTGGTCTGCATGTTGCTCGGGTTCTACCTCGCGAGCTCGTCGATCGGACCGACGATCTCGGAGGTGACGTCGAACGTGGCAGGCATGATCGGGGGGATCAAGTTCTGACGGGGCGGTGCCGCGCCCCTGGCACCGTGGGGCGTTCGGCCCGTGGGGCCGCCTGCTCGTAGGGTGGCCCCATGAAGGATGTTCCCGCCCGCCGTCTGCTCCTGGTGCACGCGCACCCCGACGACGAGTCGATCAACAACGGCGCCACCATGGCCAGGTACGCGGCGGAAGGCGCCCACGTGGCCCTGGTGACGTGCACCCTCGGCGAGGAGGGCGAGGTCATCCCACCGGACCTCGCACATCTCGCCGCGGACCGGGACGGCGGCCTGGGGGACCACCGCATCGGCGAACTCGCCGCCGCGATGCGGGAACTCGGGGTCACCGACCACCGGTTCCTCGGCGGCCCCGGCCGGTTCCGCGACTCCGGGATGATGGGCACCGAGCAGAATCACCGGCCCGGTGCCTTCTGGGCCGCCGGCCTCGACGAGGCGGCCGGCCACCTCGTGGGAGTGATCCGCTCGTTGCGTCCCCAGGTCCTGGTCACGTACGACCCCGACGGCGGTTACGGCCACCCCGACCACATCCAGGCGCACCGCGTCGCGATGCGCGCGGCGGACCTGGCCGCCGATCCCGCGTACGACGCCGGAGCCGGGGCCCCGCACACCATCGCCAAGATCTACTGGAACCGGGTGCCCCGCTCCGTGGCCGAGGAGGCCTTCGCGCGACTGCGGGAGACCGCCCCCGACGCCTTCGGTGGCATCGCCGCGGTCGACGACGTACCCGGTGTCGTGGACGACGCGAGGATCACGGCGGAGATCGACGGTTCGGCGTACGCCGCGGCGAAGACCGCCGCGATGCGCGCGCACGCCACCCAGATCGCTGTGGAGGGCCCGTTCTTCGCTCTTTCGAACGACCTGGGGCAGCCCGTCTTCACCACCGAGTACTACGAGTTGGTGCGTGGCGTCCCGGGCGGTGACGGCGGTCCGCGGGAGCGAGACCTCTTCGCCGGCGTGCCGGACGCCGCCCCGGCAGCGGGAGCGCGGACATGAGCAGCAGGCAGAGGCCGCGCGCCTCGTCGCAGTCACCGCGCACCAACGCCCCGCCGAGGGAACCCGCCCCCACCGGTCTCGCCGCACCCCTCGACCCCGCGCGGATCCCCCTGTACGTGGGCCTCGCGGTGCTGGGCGCGGCCGTCGGGCTCGCGGGCGCCCTCCTCCAGGCGGCGCTGTTCCCGGGCGGGCTGCTGCTCGCGCTCGCCGCGTCGGCGGGGGTGTTCTACGGGGGCCGGGTGCTGACCGGGACCCAGCTCGGCGCGCTGGCACCGGCGGTGGGCTGGTTCATCGCCGTCCTCGTCCTCCTCGGCGGCCGGCCGGAGGGCGACTATGTGTTCGGTCAGGAGATCGGCCTGGCGCTCTTCATGCTCGGAGGGATGGCCGTCGCTGTGATGTGTGCCACGATGGCGCGGCTGCCGCAGCCGGCCGACGACGCCGGTCGGACCGGCTCGTGATGTGGTATCTCCGCTCCCGGACTGCTCCTGAGCGCGGGGGTGGGTGCATCCTTGTTTCCGCCGGGCGCGGCGAGTCCTGCGGCGGCGGCCAGTATGGTGGTGCGCGCGCCGAGCCGTCCCCTGGCCTGCGGCATGGGGGAAGTACGGGCGGCGGAGCCAATCGGGAGAACCTGCTTTGAGTCGTGAAACTGACAGTTCGTCCTCCGGGCCCCAGGGGCGCGGCGGAGCCGCGTACCCGTCGGGTACGCCGCCGTACGGATCACGCCAGTATCCGTCGCCGCACCCGTCTCAGGACGGGCCGGAGGGGACTCCGGAGCCTGCGGGTCCGCCTCAGCCCGAGGAACCCAGAACAGAGACGACGCTGACGACGCGTATCCGGATCAACATCCCGGGCTCGCGGCCGATTCCGCCTGTCGTCATGCGTACGCCGATGAGTGACACGGACCCGTCCGGCGGCCGTCCGGACACCGAGCGCACCGGCAGCACCCCGAGGCCCGGCGCACCCGCGCCGTCGTC
>NZ_DATMVN010000379.1:0-8819 GCF_035563135.1 Streptomyces sp.
GGGCGCCCGGCAGCTGCTCGCCCATGTCGAGGTCTCGGTCGTACGGGCGGAGGAGGAGCGCACCCGGGCCGAGGCGGCGAAGGCCGGGCGTGAGCGGGATCTCACGGCCGAACGCGGCCGTGGCCGTGACCTGAAGGGCGAGCTCGACCGGCTCACCGACTCCGTGCACCGGGGCGAGGTGCTCGGGGCCGAGAAGCGGCTGCGCATGGAGCAGGTGGAGGCCAAGGCACTGGAGGAGTTCGGCGTGGAGCCGGCCGGCCTGGCCGCCGAGTACGGTCCGGACCAGCCGGTGCCGCCGTCCCCCGCGGCGGAGGGCGAGGAGCTTCCGGCCGATCCGGAGCACCCGCGCAACCAGCCGAAGCCGTTCGTCAGGGCCGAGCAGGAGAGGCGGCTGAAGGCGGCCGAACGGGCGTATCAGCAACTCGGGAAGGTGAATCCTCTCGCCCTGGAGGAGTTCTCGGCGCTGGAGGAACGGCACAAGTTCCTCTCCGAGCAGCTCGAAGACCTGAAGAAGACCCGGGCCGACCTGATGCAGGTGATCAGGGAGGTCGACGAGCGGGTGGAGCAGGTGTTCACGGAGGCCTTCCGCGACACCGCGCGCGAGTTCGAGGGTGTCTTCTCCCGGCTCTTCCCGGGCGGCGAGGGCCGTCTCGTCCTCACCGACCCGGAGAACATGCTGACGACCGGCCTCGACGTCGAGGCCAGGCCCCCGGGGAAGAAGGTCAAGCGGCTCTCGCTGCTGTCCGGCGGCGAGCGGTCCCTTACGGCCGTTGCCCTGCTGGTCTCCATCTTCAAGGCCCGGCCGAGCCCGTTCTATGTCATGGACGAGGTCGAGGCGGCGCTCGACGACACCAATCTCCAGCGTCTGATCCGGCTCATGGAGGAGCTCCAGGAGAGCTCCCAGCTCATCGTCATCACGCACCAGAAGCGGACGATGGAGGTGGCCGACGCGCTGTACGGCGTCTCCATGCAGGGCGACGGCGTCTCCAAGGTGATCAGTCAGCGGCTGCGCTGAGCGCGCTTCCCTACATGGGCTGACGCATGGGCACATCTTCTTTACGTAATCTTCGACACTTCAACGCACCTTTTGGGCGCTCCTGGGTACTTGTGAGGCACCTCTTCACTCGAACCCAGGTCTTGACTTCGAAACTTGAACGAATAACCTCAGCAATGTTGTTTTTGCCTTCAAGTGGTGGTCGGCTGGATGTTGTGCGCCACTAGGAGGGTTCACCCCCCACACCTGACGATGCGGCCAGGTACCAGGAGTTCATGTGACCAGCACAGCGCGCGGACCGGAGTCCGGAGCCCGGGAGGCCCACCCGGACCATCTCGGCCATGTCATCTTCATCACGGCAGCCGCAGCGATGGGCGGCTTCCTCTTCGGCTACGACAGTTCCGTGATCAACGGTGCCGTCGAGGCCATCCGTGACCGCTATGACATCGGGTCGGGGACGTTGGCGCAGGTCATCGCGATCGCTCTGATCGGCTGTGCCATCGGCGCGGCCACGGCCGGACGCATCGCCGACCGCATCGGCCGCATCCGCTGCATGCAGATCGCCGCGGTGCTCTTCACCATCAGCGCCGTCGGCTCCGCGCTGCCGTTCGCCCTCTGGGACCTCGCCATGTGGCGGGTCATCGGCGGCTTCGCGATCGGCATGGCCTCGGTCATCGGCCCGGCCTACATCGCCGAGGTCTCGCCGCCCGCCTACCGCGGCCGCCTCGGTTCCTTCCAGCAGGCGGCCATCGTCATCGGCATCGCCATCTCGCAGCTGGTCAACTACGGCATCCTGCAGCTCGCCGACGGCGACCAGCGCGGCAAGATCGGCGGCCTCGAGGCCTGGCAGTGGATGCTCGGCGTGATGGTCGTACCGGCCATCCTGTACGGCCTGCTGTCCTTCGCGATCCCCGAGTCACCGCGCTTCTTGATCTCCGTCGGCAAGAAGGACCGCGCCCGGAAGATCCTCGCGGAGGTCGAAGGCAAGAACGTCGACCTCGACGCGCGCGTGAACGAGATCGAGACGGCCATGCGCCGTGAGCACAAGTCCAAGTTCAGCGACCTGCTCGGGAGCCGCTTCGGCTTCCTGCCGATCGTCTGGATCGGTATCGGGCTGTCGGTCTTCCAGCAGCTCGTCGGCATCAACGTGGCGTTCTACTACTCGGCGACGCTGTGGCAGTCCGTCGGCATCGACCCGTCCGGCTCGTTCTTCTACTCCTTCACCACGTCGATCATCAACATCATCGGCACCGTGATCGCCATGATCCTGGTGGACCGGGTCGGCCGCAGGCCGCTCGCGCTCATCGGCTCCACCGGTATGGCCATCGCCCTGGCCTTCGAGGCCTGGGCCTTCTCCGCGGACCTGGTCGACGGCAAGCTGCCGAACACCCAGGGCGTCGTCGCGCTGGTCGCGGCCCACGTCTTCGTGCTCTTCTTCGCCCTCTCGTGGGGCGTCGTGGTCTGGGTCTTCCTCGGCGAGATGTTCCCGAACCGGATCCGCGCCGCCGCACTCGGTGTCGCCGCCTCCGCGCAGTGGATCGCCAACTGGGCGATCACCGCGAGCTTCCCGAGCCTGGCCGACTGGAACCTGTCGGGCACCTACATCATCTACACCTGCTTCGCCGTGCTCTCGATCCCCTTCGTTCTCAAGTTCGTGAAGGAGACCAAGGGCAAGGCGCTGGAGGAGATGGGCTAATCCCCGCTGCCCCTCTCCTCGACCCGCTGCCCCGGTCCGGCCCATGCCGGACCGGGGCAGCGTTCTGCTGTGCGGGGCCGGGCCCGCACAGGGGGCGTCCTGATGCCCCCGCGCAGAGGGCTTCCTGCGGCGGCAGCACGTCCGCCCGGCGTCGGAACCGGGCCGGCCCGGCCGGTGCGCTCGTCGCGGGGGCGGGAACCGGGCCGTGGTCCTCCCCGCGCAGTGGCGCGCCTTTACGCCCAAACGTGGCATACCGCCCCGACGACCGGAGCCGACCGCTCTCCGCAACCGCGCCGGACCGCCGCTGTGGCCGATACTGGACACGTTATGGAAATCGTCATCCTTGCTGTAGTCATCGCCCTGGTCGCGGTCGGCCTGATCAGCGGGCTCGTGGTCGGCAGCCGCAAGAAGAAGCAGCTGCCGCCCTCGGCCCCGTCGAGCACGCCGACCATCACTCCTCCCGCCGAGCCCAGCGTCGGCGAGGAAGCCGAGACGCCGCGTGACGAAGCGCGGCGCACCATCGAGGAGGTCGGTCTTCCCGGCACCGGGACTCCCGTCGAGGAGACCCCGGTCGTCATCGAGCCGGAGATCCCCGAGCTCGAAGTCCCCGAACCCACCGCCGGCCGCCTGGTGCGGCTCCGCGCCCGGCTCGCCCGCTCGCAGAACTCCCTGGGCAAGGGGCTGCTCGCGCTCCTGTCCCGTGACAACCTCGACGAGGACACCTGGGAGGAGATCGAGGACACGCTCCTGACGGCCGACGTCGGTGTGACTCCCACCCAGGAGCTGGTGGAGCGGCTGCGCGAGCGGGTCCGCGTCCTCGGCACCCGTACGCCCGAGGAGCTGCGCGCGCTGCTGCGCGAGGAGCTCGTCACCCTGCTCGGTCCCGACTTCGACCGTGAGGTCAGGACGGAGGGCGGGGACGGGACACCCGGCGTCGTGATGGTCGTCGGGGTCAACGGCACCGGCAAGACGACGACCACGGGCAAACTCGCCCGGGTGCTCGTCGCCGACGGCCGCAGTGTCGTGCTCGGCGCCGCGGACACCTTCCGCGCCGCCGCCGCCGACCAGCTCCAGACCTGGGGCGAGCGCGTCGGCGCCCGTACGGTGCGCGGCCCGGAGGGCGGCGACCCCGCCTCGATCGCCTTCGACGCGGTGAAGGAAGGTATCGCCGAGGGCGCCGACGTGGTGCTCATCGACACCGCGGGCCGGCTGCACACCAAGACGGGCCTGATGGACGAGCTCGGCAAGGTCAAGCGGGTCGTGGAGAAGCACGGACCGCTCGACGAGATCCTGCTCGTCCTCGACGCCACGACCGGACAGAACGGCCTCGTCCAGGCGCGGGTCTTCGCCGAGGTGGTCGACATCACCGGCATCGTCCTCACCAAGCTGGACGGCACGGCCAAGGGCGGCATCGTCATCGCCGTCCAGCGCGAACTGGGCGTCCCCGTGAAGCTCATCGGTCTCGGTGAGGGCCCGGACGACCTGGCCCCGTTCGAGCCGGGCGCCTTCGTCGACGCGCTGATCGGCGACTGACCGGCACACCCCGTGACGCGTGGAGGGCGGTGGACCCGAGAGGGGTCCACCGCCCTTCGGTGTTCACCAGCGGTGGCACACATAGGCGAGGGTGCCCAGGAGCAGCCGGGCCTGCGGGGGAGCGGCAGCCGTGTCCGCCGCAGGCGGACGCAGCCAGCGGACGGGGCCGAAACCCCCGAGGTCCGAGGGGGGAGCGGTGACGTACGCTCCGGGGCCCAGCGCCCGCAGATCGAGGTCCGCGTCGTCCCAGCCCATCCGGTAGAGCAGCCCGGGCAGCCCGGCCGCGGCGCCCGGGGCGACGAAGAACTGCGTACGGCCGGTGGGCGTCGAGGCCACCGGCCCCAGCGGCATCCCCATCCGCTCCATCCGCACCAGCGCGCGCCGGCCCGCCGCGTCGGCGACGTCGAGCACGTCGAAGCTCCGGCCCGCCGGCAGCAGGACCGAGGCGCCCGGGACCTCGGCCCAGGCGTCCGCGGCGGCACCGGGGGCGGCGCCCGGCGGCACCTCACGGGCGAAGTCCAGCGGATGCGCGCCCGGGGCGGCGCACGCGGTGTCCCCGCAGGAACAGGCACCGGCCGCCGCACGCGCGCCCGGAACCACCGCCCAGCCCCAGAGGCCTGTGTACTCCGCCACCGCGGCCGCGGCGTCCGTACGGCCCCGGCGCCGTGTGCCGGACCGCATCTCCCGGATGCCGCCGATCGTGAAGCCCATGCCCCCTCCAACGGGTCCGACTCGCCGGTGGTTACGACCCGGAGTCCTGGACGTTCTCCGTCGCCGCCGATCCGCCGGCGCGCGGTCCGGCGGTATGGGGACGCGATGTGCATCGCGCGCTCCTGAATGCTCCACTCCGCTTGCTGCTGATCGTGACCTGTCAAGTGAATCGCGGACTGCCCGGCACGGGTTCACCCGAAGGGGTGGCGAATGGTGGCGTTTCTGCAACGGCCCTCGCCGGAGCGGTGATCGGAGGATTACTGTGGGTACTCGAAGGTGCAATTGCATGTGCAGTTGAGTATGCCCCGGGCAATTCGCCGGTCTGTTCGATGACATGCAACGCCCGTACGGCCCGCACCGGGGCGCGGCATTCTGATAGAGGTTCGCGCGACAGGTTTCGGCGGGATGGGGGGCGTTCCAGTGAGTGGCAGTGGCGCAGGCGGGGCGAATTCCGGGAAGCGCCCGAACGGGCACCTGGGTTCGTGGTTCGTCCGGAGCGGCTGGTCGAAGGGCGAGCTCGCCCGCCAGGTGAACCGGCGGGCCCGTCAGATGGGCGCCCACCACATCAGCACCGACACCTCCCGGGTGCGCCGCTGGCTCGACGGCGAACAGCCCCGCGAACCGATCCCGCGCATCCTCTCCGAGCTCTTCTCGGAGCGCTTCGGCACCGTGGTCCCCGTCGAGGACCTCGGACTGCGCACCGCCCACCAGGCCCCCTCGGTGGCCGGGGTCGACCTCCCCTGGGCGGGACCGCAGACCGTCGCACTGCTCAGCGAGT
The DNA here is from genome assembly GCF_035563135.1 of Streptomyces sp. Lineage (GTDB taxonomy): Bacteria > Actinomycetota > Actinomycetes > Streptomycetales > Streptomycetaceae > Streptomyces. The sequence continues at coordinate 5,713 of NZ_DATMVN010000379.1, forward strand.
TCTCCCGCAGCGACCTCATGCTCGCCCGGCGCGGCTTCCTCGGCAGCTCCCTCGCCCTGGCCGCCGGCCCCACCCTCGTCGAACCCATGCAGCGCTGGCTGGTGCCCGTCGCCCGCCCGGGGCAGCCGGAGCCGGAGCTGCCGAGCGCGGAGAACCGCCCCTCACGGCTCTCCGGCCCCGAGCTCGACCTGCTGGAATCCACCACGGCGATGTTCCGCCAGTGGGACGCCCAGTGCGGTGGCGGGCTGCGCCGCAAGGCCGTCGTCGGCCAGCTCCACGAAGTCACCGACCTGCTGCAGGAGCCGCAGCCCCAGGCCACCGCCAGGCGTCTCTTCCGCTGCGCCGCCGAACTGGCCGAGCTCGCGGGCTGGATGAGCTACGACGTGGGTCTCCAGCCCACCGCCCAGAAGTACTTCGTACTGGCCCTGCACGCCTCCAAGGAGGCCGGTGACAAGCCGTTGGGTTCGTACATCCTCTCCAGCATGAGCCGTCAGATGATCCACCTCGGCCGGCCCGACGACGCGCTCGAACTCATCCATCTCGCCCAGTACGGCAGCCGCGACTGCGCCACGGCCCGTACCCAGGCCATGCTGTATGCGATGGAGGCGCGCGCCTACGCCAACATGGGCCGGCCGAGCAAGTGCAAGCGAGCGGTCCGGATGGCCGAGGACACCTTCGCCGACGCCCTCCTCGACGACGAACCCGAGCCCGACTGGATCCGCTTCTTCTCCGACGCCGAACTGCACGGCGAGAACGCCCACTCCTACCGTGACCTCGCCTACGTCGCGGGCCGCAGCCCCACCTACGCCTCGCTCGCCGAGCCCGTCATGGCCCGTGCCGTCGAGCTCTTCGGCGAGGACGACGAGCACCAGAGGTCCTACGCGCTCAATCTGATCGGCATGGCCACCGTGCATCTCCTCAAGCGCGAGCCGGAGGAGTCGGCCGTCCTCGCGACCACGGCCCTGAGGATCGCCAGGAAGGTCAGGTCGGAGCGCGTCAACACCAGGCTCCGCAAGACGGTCGACACCGCCGCCAGGGACTTCGGCGACGTCCCCGAGGTCGCGAGGCTCAGCGACCTGCTCACCGAGCAGCTCCCGGAGACCGCCGAAGCGGTCTGACCGCCACCCCTGCCACCGGCCACGACGGCCGCCCCGTACCACCCGACTCGGCTCCCCCATCGCCAGGTCAGCGGGTCGCCGTCGTGGCCGGTTCACGTCGCCGGGCGTTCCGAGCGCACCGTATGCGGCGCGGGCAGCATGGTAGGCAGCGCACCGGGCCCGCCGCTCCCGGTTCACCGGTACGTAACACACGCGGCTCCTTCGTCACTGCGGTGAAACACCGTGCGGCATTCGTGGAAACCGCGCTGCGCGAATGTCATGGCGCATAACCGGCCCGCACCTTTTCACCGTGGTCCCGCACCCCCGCACGTGGCCGCACCGACGACGAGGAGACGCCGATGCCCCCAGGCATCACGACGCTTGCCGCAGACGCCCCCGAGCTGTCTGCCGCCAACACCGGGTTCATGCTCATCTGCTCCGCGCTGGTGATGCTCATGACCCCGGCCCTGGCCTTCTTCTACGGAGGCATGGTCCGCGTCAAGAGCACCCTGAACATGCTGATGATGAGCTTCATCAGCCTCGGGATCGTCACGGTCCTGTGGGTGCTCTACGGATTCAGTCTCGCCTTCGGCACCGACATCGGCTCCGTCATCGGCTGGAGCTCGGACTTCGTCGGCCTCAGCGGGATCGGTGTCACCGAGCTCTGGGACGGCTACACCATCCCGGTGTACGTCTTCGCCGTCTTCCAGATGATGTTCGCCATCCTGACCCCGGCCCTGATCAGCGGCGCCCTCGCCGACCGCGTCAAGTTCACCTCCTGGGCCCTGTTCATCGCCCTGTGGGTCACCGTCGTCTACTTCCCGGTCGCGCACTGGGTCTGGGGAGCCGGCGGCTGGCTCTTCGAGATGGGTGTCATCGACTTCGCCGGCGGAACGGCCGTCCACATCAACGCCGGTGCCGCGGCCTTCGGCGTGATCCTCGTCATCGGAAAGCGTGTCGGCTTCAAGAAGGACCCGATGCGGCCGCACAGCCTGCCGCTCGTCATGCTCGGCGCGGCGCTCCTGTGGTTCGGCTGGTTCGGTTTCAACGCCGGTTCGTGGCTCGGGAACGACGACGGTGTCGGTGCCGTCATGTTCGTCAACACACAGGTCGCCACCGGTGCGGCGGTCCTCGGCTGGCTCGCCTACGAGAAGATCCGTCACGGCTCCTTCACCACCCTGGGCGCCGCGTCCGGCGCGGTCGCGGGCCTCGTCGCCATCACCCCCGCGGGCGGTGCGGTCAGCCCGCTCGGCGCCGTCGCGATCGGCGTCATCGCGGGTGTCCTGTGCGCCATGGCCGTCGGCCTCAAGTACAGGTTCGGCTACGACGACTCCCTCGACGTCGTCGGCGTCCACCTCGTCGGCGGCATCCTCGGCTCGCTCCTCGTCGGCTTCTTCGCCACCGGCGGTGTGCAGTCCGACGCGGCCGGCCTCTTCTACGGCGGCGGACTCGGCCAGCTCGGCAAGCAGGCCGTCGGCGTCCTCGCGGTCCTCGCATACTCTCTGGTCGTCTCCGCGGCCCTGGCGTTCGTCCTCGACAGGACGATCGGGATGCGGGTCAGCGAGGACGACGAGGTCTCCGGCATCGACCAGGTCGAGCACGCGGAGACGGCGTACGACTTCAGCGGCGCCGGCGGCGGCTCCACCCCGCGCACCGCGCCTCCGGCACCCGGAACCACGACAGCCCCGACGAACAAGAAGGTGGACGCATGAAGCTCATCACCGCGGTCGTGAAGCCGCACAGGCTGGACGAGATCAAGGAGGCCCTCCAGGCCTTCGGCGTCCAGGGGCTCACCGTCACGGAAGCCAGCGGTTACGGGCGTCAGCGCGGACACACCGAGGTCTACCGCGGTGCCGAGTACACGGTCGACCTCGTCCCGAAGATCCGTATCGAGGTGCTGGTCGAGGACGAGGACGCCGAACAGCTCATCGACGTGGTCGTCAAGGCCGCCCGGACCGGCAAGATCGGTGACGGCAAGGTCTGGAGCGTCCCCGTCGAAACCGCGATCCG
>NZ_DATMVN010000380.1:0-5281 GCF_035563135.1 Streptomyces sp.
GGCTGGGCCGCCGTGGACGTAGGCCATCACCAGGCCGCCCAACAGCACCTGACGCACGCGCTGCGGCTGGCCCGGCTGGCGGGCGACGTGCAGAGCGGGTGCTACGTGCTGTCGACGATGGCACTCCAGGCGTTCCTCGCCGGACATCCCGCGGAAGCCGCCGACATGGCGGAAGGGGCCTATGAGCGCGCCCGTCACGCCGCGGCGCCGCGCGTGCTCGCCTTCGCGAAACTCGCCGAAGCCCGCGCGCACGCCCGCCAGGGACCGGGCCACGCCAAGGACGCCGGCGCCGCGCTCCACCAGGCCGAGACGCTGCTGGGCCGGATCCGCGCGGACGACGACCCGCCCTGGCTCGCGTACTTCACCCACGCCCGGCTCGCCTCCGACGCCGTCGAGATCCACCGAGACCTCGCCCAGCCCGAGGCCGCCCTGCGCTGGAGCCGGGAGGCCGGCGCCATGAGCAAGGACCACTTCACCCGGGCCGTAGGGCTGAGAACCGCCGTCGTGGGCGCCACGTACATGCAGGCGGGGGACCTGGAGGCGGGCATCGCCAGCGGCCACCAGGCCGTGGACATCCTCGCCGGCGTCCAGTCCGCCCGGGCCCGCGACTACGTGGGCGAACTGCTGGCCTCGGCCGGCCGGTGGAAGCGTCACACGGGCATCCGGGAACTGGGCGTGCGGGCCAACCGGGAGATGCGCGTACCCCTCCCGGCCTGACAGCACCCAGGCCCGACGCTCCTCGCAGGAGCGCCGGGCCTGGGTACGGACGAGTGCGTCCGCTCAGCTTGCGTTGTCACCTCGCTGTACCGGGTGTGACGACGGCTCGCTCACCATCGAGATGGTCTGCACCGCCTTCCCCCTGCGCACCAGCAGCGTCAGCGGGCGAACCGGGTCATCCTCGCTGTGCCCCCCTTCCGGAGCCACCGGCAGGTTGTGCCGGAGGTCGTACGTCGATGTGGCCCCCAGATGCCAAGGCCAGCCCTCCTCCACCGACTGCTCGTCTGCCCGTTGGTAGATGGTCGCGGCGGCGTCGAGCACGACGTCACCCGGCTCCCAGACAGGCTCGTGGGGCGCCCTGTTCGCTATCGTTGTCACGACGCGCAGTCTGCCGGAAGGCTCTGACACTGGGCCACCCGAGCCCTCCGCCCAGGTCGGGACATCAACAGATGAGCTCGCGAAGGGTGGAAGGGGTGAGGGCGCGCTGCGCCAGTCCGTGGCCTCGATCAGACGGAGCCCGCCCGGCGCAGGACACGGTCGCAGGCCGCCAGATGCCCGCCGAGGGCCCCCTCGAACTCCGTCGTGCAGCCCCGCAGCAGATCCCTGCGGATCGCCAGGTCAGGGCCCCACCCCCCAGCGAGCCGCTCGACGAGGCGCGCCGCGTCCGCCGTCGGCTCCGGCGACAGCTCGTCCACCAGACCCGACGCCAGAGCGTCGACCGCGCCGACCGGCGAGCCGAACAGCGCCGCCCGCCGCACCACGCCCCGCTGGGACAGACGACCCATCCGGTACAGAGCCATCCCCGGCCATATCTCACCCGACGCCGTCAACAACGTCAGTTCCACCTCCGCTGCGGCAACGCGGTAATCCGCCGCCATCGCCAGATCCAGGGCGACCCCGGCGCACAACCCGCTCATCGCCGCCACCGAGGCGGCCGGGAGCCGCTCCAACCGCCGCACGACGCCCTCCCACTTCGTCAGCACAGCGGTATCCGGTGGCAGTACGGGAAGGACGGTGCCCTTGACCCGCAGCACGACAACGGCTCCCCGGCGGTCCTCCGCCCGGTCGCAGACCCCGCCGATGACCGCGACGAGATCCTGGGTGAGTCCCGCCGCGCCATCGACACCAACCTCCAGCACCTCCACAGCCCCTACCGGCCTTTCCTCCATCACGCTTCCTCCCAACGCACCAGTGCCGTCTCGATCGCCGAGCCCGGTCCCATCGCCATGAGCACTCCGTAGTCGCCCGCCCGGGCGGCCCCCTCCTCGACCAGACGCTCGTAGGAGAACAGCACCGAGCCGCTGGAGAGATTTCCGTAGTCGCGCAGCACCCCCATGGTGTGCCGCAGCTGGTCCCGGCTCAGACGCAGGTTCACCCGCACCGCATCGACGACCTTCTTGCCCCCGCCGTGTACCAGCCAGTGGCGTACGGCACTGCGGCGCAGACCAGCACCGGCGAGAAGATCGTCGACGACCTCCTCTACGTGCGCTCCGATGACGTACGGGATCTGCGGGTCAAGGAAGAACGACAGCCGCCCCTGTTGGTCGTCCCAGTCGTAGCGCATCGCGTCCACCGCCGACGTGATCACCCGGCTGGCTGACGACAGCAGATACGGCACCGGCCCGTTCCTGTCCTGCCGCCCCGGGGCGGCGCCGGAGGGCTGGCAGACGAGAGCCACGGCGGCTGCGCCGTCACCGAAGAGGGAGTTGACCACCGCGGTGCGCATCGTGGAGTCGAAGACGTACGCGGCCGAGCAGACCTCGGCGCACAGCACCACCGCGACGGCCCCCGGGTTGGCCACACACCAGGACCTGGCGGCGGACAGGCCGTTCATGGCCGCGTGGCAGCCCATCCCCACGATGTCGAGCCGCTGGACAGACGCCGGCAGTTCCATCTTCCGCACCAGCAGGGCGCTCAGCGCGGGGGTGAGCAGGCCCGTCGTTGTCACGCAACACAGAAAGCCCACCTCCCCGGAGCCGATCCCGGCCCGGCCCAGGCAGGTGCGGATCGCTCGGCCGCCCATGTCGAGCGCGACCCGCCGGTGCTTGTCCCGCAGGTCGCCCGGACCTTCCTCGGCCGGATGTCCGTCGACACCTGGGCGGGGGAGCGTCAGGAAACGACGCCGGATTCCGCTCGCGCGGAACAGGCCGGTGATCTTCGGATCGGAGATACCGAAGTGGTCGAGAAGGGCGTCCTGCGAGTAGCCCCAGCCGGCGACGGCCGTGCCGACCGACCTGATCGAAGGGGCCGGGAGACAGCCACTGGTACCCGGCGGTCTTGAACCGATCATCAAATCCTCCAGCACTGGCCGACGCACAAGGAGAGGAACGAGACGGCCCGTGACAATGCGCCGCTCAGAGCCGACACTGCCCTGCGGCTTTCGCTGGGATAAGGCTCATGAGGGGGCACATCTTGCAGCCCCCGCGTGCGAGCCTCACCGCCTTCTGCAAGTCGAACCGCGCAGTACCCGCTTCTCGGACGACAGCAGGTGGCTGATCTCGGCGGCACGCACCCGCGGCCCGCGACGGCCCCTGGGCTCGGTTCTCGTATTGCCGCCGCAGACGGACATGTAGCATAAAGTGACGCCCCATCAGCTTGACGTTTATGGTGTGACGTCGAACATGGCCTCGAACTTGCTGATGGGTTTGCCTGAGTTCCGGACGTGAGAGCGGCCTTCGCCTGATCCTGTGCTCCGTCACAGAGGCATGGGATCAACACGAAGGCCGTAGCTATGAGTCTGTTGCAACACGGCATCCCGCGAGATGCGTTTGCCGAGCTGTCACGCTTCCGGACGGAGCTCTATGCCTGTCTGAACGGGCGGCGCGATGCGCTGTTCGAGCTGAGTGATGCCCTGCTGTGCGCGGATGGTCCGGTGAGGACGTTGGTCGAGCTGTCGTTGGAGCCTGAGCACCGGCGTGGGCATGGCGCCTTATACGGCGGCCTGAACCGCGGGCATCTGGATGTGGCACGGTTGCGCAGAACGCTGGCAGGGCTGCTGCTTCCCCGCACGGCGTCGGGGCGGCTGGTCCTGGCGGTCGATGTGAGCAACTGGCTGCGGCCGGACGCGAATACCAGCCCGGACCGGATGTTCTGCCACACGTACGGGCGAGGCAGAAACTCGGCCCAGATGATCCCCGGTTGGCCCTACTCCTTCGTTGCCGCTGTGGAGCCGGGCCGGACGTCGTGGACGGCCGTGTTGGACGTGCTCCGGCTGCGGCCCTGGGACGACGCGATCGCCGTCACCGCCGACCAGATCCGAGAGGTGTTCCAACGGTTGTATGTGGCAGGCCAGTGGCAGATCGGTGAGCCGCCAGTCCTGGTCGTCCTTGATGCCGGCTACGACGTGACCCGCCTGGCCTTCCTGCTCGCGGACCTGCCCGTGGAGTTGCTGGGCCGGATGCGTTCGGACCGAGTCCTGTACTTTCCGCCTTCTCCCCAGCCGGCGGGCAAGCGCGGGCGCAAACCCAAGCACGGGGCAGAGTTCGCCTTCGAGGACCCAGCCATCCAGCCGGTCCCGTCCATTACCACGGTGACCGACACCACTCACTACGGGCAGGCCGTCGCCACGGCGTGGGACCGCCTGCATCCACTGCTGACCCGGCGCTCGGCCTGGGCCGACCATCCCGGAGAGTTGCCGATCCTCGAAGGCACCGTCATCCGTCTGCAGGTCGATCACCTTCGCGGAGACCGCGATCCCCGGCCGATCTGGCTGTGGTGGTCGGCCACCGATGCCTCCGCCGGGGACGTGGACCGGCTCTGGCAAGCCTTCTTGCGCAGATTCGACCTGGAACACACCTTCAGGATGTTGAAGCAGACGCTGGGCTGGACGGCTCCCAAACTTCGCGAGCCGGACGCCGCTGACCGTTGGACCTGGCTGGTCATCGCCGCCCACACCCAGCTCCGCCTGGCCCGGCCCCTTGCCGAGGACCTTCGCAGACCCTGGGAGCGGCCCGCACGCCAAGGACGTCTCACCCCTGCACGGGTCCGCCGAGGATTTCGCCGCCTCCACGGCAAGGCCCCTCAACCGGCCGGTGCACCGAAAGCCAGCACCGCAGGCCCAGGCCGGCCAATCGGCATGAAGAACAAGCACCGTGCACGCGAACGCACCGTTGGAAAACAGGGCCAACCGGACCTCACGGCAACCCTCACAAGCAGCAGAGCTGGATAAACGTCAAGATCAGGTCCTGCCGCAGTAAATGCGCCCACCTCACCTGCGGAAACGTGGCCGTTGTCCCTGGTGGAGCGATCCGCCGTGCAGTAAATACGCGGTTTACCGCAACGGGCGACATGGCCCTGGCCAAGACGAATACCCGCTCACGACACCTGGCCGTAGCTATACGAGAACCGAGCCGAGATTCCCGTGGGTTCAGGGAAACCGGACGTCCTTCAGCGTGAACCCACGGGTCCATCGGTGTGCGTCAGGCCGATGCATCCGTGGGTTCGGGTGAAACGCGAGGATGCTGAGCGATCCGAAGGGTCTCGACGGGGACGTCGGCCTGGATGTCCTTGGTCATCACGACCGCCTGCCGAACTGCCAGTTGTGCACCCAGGGTCGGCGTACCGG
>NZ_DATMVN010000381.1:0-19972 GCF_035563135.1 Streptomyces sp.
ATGCCGACGGGAGGTGAGGCCGGCTCGTCGTGACGCGGGCCCGGCGTCTCCTCGCCCGCCGGGAAGCTGTGCAACGGTTCGCCCGAACGGTCCGCGACGAGTGCGAGCGCCCGGCGCCCCGCCACCGCCCCCGCCTTGTCGGCGAGCGCCCCGCGCATGCCGATGGACGCCTCCAGTTCGGCCCTGGCCCGGTCCAGATGACCGGTGCAGAGCGCGAGGACACCCAGCTCATGGTGGAAATACGCCTCTTCGGCCACCTCACCGGCGAGCCGTGCGGCCTCCTGGCCGGCCCTGAGGGCCTTCTCCCAGGCGCCCCACTGCATTCCCGCCGCGAAAGCGGGAGCGGCACTGCGGGCGAGCAGGACGGCCACACTCGCCTGTCCTGGCGCCTCACCGGGGACGAGCCGGGTCATCGAGGCGAGGAGGGCGTCCGCCTCGGCGACCGCGCGTTCCGGGGTGACGGAGGGGTGGCCTGCCCACCAGGCGTAGTGCTGGGCGGCACTGCGGGCGTGCGCGTCCGCGCTCTCGCCGTATCCGCTCGCCTCCAGCTGGGCCAGGACACCGGCGGCCAGCCGGTAACGGGAGCCCGCCGGGGAGAGCAGACCGGCGAGAGCCAGCTCGCCCAGTGCGGCATCCGCGTGGGTGTCCCCCACGAGAGCGGGCAGATGCGCCTGGTGGGGCACCTCACCACCGAGCGCGACGGCGAAGCGCAGGGTCTCGCGGGCGGCCTCGCTCAGCCGGGAGGCGAGCAGGGCGGCGGGTGCCGCGCCCTCGCCGAGGCTGGGCAGCGGGAGGCGGGCCGGCTCGGACCGGCCGAAGGGCGCGTCGGCCGGGTCGTCGTCGTAACCGTCGGACGCGTCCTGGCCGGGGCGCAGGTCATCCCGCTGGCGCAGCAGGGCGCCGGCCTGGACGAAGCGCAGCGGCAGTCCCTCGGACTCGAACCAGAGGTCTCCCGCCCAGTTCGCCTCGTCGTCGGTGAGGGGGCGCTCCACCACGTGTTCCATCAGCTCGATCGAGGCGCTGCGGCCGAGACCGGCGAGGAGGACCTCTTCGAGGTTCGCGTCGGCCGCGGGCGCGGACGTGTCGGGAGCCGTGGCGAAGAGGAACGCGCATTCCGGGGTGGCGTCGAGCAGTTCCTGGAGCGCGGCACCGCCGAGCTCCAGGTCGTCGACGACGACGACGGCGCCGATGCCGTTGACGAGCGCGAGGAGACCTTCGCGGTCGGGCCGGTGCAGCGGAGCACGGTAGACGGCCTCGAACAGCGCGTGGAGCAGTTCGGCGGCGCTCCGCTTGTATCCGGAGAGCCGTACGACCCCGTCAGGTGCCAGGTCCGCGCAGTCGGCGGCCACGGCGTCCAGGAGCGCCGTGCGGCCGGACCCGGCCTGGCCGGTGAGGCACACCGAGCGTCCCCGGGCGAGCAGGCGCACCAGCCGCTCGCGCTCCTCCCGGCGTTCCAGGAGGGGCATCTGCGGTGCGGGCGGCCCGGGGGGCACGGGTGGTGCGGCGGCGCGCTCACGCTCCGCGCGCTGGGCGGCGGTGTGGCGTACGGGAGCGTCGGGCTGCTCCCCCGGCCGGCAGGGCTCGATCTCGCTGCCGTCGACCGGGTTGACGGTGAGCAGGAAGTCGCCCGCCGTCAGCTGCACCGTGCGGGACTGCTGTGGTGTCTGGTGCCCGAAGTCGGGCGTCAGCGGGTCGCGGGACTGCCGTCGCCGCCCGCCGTCCTCACCGGAACGGTCGTTGCCGTGACCGTACTCTTCCGGTCCCCGAGTGGTCGGGTCCATCGTCAAAGTCCCCCAGACGCGCAGCGCGCGGTAGTCCCTCCGGCCTCGCACGCCCGATGTCGCTCCCGGTCCGGTGTCCGCCAATGGGTTCTCGTCGATCGGCGGACGGCCGAACCCTAAACCTTCGCACAGTATCCACGAACCGGCGGGGGGCCGCGCCGCCCCTCGTATCACGTTCTCGTGAGGATTGTGCGTGGATCGCCGCCCCGCTCAGACGCGCGGCAGGGAGTCCGCGGCGATCCCGCCCTCGATGGCCAGGATCCTGTGCAGCCTCGTCGCCACCAGCAGGCGCTGCATCTGCGGCGGGACACCGCGCAGCACCAGCCGCCGGCCGGCCCGGCCGGCCCTGCGGTGCGCGCCCATGATGACGCCGAGTCCGGTGGCGTCCCACGAGTCCAGCTCGGTCAGGTTCAGCACGAGGTCACCGGCCCCGTCATCGACGGCCGAATGCAGGACCGTACGGGCGTCCGCCGCGCTTCGGACGTCGAGGCGGCCCCCGACGACCAGCTCGGCGTGGTCGCCCCTGATGTGCATATGCGCTCCCCGGAAGTGCTCCGTGCGGTCGGTCTGTCTGGTGTTCTCTCTCTGCCTCTGCCACCACTGACGGCCGCAGCGACAGGGAAGTTGCCGTCTGTGAGCGAACCGGTACCGAATTCACCCCGAGGGGTGAAGCAGGTCCGGCGGTCACCCGCTGTATCCGTGCGCCGGGCGGCACCGGATCCCGGTCCCCCGGGTCTGACCGACGGCACATCAGACGGCCCGGGGCCCGGTCGTGATCAGTAGGTGTAGAAGCCTTGCCCGCTCTTGCGCCCGATGTCACCTGCATCGACCATCCGGCGCATCAGCTCGGGAGCGGCGAACTTCTCGTCCTGGGACTCGGTGTAGATGTTGCCCGTGGCGTGCAGGAGGATGTCCACGCCGGTCATGTCGGCCGTGGCGAGCGGGCCCATCGCGTGGCCGAAGCCCAGCTTGCAGGCCGTGTCGATGTCCTCGGCCGAGGCGACGCCCGACTCGTACAGCTTGGCCGCCTCGACGACCAGCGCCGAGATCAGCCGGGTGGTGACGAAGCCCGCGACGTCGCGGTTGACGACGATACAGGTCTTGCCCACGGACTCGGCGAACTCCCGCGCGGTGGCGAGGGTTTCGTCACTGGTCTTGTACCCGCGCACCAGCTCGCAGAGCTGCATCATCGGGACCGGTGAGAAGAAGTGCACACCGACGACCCGCTCCGGATGCTCCGTCACTGCCGCGATCTTGGTGATCGGGATGGCGGAGGTGTTGGAGGCGAGGACGGCGTCCTGCCGTACGACCTTGTCGAGCGTACGGAAGATCTCGTGCTTGACCTCGAGCTTCTCGAAGACGGCCTCGACGACGACGTCCGCGTCGGCCACCGCGTCGAGGTCGGTGGTCGTGGTGATCCGGGCGAGCGCGGCCTCGGCGTCGGCCGCTTCCAGCTTGCCCTTGGCGACGAACTTGCCGTAGCTGGCCTCGATGCCGCCGCGCCCACGGGCCAGGGCCTCGTCGGTGACATCACGCAGCACGACGTCCCAGCCCGCCTGGGCGGAGACCTGTGCGATACCGGACCCCATGAGTCCGGCGCCGATGACGGCGAGCTTCCTGGCCACGTTCCGCACCCCAATGCTTGTCAGTTGTCCGCATGCTCTCCGGCGGAGATTAGTACCCGTGAGGGGCCCTGGGGCCGCGAAGAGATGCGCGTCACGTCTCACATGACGGACATCACACCGGCCGGTGTCACGCGGCGGCGCGCCGCGCGTAGTTGAGGACCTTCCCGCCGAGGAGGCCCTCCATGTCGTCGAGCAGGCCGAGAGCGTCGCGCGAGACCTCTTCCGGCTCGCGGCCCGCGACCATCTCGCGGCCGATGTACGCCATGAGTGTGCTGTGCACCCAGGAGAGCTGACCGGCCACCAGATCCGGGACCGGGTCCCCGGCATCCGCCCCGGACTCCTCCCGCATGGTCGCCTCCAGGCGGAGCTGGGCCTCCTGACCGATGTGCCAGAGCCGGGCCTTCGTGCTCACGACGCACCACCTCGACGAGGCCGACGCCCTCGCGGACCGGCTGGTCGTCATCGACGGCGGCCTGGTCGTCGCCGAGGGCACACCGGCCGCGCTCAGGACCGAGCACGCCGGTTCGCCCGACGCCTCGCTCCACGAGACCTTCCTCGCGATCACCGGGCGGACCCCGGTCGCCGCCGAGGCCGCCCCCGTCGCCGTACAGACCCCCAGGACACCGGATGCTTCTCCACGACACCTCACTGATCTTCGGCCGGTACGTCCGGCAGACCCTGCGCTCCCGGTTCCAGATCTTCTTCGGGATCCTGATGCCGCTGCTCCACATCGAGAAGTCGACGGGGGTGGTCGAGCGTATGCGCGTGACCCCCGTCAGCCGCTTGGCCCTCCTGCTGGGGCGGGTCCTGCGCGACGCCCTGCTGTTCATGTTCCAGGCCGTCCTGCTGGTCCTCGCCGCACTGGCCATGGGGCTGCGCGCACCGCTGCCCGGGATCCTCATCGGCTTCGCGTTCGTGGGCCTGCTCACGGTCTCGCTGGCCTCGCTGTCCTACGCGCTGGCGATGAAGGTGCACACGCCGCAGGCGTTCGGGCCGGTGATCAATTCGCTCACCACACCGGCCGTGCTCCTCTCCGGCCTGATGCTCCCGATGACGCTCGGCCCCGCATGGCTGGACGTCCTGCCGCACTTCACGCCGTTCCGCTACCTCGTGGACGCGGTGCGGGACGCGTACGTCGGCTCGTACGCCACGGCGCACATGCTGTACGGAGTCCTGGTGGCGCTCGCGTTCGCCCTTCTCGCTGTGGCGGTGGGCACGCGCGTCTTCCGCAGGGCGGGTGCCTGACTAGGCTGGCGTCATGGTCAATCTGACGCGCATCTACACCCGCACCGGTGACAAGGGCACCACCGCTCTCGGTGACATGAGCCGGACCGCCAAGACCGATCTGCGGATCTCGGCCTACGCCGACGCCAACGAGGCCAATGCCGTCATCGGCACGGCCGTCGCGCTCGGCAACCTCTCCGAGGACGTCGTGAAGGTCCTCGTCCGTGTGCAGAACGACCTGTTCGACGTGGGCGCGGACCTGTCCACTCCGGTGGTGGAGGACCCGCAGTTCCCTCCGCTGCGGGTGGAGCAGTCGTACATCGACAAGCTGGAGGCGGACTGCGACACCTTCCTGGAGGAGCTGGAGAAGCTCAGGAGCTTCATCCTTCCGGGCGGCACCCCGGGGGCGGCACTGCTGCACCAGGCGTGCACGGTCGTCCGGCGGGCGGAGCGGTCCACCTGGGCGGCGCTGGAGGTGCACGGGGACGTGATGAACGCACTGACCGCGACCTATCTGAACCGCCTCTCCGACCTCCTGTTCATCCTCGCCAGGACGGCGAACAAGGAGGTCGGAGACGTGCTGTGGGTGCCGGGCGGCGAGCGCTGATCAGCGGCCCGCCCCGACCCGGTCCTTGGGCTCCTGCTTGGGGAACACCGTGTAACCCCCGGCGATGACCAGGTTGATCCCGATCACCCAGAGCATCTTCTGCTGCCACATCTGCAGCGTGCCGGTGTCCCCGTCCCCGCCGACGTACCAGACCGCCGCCTGGAGCAGGGCCATGGCGGTCAGCGCGGCCACGATCCAGCGGGCGGCGGTGCGCCACTCGTGGACGGCCCGCGCCATCCCGTACTTCGGGGGCTTCACCGGTGGCGGGCCGCCCGCGAAGCGGTGGGCGACCCTGGCGTCGACCCACTTGACGGTGGCGTGACCGAGCCCCACGGTGTACCCGATGTAGACGGCGGCGATGCCGTGCTTCAGGCTCGGCTCGGCGCCGTTCTTCAGGTCGACGGCCGTCGCCACGAGGAGGACGGCCTCCAGCAGGGGCTCGCACAGGAGCACGGCCGCACCCAGCCTCGGCTTCCTCGCGACGTAGCGCAGCGCGAGTCCGGCGGCCAGCAGGACCCAGAAGCCGACCTCGCAGAGCACGATCAGTGTGACGATCACGGCACTTCTCCTTCCGGTCCCCTCCAGAGTCCCTTCCGTACGGCGCCGGATCGTCGTCGGCAGTGACGAAACGTGACTGCATCCTTCGATGTAGGCGCGCCTCACCCCGCGTACGGACGTGCCGCGGGCCCGCGGCGTGTTGGATGGACGGGTGTTCACCTCTCTGCGACCGCACCGCCACGACGTACTGATCGCGGTGACCGGGCTGGCGGGCGGGCTGGCGCTCTGGGCCGCCGGGCTGCACACCCAGGGCGGACGCCTCTTCGACGCCCACTGGGTGGCTCTCGTGCCGCTCACGGTGACGGCCGGCCTGGAGCTGCTGCGCCGTCGCCTGCCGCGGACCGCGCTCGCCCTCGGGTCGCTCGCGCTGGTCGCCGACCAGTTCACGACGGGCAGCCTGGCGACGATCCTGATGTACACCGATCTCATGTACGCGGCGGTGGTCTACGGGCCTCCGGCTGCCGCCCGGCGGATCCCGGTGGCCACGTTCCTGGTCACCGTCGCCCTCACCATCGGGTTCTTCGCCTGGGTCCGCGTTCCCGAGGCCCTGCTGATCGCCGTGGCGACCGGGCTGGTCCTCTTCGCCCCGGCCCTCACCGGTGTCAGTGTGCGCAATCACCGGGAGGCCGCCGAGGCGGCGCGCCTGCGGGCGGACCAGACCGCGCTGCTGGCCGAGATGGACCGCGTCCAGGCGGTGACCGCCGAGCGTTCCCGGATGGCCCGCGAGCTGCACGACATGGTCGCCAACCATCTCTCCGCGATCGCCATCCACTCCACCGCAGCACTGTCCATCGACGATCCGGGCACCTCCCGCGACGCCCTCGGGGTGATCCGGCAGAACAGTGTCGACGGACTGGCCGAGATGCGGCGGCTGATCGGGCTGCTGCGGGAGAGCGGCGCGGCCGGGCCGCCGAGTGCGGCTCCGACCCTCGCCTCCCTGGACGCCCTCGTGGAACAGGCCGGCGCGAACTCCGCGTCCAGCGGGCTCACCGTCACCCTGGACGACGGCCGGGAGGAGTCCGGGCCGCTGCCCGCGCCGGTGGAGCTGGCGGCGTACCGGATCGTCCAGGAATCGCTGACGAACGCGCTCAAGCATGCGGCGCCCGGCCCGGTGTCGGTTCGGCTGGGACGGACGCGCAGGGTGCTCACGGTGGAGGTGAGCAGCGTGTTCGGCGACCGGCCGGGGCCGCGCGCGCCCGGTTCGGGGGCCGGACTGGTGGGGATGCGGGAACGGGTGGCGCTGCTGGGCGGGACGATCGAGGCGGGGCCGGCACCCGGGGACGAGGACGCCCGGATCTGGCGGGTGCGGGCCGAACTGCCCGTCGAGGAGAGGACGCAGTGGGGATGACGATCCGGGTACTGGTGGCCGAGGACCAGTCGGCCGTGCGCGCGGGACTGGTGCTGATCCTGGGCAGCGCGCCGGACATCGAGGTCGTGGGCGAGGCGGCCGACGGTGAGGCCGCCGTGCGCCTGGCCCGTGGGCTCCGCCCGGACCTCGTACTGATGGATGTGCAGATGCCCCGGCTCGACGGGGTGTCCGCGACGCGGCAGATCGTGGCGGAGCGGCTGGCGGACGTGCTGGTGCTGACGACGTTCGACCTGGACGAATACGTCTTCGGCGCGCTGCGCGCGGGGGCGTCGGGCTTCCTGCTGAAGCACACCGACGCGCACGATCTGCTCGACGCCGTACGCACGGTGGCGCGCGGTGAGGGCCTGATCGCCCCGGCCGTGACACGGCGGCTGATCGAGGAGTTCGCCGGGACCTCCTCCGGGCGCGGGGCCGGCGGGACAGCGCCGGAAGCGCTCGACACGCTGACGCGCCGTGAGCGGGAGGTGCTGAGCTGTCTCGGTGAGGGCCTGTCGAACGCGGAGATCGCGGGGCGGCTCTCGATGGCGGAGGCGACGGTCAAGACGCACGTCAGCAGGCTGCTCGGAAAGCTGGAGCTGCGCAGCAGGGTCCAGGCCGCGGTGCTCGCCCAGGAGTTGGGCCTCTGAACTCCGGCATCGTTCTTTGGTCTGGACCTCTTGACGATTGGTCCAGACCTTCCTAATCTCACCGGACACGCTGCGGTGAGTACGCGAGAACGATGCGGGCTCAGGGCGACGCAGGGTTTGCAGGTTACGGACCATCCCCGTTTGCCGGACCTCACCCGAGGAGCACCGTTGAGCACTGACAACCCCGTACGCCGGCCCCGTCCCAGATGGAGACGCGGCACCGGCACAGCAACCAGGTCCAGGACGGTCGCGGGTCTCACCGCGCTGCTGCTCCCCCTCGCCGCGATGGTCGGCCTGGCCTCCCCCGCCGAGGCCGCCACCTCCGCGACCGCCACCTACGTCAAGAAGTCCGACTGGGGCAGCGGTTTCGAGGGTCAGTGGACGGTCAAGAACACCGGCACGACCGCTCTCTCCTCCTGGACGATCGAGTGGGACTTCCCCTCCGGCACCGCGGTCGGCTCCGCCTGGGACGCCACCGTGACGAGCTCCGGAACCCACTGGACGGCCAAGAACCTCGGCTGGAACGGCACGGTCGCCCCGGGCGCCAGCATCAGCTTCGGCTTCAACGGCACCGGTACCGGCTCCCCCACCGGCTGCAAGCTGAACGGCGCCTCCTGTGACGGCGGCAGCGTCCCCGGCGACAACGCCCCGTCCAGGCCCGGCACCCCCACCGCGAGCGGCATCACCGACACCTCGGCGAAGCTCACCTGGAGCGCCGCCACCGACGACAAGGGCATCAAGAACTACGACGTCCTGCGCGACGGCGCCAAGGTCGCCACGGTGACCACGACGACGTACACGGACACCGGTCTCACCAAGGGCACCGACTACTCGTACACGGTGCAGGCCCGTGACACCGCCGACCAGACCGGTCCGGTCAGCGCCCCGGTGGCCGTCCGCACCACCGGCACCACCGACCCGGGCACCCCCGGCACCGGTGACAAGATCAACCTGGGCTACTTCACCGAGTGGGGCGTCTACGGGCGCAACTACCACGTGAAGAACCTCGTGACCTCCGGCTCCGCCGAGAAGATCACCCACATCAACTACGCGTTCGGCAACGTCCAGAACGGCAAGTGCACCGTCGGTGACGCCTACGCCGACTACGACAAGGCGTACACCGCCGACCAGTCGGTCGACGGCGTCGCGGACACCTGGGACCAGCCGCTGCGCGGCAGCTTCAACCAGCTGCGCAAGCTCAAGGCCGCGTACCCCCACATCAAGATCCTCTGGTCCTTCGGTGGCTGGACCTGGTCCGGCGGCTTCCCGCAGGCCGCGCAGAACCCGGCGGCCTTCGCCCAGTCCTGCTACGACCTGGTGGAGGACCCCCGGTGGGCCGATGTCTTCGACGGCATCGACATCGACTGGGAGTACCCCAACGCCTGCGGTCTCACCTGTGACACGAGCGGCCCGGCGGCACTGAAGAACGTCGCCTCCGCCCTGCGGACGAAGTTCGGCAGCAACAACCTGGTCACCGCCGCGATCACCGCCGACGGCTCGGCCGGCGGCAAGATAGACGCGGCCGACTACGCCGGCGCCGCCCAGTCCATGGACTGGTACAACGTGATGACGTACGACTTCTTCGGCGCCTGGGCGGCCAAGGGCCCGACGGCCCCGCACTCCCCGCTGACCTCGTACAGCGGCATCCCGCAGGAGGGCTTCGACAGCGCCACCGCCATCGCCAAGCTGAAGGCCAAGGGCGTCCCCGCCTCGAAGCTGCTGCTCGGCATCGGCTTCTACGGCCGCGGCTGGACCGGGGTCACCCAGGCGGCACCCGGCGGCACGGCGACCGGGGCGGCCCCGGGGACGTACGAGGCGGGCATCGAGGACTACAAGGTCCTGAAGAACACCTGCCCGGCCACCGGCACGATCGCCGGCACCGCGTACGCCCACTGCGGCACCAACTGGTGGAGCTACGACACCCCGGCGACGATCAAGTCCAAGATGGCCTGGGCGAACAGCCAGGGGCTGGGCGGGGCGTTCTTCTGGGAGTTCAGCGGTGACACCGCGAACGGTGAGCTCGTGAGTGCGATGGACAGCGGCCTCAACTAGTGCCGCGACCGGCGATGTCCGCCCCGTGAGAAGCGCCGTCCGGTGTGCGCGATCGCAAGGCGGCCGGAAGTTCTCGTAGCGGAGCTGCCAGGGCTTTCGGCCGACGCGGCGGGCGTGCCGGACGGCGCGGCGGGGCGAAGCCTGCCGGGAGGGGCACCGGCCCCGACGAGGCAGTCGCACTCCGGAAAAGCGCCGGGGAGACAGGTCCGCCCCCTGTCTCCCCGGTCTTCGCATGTCTGCGGGCCCTCGGCCCCTCAGGCCCGGCGATTCCTCGGACCCTCAGGCTCGGCGAGCCCTCAGGCCACGTTCACCCTCCCCCGGACTCCGTCCGGGGGCCCCGACCAGCGAGAGCCTCTGTCTAGGCCACATTGACCCGCTGGCCGGGCGGTGCCGCCTCCAGCCAGGCGAGGAAGCCGGTCAGGGCGTCCTCGCTCATCGCCAGCTCCAGGCGGGTCCCCCGGTGGAGACAGCCGAGCACGACGGAATCGGACAGGAGCGCGAGCTCCTCCTCGCCCTCGGGCAGCCGGCGCGCGACCACCTCGATGGCGGAGCGCTCCAGGCCCCGGCGCGGGCGGGGCGAGTAGGAGAAGACCCGGAACCAGTCGACACGGTCACCGCTGTAGCGGGCGACCCCGTAGACCCAGCCCTTGCCGGACGGGTCCGGCTCCTCGGACACGTCCCAGCGCAGGCTGCAGTCGAAGGTTCCGCCGGAACGCTGGATCAGCCGCCTGCGGAGACCGAAGACGAACAGACCCACCGCGACCAGTACGACGACCAGGCCGCCCACCCACAACGCGAGGACCATCTCCACCGACCTCCTCGCATCGTCGAGTAACGGATACCGCACCGAGCCGAACCGAACTGCACCTGCATCGCCTCAGCCGCGACACGGTCTGGATCTCTCCAGCTCGGGCCGCGGCTGAGTCAAGAACTCCTCGTGGGGACGCTCAGTGCGCCGCCACCGCACGCAGTCGTACGTCCGCACGGCGCTCGGCGCCGGCGTCCGTCTCCGACTTCGCACGCTCCAGCGCACGCTCGGCGCGCTGGACATCGATCTCGTCAGCAAGCTCAGCGATCTCCGCCAGCAGCGAGAGCTTGTTGTCCGCGAACGAGATGAAACCGCCGTGCACAGCGGCGACAACAGTGCCGCCGTCACTCGTACGGATCGTCACGGGGCCCGATTCCAGCACACCCAGGAGCGGCTGGTGACCGGGCATGACGCCGATGTCGCCGGACGTGGTACGTGCGACAACGAGGGTGGCCTCGCCGGACCAGACACTGCGGTCCGCGGCGACCAGCTCGACATGCAGCTCAGCAGCCAAGGGTGGCTCCTCGGGTCACCACCCGGCGGTCGTGCCGGGTGTCGGTTCAATTCTACGGGGCGTGGTGAGGGGGGCGGGACACACCCGCCCCCCTCGGTGAGCCGGAGGCTCAGGAGACGCCGAGCTCCTTGGCGTTGGCCTTGAGGTCCTCGATGCCACCGCACATGAAGAACGCCTGCTCGGGGAAGTGGTCGTACTCCCCGTCACAGATCGCGTTGAACGCGGCGATCGACTCGTCGAGCGGGACGTCCGAACCGTCCAGGCCGGTGAACTGCTTGGCGGCGTGGGTGTTCTGCGACAGGAAGCGCTCGACGCGACGGGCACGGTGGACAACGAGCTTGTCCTCCTCGCCCAGCTCGTCGATACCGAGGATCGCGATGATGTCCTGGAGGTCCTTGTACTTCTGCAGGACACCCTTGACGCGGCTGGCCGTGTCGTAGTGGTCCTGCGTGATGTAACGCGGGTCCAGGATTCGGGACGTGGAGTCCAGCGGGTCCACGGCCGGGTAGATGCCCTTCTCGGAGATCGGACGGGAGAGAACCGTCGTCGCGTCGAGGTGGGCGAACGTGGTGGCCGGGGCCGGGTCGGTCAGGTCGTCCGCGGGGACGTAGATCGCCTGCATCGAGGTGATCGAGTGACCACGCGTCGAGGTGATGCGCTCCTGGAGCACACCCATCTCGTCGGCCAGGGTCGGCTGGTAACCCACTGCGGACGGCATGCGGCCGAGCAGCGTGGAGACCTCGGAACCGGCCTGCGTGAAGCGGAAGATGTTGTCGATGAAGAGCAGCACGTCCTGCTTCTGCACATCGCGGAAGTACTCCGCCATGGTCAGGGCGGACAGCGCCACGCGGAGACGGGTCCCCGGCGGCTCGTCCATCTGGCCGAAGACCAGCGCGGTCTTGTCCAGAACACCCGAATCGGTCATCTCGTCGATGAGGTCGTTGCCCTCACGGGTGCGCTCACCGACACCGGCGAACACCGACACACCGTCGTGCAGCTTCGCCACACGCATGATCATTTCCTGGATGAGGACCGTCTTGCCGACGCCCGCACCACCGAAGAGACCGATCTTGCCGCCCTTGACGTACGGGGTCAGCAGGTCGACGACCTTCAGGCCGGTCTCGAACATCTCGGTCTTCGACTCGAGCTCGTCGAAGTTAGGCGCCTTGCGGTGGATCGGCCAGCGCTCGGTGATCTGCGACTCGGCCTCGGGCTCGTTCAGGATCTGACCGAGGGTGTTGAACACCTTGCCCTTGGTGACGTCACCGACCGGGACGGTGATGCCCGCACCCGTGTCGGTCACCGGGGCCTGGCGGACCAGACCGTCGGTGGGCTGCATCGAGATCGCACGGACCACACCGTCGCCCAGGTGCTGGGCGACTTCCAGGGTCAGCGTCTTACGAGCGCCGGCCTCGGCCGGGTCGTCGACCTCGACGTGCAGGGCGTTGTAGATCTCCGGCATCGCGTCGACGGGGAACTCCACGTCGACGACCGGGCCGATGACCCGGGCGACGCGGCCCGTGGCAGCGGCCGTCTCAACTGTCGTCGTCATTACTTGTCACTCCCCGCGGACGCGTCGGCCAGCGCACCTGCACCGCCGACGATCTCGCTGATTTCCTGGGTGATTTCGGCCTGGCGGGCCGCGTTGGCAAGCCGGGAGAGGCTCTTGATCAGATCCCCGGCGTTGTCGGTCGCCGACTTCATCGCACGACGGCGGGCGGCGTGCTCGGAAGCGGCGGCCTGCAGCAGTGCGTTGTAGATACGGCTCTCGACGTAGCGCGGCAGAAGGGCGTCGAGGACGTCCTCAGCCGACGGCTCGAAGTCGAACAGCGGAAGGATCTCGCCCTTGGCGGCGCTCTCCTCCTCGACCTGGTCGAGCGACAGCGGCAGCATCCGGCCGTCGACCGCGTTCTGCGTCATCATCGACACGAATTCCGTGAAGACGATGTGCAGCTCGTCGACGCCGCCCTCGGCCGTGTCCTTCTGGATGGCCTCGATGAGAGGCCCGGCGATCTTCTTGGCGTCCGCGTACTCGGGGCTGTCGGTGAAGCCCGTCCACGACTCCGAGACCTTGCGCTCGCGGAAGTTGTAGTACGCGACACCCTTGCGGCCGACGATGTACGTGTCGACCTCCTTGCCCTCGGCCGCCAGCCGCTCCCGGAGCCGCTCCGCCGCCTTGATGGCGTTGGAGGAGTAGCCGCCGGCCAGACCACGGTCGCTCGTGAGGAGCAGGACCGCCGCCCGGGCCGGAGCCTCGGCCTCGGTGGTGAGCGGATGGTTGGTGTTCGAACCGGTCGCCACCGCGGTCACCGCACGGGTGAGCTCGGTCGCGTACGGCATCGACGCCGCCACCTTGCGCTGCGCCTTGACGATGCGCGAGGCGGCGATCATCTCCATCGCCTTGGTGATCTTCTTGGTCGAGGTGATGGCTTGGATGCGGCGCTTGTAAACGCGAAGCTGAGCGCCCATCGATCAGCCCTCGCCCAGGAGCTTGCCGTCCGAGGTCTCGAACTGCTGCTTGAAGGAGGCGATCGCGTCGGCGATCGACTGCAGCGTGTCGTCGGACATCTTGCCGCCCTCGGCGATGCTGGTCAGGAGGTCCTTGCGCTCGCGGCGCAGGAACTCCAGCAGCTCGGTCTCGAAGCGGCGGATGTCCTCGACCGGGACGTCGTCCATCTTGCCCGTGGTGCCGGCCCAGACGGAGACGACCTGCTCCTCCATCGGGAACGGCGCGTACTGGCCCTGCTTCAGCAGCTCGGTCAGGCGCCGGCCGCGCTCCAGCGACGCCTTGGAGGCCGCGTCCAGGTCGGAACCGAAGGTGGCGAACGCCTCCAGCTCACGGAACTGGGCGAGGTCCACACGAAGACGGCCGGAGACCTGCTTCATGGCCTTGTGCTGGGCGGAGCCACCGACTCGGGAGACCGAGATACCGACGTTGAGCGCCGGGCGCTGACCCGCGTTGAACAGGTCGGACTCCAGGAAGCACTGGCCGTCGGTGATGGAGATGACGTTGGTCGGGATGAACGCCGACACGTCGTTCGCCTTGGTCTCGACGATCGGGAGGCCCGTCATCGAACCGGCGCCCATGTCGTCGGAGAGCTTGGCGCAGCGCTCCAGCAGACGCGAGTGCAGGTAGAAGACGTCGCCCGGGTAGGCCTCGCGGCCCGGCGGACGGCGCAGCAGAAGCGACACGGCGCGGTAGGCGTCGGCCTGCTTCGAGAGGTCGTCGAAAATGATGAGGACGTGCTTGCCGTCGTACATCCAGTGCTGGCCGATGGCCGAGCCGGTGTACGGCGCCAGGTACTTGAAGCCGGCCGGGTCGGACGCCGGGGCTGCGACGATGGTCGTGTACTCGAGCGCGCCGGCCTCTTCGAGGGCACCGCGCACGGAGGCGATGGTGGAGCCCTTCTGACCGATGGCGACGTAGATGCAGCGCACCTGCTTGTTCACGTCGCCCGAGCGCCAGTTGTCGCGCTGGTTGATGATCGTGTCGACGGCCAGAGCGGTCTTACCCGTCTGACGGTCACCGATGATCAGCTGACGCTGGCCGCGGCCGATCGGCACCATGGCGTCGACAGCCTTGTAGCCGGTCTGCATCGGCTCGTGCACCGACTTGCGGACCATGACGCCAGGGGCCTGCAGCTCGAGGGCGCGACGGCTTTCGGTCGCGATCTCGCCGAGACCGTCGATCGGGTTGCCGAGCGGGTCGACGACGCGGCCGAGGTAACCCTCGCCGACGCCGACGGAGAGCACCTCACCGGTGCGCTGCACCGGCTGGCCCTCCTCGATTCCGCTGAACTCGCCGAGGACGATCGCACCGATCTCGCGCTCCTCGAGGTTGAGGGCGAGACCGAGGGTGCCGTCCTCGAACTTCAGCAGCTCGTTCGCCATGGCGGAGGGCAGGCCCTCCACCTTCGCGATGCCGTCGCCGGCAACGCTGACCGTCCCGACCTCCTCGCGCGAGGCCGCGTCCGGCTGGTACGACTGGACAAAGTTATCCAGTGCGTCCCGGATCTCCTCCGGCCGGATCGTGAGCTCCGCCATCTGGGTTCCCTGCTCTCCTTGTTGGGCCCGAAGTTTCTCAATGGGGTCTGGGGGCGACCCCCAGGAATCTTCTGCAATTTCTGCACGGCCCAACCGGGCCGCTGTTGTTGCTCGTTCAGTTGGTGCGGTGTGGCGCTGCGCGCTGTCAGCCGGCCATCCTGCGGGTGACCTCTTCGAGGCGCTCCGCGATCGTGCCGTTGATGACCTCGTCACCGACGCGCACCGAGATCCCGCCGAGGACCTCGGGGTCCACGTCCAGGTTCAGGTGCATCTGCCGGCCGTAGATCTTCGCCAGGGCGGCGCCGAGGCGCTGCTTCTGGCGATCGGACAGCGGTACCGCCGAGGTGACGACGGCGACCATGCGGTCCCGGCGCTCCGCGGCGAGCCTGGACAGGGAGTCGAGTCCCGCTTCCAGGCTACGTCCCCGGGGCTGCGTCACGAGGCGTGTGATCACTCGCTCGGTGACGGGCTGCGCCTTGCCGCCGAGCAGGCTGCGGAGCAGCTGGCCCTTGGCGGCGGTCGTAGCCTTCCGGTCGGTCAGGGCGGAGCGCAGCGCGATGTCGGAGCCGACGATCCGGCCGAACCGGAACAGCTCGTCCTCGACGTCGTCGAGCGCGCCGGAGCGCTGGGCCGCGGTGAGGTCCGCGGTGTTCGCCAGCTCCTCGACCGCGTCGACCAGGTCGCGCGACTGCGACCAGCGGGAGCGGACCATGCCGGAGACCAGGTCCACGGCTTCGCCGCCCACCTGACCGCGCAGCAGTCGTCCGGTCAGCTCGGCCTTGGCCTCGCCTCCCTGCGACGGGTCGGTGAGGACCCGGCGCAGCGACACCTCGCGGTGGAGCAGCGCGGTGACGGCTGCCAGCTCCTCGGCGAGCTTCGCCGCGTCGACCGACGTGGAGTCGGTCAGTGCGTCGAGACGCTCGCGTGCGGCGGCCAGCGCCTCGCGGCTCGCTCCATTCATCGGACGGCCTCGGCCTTCGCCTCGAGCTCGTCGAGGAATCGGTCGACGGTGCCGCTCTGCCGGGCGTGGTCCTCGAGGGACTCGCCGACGAGCTTGCCGGCCAGGGCGGTGGCGAGGGTGCCCACGTCCTGACGCAGCGCGGACGCCGCAGCCTTGCGGTCGGCCTCGATCTGGGCGTGGCCGGCCGCGATGATCTCCTCGCGCTGCCGCTGACCCTCCGCCCTCATCTCCTGGATGATGACGGCACCCTGCTCCTGCGCCTCCTGGCGCAGACGGGCGGCCTCGTGCCGGGCCTCGGCGAGCTGAGCCTTGTACTGCTCAAGAACGCTCTGGGCCTCGGTCTGGGCAGCGTCGGCCTTCTCGATCCCGCCTTCGATGGCCTCGCGGCGCTCTTCCAGAACCTTGTTGATGTTCGGGAGGAGCTTCTTGGCGAGGAAACCGAAGACGATGGCGAAGGCGATCAGGCCGATGACGATCTCGGGGATCGCCGGGAGCAGCGGGTTCTGGATCTCTCCCTCGGACGCCAGCTGTAGGGCGTTCACATCAATGCCTTTCGTCGCATCGGGCAGTCGGAATGCCGCGAATTAGTCGACCGGGTAGACGAAGGGCATGACGAGACCGATCAGGGCGAGCGCCTCACAGAGGACGAAGCCGAGGATCTGGTTCGAGCGGATCAGGCCGGCAGCCTCGGGCTGACGGGCCAGCGCCTGGGTGCCGTTACCGAAGATGATGCCGACGCCGACGCCGGGGCCGATCGCGGCGAGGCCGTAACCGATGGAACCGAGGTTGCCCGTGATGTTGACGGCGGCGAGGGTCTCAAGAGCGGACATGCCGTTTCTTCCTTCTCTTTCAGAACCGGTGGGGGTTGGCCACCGGACGACTAATCGGGGGTTGAGCTGGACCGGATCAGTGGTGCTCGGCGAGAGCGCCCTGAATGTAGTTGCAGGCCAGAAGGACGAACACGTAGGCCTGCAGCGCCTGGATGAACAACTCGAAGGCGGTCATCAGGATGGTCATCACGAACGAGATACCGGCGTAGGCGATGCCGACGCCGTTCAGCAGGTACCAGCTGGCGATCGTGAAGATCAGCAGCAGCACGTGACCGGCGAACATGTTCGCGAAGAGTCGCACGGCGTGCGTGAAGGGCCGGATCAGCAGGTTCGACATGATCTCGATGAGCATGACGAACGGGAGGGCCGGGCCGATCGACGGGTCGTAGCCGGAGATGTTCTTCCAGCCGCCGACGAAGCCGTGCCGCTTGAAGGTCAGGCTGACCCACAGGATGTACACGATCGCGGCCAGCGCCACCGGGTACCCGATGACCGAGACCACCGGGAACTGCGCGAGCGGGATGATCGCCCAGAGGTTCATGATCCAGATGAAGAAGAACAGCGAGACCATGAGGGGCACGTACTTCTTGCCCTCGCGCTTGCCGAGCGTCTCGTACACCACACCGGTGCGGATGAAGTCGTAACCCGCCTCGGCGACCATCTGGAGCTTTCCGGGCACCAGCTTCGGCTTGTTGAAAGCCGCCCAGAAGAAGCCGACGACGACAACGGTGCTCAGGACCGCCAGCAGCATCGGCTTGTTGATCTCGATGCCGCCGACGGTGGCCATCGGCTCGAAAACAAAGGAGTGCAGGCCAGGAGCCGGGAAGCCGCATCCGTCGAAGATGTGGCAGTCGGTCTCGAAGGCGAGCACCGTCGTCGGGTCAGCACTCACCGCGGGCTCCTTCAGCGTGGCGCATAGGTACGGCAACCTCGTTGTGTCGGCGCGGCAAGCAGCCGCTGGTCGGCACTGGACTGGTGTTACGGATGGGGGGCGGCTCAGGCATTACGCCTCGCGATGAAGCAGGCGCCGTATTTGATGCCCACGCCCGCAGTGCCGCAGTTGGCACCGGACGATAGCAGGGTCTCGAACGCGCGCTTATCCCGGCCCTACCCCTCACGTCGAAGACCCCGTGTTCTCGGGCGTCTTACCCGCGGACGAGTCCGGCTCGACGTAAAGGATCTTGGTCTTCATGTGCACACGGATCTGCGCCGCGACCCACACGAGCGTCGCGACCATCACCGCGGCGGCGAAGGCCCTCGGATTGAACAGCGTCGTGTTCTTGAACGCGGCCACGAAGACGAAGAGCAGCAGCAGTTCGGTCGTGTAGAGCACCAGCCCCATGGCCTGGAACAGGTGCGGCAGGGACTTGGCCGTGCGCTGCAGGACGCCGAGCCCGATCCCCATGAAGAGGATCACCACCAGCGTCCCGGCGGCCGCGCCGATCGCCCCCTTGCCGCCGGCGAGCGCAGCGCTGACGGCGACGGTGACGACACCGGCGGCAGCAGTGGGCACGGCGGTGTGGAGGAGAGTCCGGACGTCGTTGGACGGCATGGCGGTTACTCCGCATTGCAGGGGGTGGTCAGTGGTCGTCAGGGACGAGCGTAGGCCCGGTCCGAGTCGATGCTTCGGGCCGGGAGACCGCACTACTCGGCCCCCTCGGCTCTGTCACCGGGTTCGTGAACGGTATCACAAACTATTTGATGAGGTCTTTACTCAGAAAGTGTGCCAGCTGTCACACATGAGAGCTAACCCGCGCGTGTGTGCAGAACCTCACGGCACATTGTCTGGTATGGGGGCTTCTGCGCCTGCACGGTTAACGTGACGAGTCGGCACGGTCCCGATCCGTGAAGCGCGAACGGGGGCCGATGGCGGTCGCTCCGTTGACGCCGGAGACACCCACGGCCACGGGAGCCCGCTCCGGCTCCTGGGCGGCCGTCCTCGGACCTTCTCCGGGCCGGCCGTACGGGGCGGCGACGGCCTCCCCCTCGTGGTCATCGCGCCGGCGCCGCCGGTAGCGCGGCGGCACGAAGGACTCGGCCCAGCGCGGGGCGCGCGGGGTGAAGCGCGGCATGAGCAGCAGGACGAGACCCACGGCGCTGAGGCCCACGATCACCAGCACGATCCAGAGCGACGCGGAGTGCACGGAGTAGCCGACGGCGCCGAACGCGATCAGCGCGGACCAGAAGTACATGATCAGGACGGACCTGCTGTGCGAGTGCCCGATCTCCAGCAGCCGGTGGTGCAGGTGCCCGCGGTCGGCGGCGAACGGGGACTGCCCGTTCCAGGTGCGGCGGACGATGGCCAGCACCAGGTCCGCGGCCGGGATCGCGATGATCGTCAGCGGCAGGAGCAGCGGGATGAAGACCGGCAGCATCGCGTGGGTCGCCTGCCGCTCACTGCCCTCGAAGAGCTTCATCGCGTCCGGATCGACCTGACCGGTGACGGAGATCGCGCCGGCGGCGAGCACCAGGCCGATCAGCATCGACCCCGAGTCACCCATGAAGATCCGGGCGGGGTGCATGTTGTGCGGCAGGAAGCCGAGGCACATGCCCATCAGGATCGCGGCGAAGAGGGTCGCGGGTGCGGCCGCCTCGATCCCGTACCCGTACCAGAGCCGGTAGGTGTAGAGGAAGAACGCCGCGGACGCGATGCAGACCATGCCGGCCGCCAGGCCGTCCAGGCCGTCGACGAAGTTGACCGCGTTGATGGTGATCACGACCAGCGCGACCGTGAGCAGCGTCCCCTGCCACTGGGTGAGCGCGACGGTCCCCACTCCGGGGATGGGGAGCCACAGGATCGTCAGCCCCTGGATGACCATGACCGCGGCGGCGATCATCTGGCCGCCGAGCTTGATCAGCGCGTCGATCTCGAACTTGTCGTCCAGGACGCCGATCAGCCAGATCAGGGCGGCGCCGGAGAGCAGCGCCCTGGGTTCGTTGGAGAGTTCGAAGACGCTGTTCAGGTTGAACAGG
>NZ_DATMVN010000382.1:0-2757 GCF_035563135.1 Streptomyces sp.
CCCGGCCCGCCGGGGCGGGCCGCGCCTGCCGCACCCCCGTACCGGTGCCGGTGACCGCCTCCGGCAACGGCAGCAGGCCCGGCGCCGGATCCAGACCCGGCGGCTCCAGGGCACGTGCGGGCTCCGGATCCGCGCCTGGAACCGCGTCCGGGCCCAGGTCCGTGCTCGCGTCCGGGTCCGGGTCTGCCTCCAAGCCGAGGTCCAGGTGCAGGTCGGCGACTCCGCCACCGGCCGGGACAGCCCGGCCGACCCCGGCCACCGCGTCCATGGCAGGCCCCAGATCCGCCGGGATGTCCTCGTCCTCCACCACGAAAGGCGCATCCACCACGAGAGGCGCGTCCACCACTGGCAGCGCGTCCACCACCGCGGTCCCTGCGGACTCCAGCTCCGGTTCCGGCCCGTCGCCGGGTCCCGGCCACCCTGCCCCGCCTGCCTCCGTCACGGCCTCCGTCTCGGCCGGCGTCTCGGCCGGGCTCTCCTTCGGCGTGTCCTCCGCGCCGGGGCCGGGCAGGACCACCCGCGCTTCCCGCTCGCCCAGCTCGTCCCATTCGCCCCGTACGTTCTCGGTGGGTCGCATTCCCGCCTCCGTCATGTCCGTTCCGTCACTTCAGCCGTCACGCGAAGAGCCGTCGCCATGTCTCCGGCCCCGGGTATCCGTCGGCCGCGCTCCCGCTCCAGCCCTGGGCGCGCTGGAACGCCTCGACGTTGCGGCGGTCCGCCTCCGTCCAGCGGGGCCCCGGGCCCGTCGCGTAGTGCGCGCCGTATCCCTTCTCCACCAGCCGGACGCCGAGCCGCTCGACGTGGCTGCCGACCCGGCCCGGCTGGAAATAGCCCCTCCCCGGGTACGCCCCGGCTCCGCCGGAGGCGGCGGGAATCGCGTGCCCGGTGCCCGTGACCAGCAGGTTCCAGGTATCCGGGCCGGGGAGGCCGTCCGCGTCCCCGCCCCTCCACCCCTGCGCCAGCTGGAACGCCCGCGTCGCCCGCCTGTCCGCGTCGCTCCAGCGCGGCCCGGCGCCCACCCTGTAGAAACGCCCGCCGCCCTGGGCGATGAGCAGCTCTCCGAGCCGGGTCACGTACGCGTTGTCCGTCCCCGGGCCGAACGCCGCGGCCCCGGGGAACGCGGTCGCCGCGCCGCTCCCGCCCGCGCCGCTGACGAGGCCCTTGTAGCGGTAGGCCACGTACTTCGAGGAGTTGCTCCAGTACGCCATCGGCGTCGTCGCCTTGCGTGCGCGCGGGCGGGTCAGCTCGTACGCGCGGTAATGACTGCGCGTGCCGCCGATCCAGCCGCCGAAGACCGTGACGTGCGATCCCACCGCGGGGTCGGCCGGATTGTGGAAGAGGAGGATGTCTCCGGGCTCCAGGTCGGCCCGGGCGATCTTCGTCCCGAAGCGGGCGAGGCTGCCGGTCCACTCGTTCGTGCCGAGGCCCCATGCCATGGACACGAAGCCGGAGCAGTCCTGCCGGTATCCGTCCCGCCAGTACGCCGCCATGTCGTACGGCACCTTCGCCGTCACCCATGCCTGCGCACGCTTGATGATCTCGGCCCGGGTCGTCGTGCGCGACGCCGTATCGGGTGCGGGGGGCGGCTCCGAGCCCCCGCCGTCGTACAGGGGCCCCGCCGGGCCCTGCGGGGTGTCCGGCTGCGGGTCGGCCACCGTGTTGTCGGCACGGGCGTCCCGTGCACCGTACGCGGCGGCCTGGCCCGCCCCGCAGGACAGGGCCATCCCCGCCGCGGTGACCAGCACCAGCGCCCGCCGCGCACCGTGCGCGGCGGGATGCCCGCCGTGGCGCACGGGCCGCTCGGCGTCCGTACGACGATGTCGGGCGCAGCCCGGACAGCCACAGTCGGCAGCGGGCTCGTACTCCTCGAAGACCGGCACAGTCATGCGACCCCTCTTCCCTCGGAAGCCGTCCAGATCTTCCGTGTCTCAGCTTTCCGGCGGGACCCATCGTGACGGATTAAAGGGACAAAATGACCATCCGACAGGCCGTACCGGGGGAGAATTGGTCAGGAGCACCCCTGCGCATCAGGTAATGTTTTCCAGGTCAGCAGGCGCCGTTAGCTCAGTTGGTTAGAGCAGCTGACTCTTAATCAGCGGGTCCGGGGTTCGAGTCCCTGACGGCGCACGCAGCAGCGAGGCCCCCTCACCGAGTGTGAGGGGGCCTCGCTCTTGTGCGTTCAGGCGCGCGTGCCGCCCCGGGACGCCGCCGTCAGGTACGCGGAGACGACGACGTTGGCCGTGTAGGAGCGGGACGTGCGGTCGTACGTACCGCCGCAGGTGATCAGCCGGAGCTCGGCCCGCCCGTCCTCGCGCGGCCCGTAGGCCTTCTGCGCGTCGAAGCGTTCCCGGGTGAGGACCTGGACGTCGTCGATGGTGAACTCGGCGGTCCCCCCGTCGGACCGGCTCACCCGGACCTTCTCGCCCGGCCGCGCGGTGCTGAGTGCGTAGAAGACGGCGGGCTTCGTCTCGGTGTCGACGTGGCCGACGAGCAGCGCCGCGCCCTCCGCGCCGGGCTCCGTGCCCTCGGCGTACCAGCCGACGGCACCGGGCGTCCCGAACGGCGGGGGCTCGATCGCCCCACCCTCGTCCAGTCCGCGCCGCACGACGGTCGCCTCGATGCCGAGGGAGGGGATCTCGACCCGCTGCGGCGTGGCGCCGTCGAGCGGATCGTGGGCCGGGGGCAGCGGTGCGCCCAGGGGGCGGCCGACCGCCGCGACGTCACCGGTCGTCGGGGCCGAGTCGCCAGCGGTGGCCG
>NZ_DATMVN010000383.1:0-4467 GCF_035563135.1 Streptomyces sp.
GGACGAGGGGCATGCCGCCCACGCGGAGGACGAGCTGCGCCGGGCCGCCCGTAGCATCGTCGCGCAGCCGCTGCTGCGGGCCAACGGGGATGCCACCAGCCTTCTCCTGCACGGGACTCGGATGGCCGGGCCCGATGATCAGGACTTCCTCGTCCAATACATCGACTGGGACATGGAGGGGCTGGACGACGAGGAGATCCTCCGGCGGAACGACTTCCTCGTGGTCGACCAGTTCCGCGTGGAGAAGCCCGACGGTACCTACGTCGTCCTCGACCTGGTGCTGTTCGTCAACGGCATCCCCGTCGTCGTCGTCGAGTGCAAGAGCCCCGAGCGCAAGGACGCCATCGGCGACGCGATCCAGGACCTGCGGGCGTACACCGGGAACCCGCTGGACCTGGTAGGCCCCAGCAGCCTCGCGGGACCGAGCAGGGGTGTACCCGAGCTGTTCGCCCCCGTACAGCTGCTGATCGCGGCGAGTGGTCAGGACGCCGCGCTGGGCACGATCTCCTCGGAGGAGGAGCACTACGCGGCCTGGCGCAGCGTGGAGCCGGACCATGCCGACGATGACGCGCTGCGTGCCGCCTTGTCGGCATCGAAGGTGTTGGACCGGGGCGCCGCACTGACTGGCCAGCACAAGCTGATCGCGGCGGTGCTCAAGCCGCGCAACCTCCTCAACATCATCCGGCACTACGTCTTCGAGTTGCCGGTGAAGACCAAGGAGGGCGAGCCGCCCCTCACGGTCAAGGCGGTCTGCCGGCATCAGCAGTACCGGGCCGTGGAGAAGATCGTCAGAAAGCTGCAGACCGGCCGCACGCCCCTCGACGCGGGCGCGGAGGACGACGAGCGCGGCGGGGTGATCTGGCACACCCAGGGGTCCGGGAAGAGTCTCACCATGGCTTTCCTGGCCCGGCGCCTGCACATGAGCCGGGCGCCGGAGCTCAACCGGTTCACGGTGCTCGTCGTCACGGACCGCAAACAGCTTCAGCAGCAGCTCTCCGCCGCTGTCGGAAGGAGCGGCAGCACGGTCAGGATCGCCACGTCGCAGGCCGATGTGGAAGGGATGCTGTCCCGAGCGGGCAAGCCCGGCGGCCGTGCGGTGATCTTCGCGATGATCCAGAAATACCTCGGCCGGGTGCCTGGTTACGTCGAGCCGACTGACGGGGACGACCGGGAGTTCGCCGACGAGTTCCAGCAGGCGCAGGACCGCATCGACGAAGGCGAAGACCCTGCGGAGGTTGCCGATCCCACGCCGGACGAGGCCACCACCGAGACGGCCAGGCGGCGGTTCACGGAATGCAGCACGGACCCGCATGTCCTGGTGCTGATCGACGAGGCGCACCGCTCACACACCTCCGTGCTGCACGCCTGTCTGCGGGACGCGGTGCCCAACGCGGCCCGTATCGGGTTCACCGGTACGCCGATCATGAAGGGCAAGCTGAAGAACACCGGCCGCATCTTCGGCCTGGAACCCGGTGGTACGTTCCTCGACTCGTACGGGATGGCGGAGGCCGAGAAGGACAAGGTCGTCGTCCCCGTCCGGTACGAGGGGCGGACCGGGCGCGCGGACGTCCAGGACGAGGAGGGGCTGAACGCGAAGTTCGTCGACCTCATCGCCGAGCTGAGGGAAGAGGACCGCGACAAGGCCCGCAGGGGCACGAAACCCACGAGCCGGGACGTCGCGGAGTCCTTCCCGATGATCCTGGCCAAGGCCACGGACATGCTGGAGCACTACGTCCGGGGCCCGCTCACCGGTGGCTTCAAGGCACAGGTCGCCGCGGTCAGCCGGCGGGCGGCCGTGCGCTACGGGACCGCCTTCCACGAGGCGCGGGCCCGCCTCCTCGCCAGGGTCCGGGATTTCGACCCGGAGACACTTCGTGCGAAGCGCCCGGAGCAGTACACGCCCGACGACCTGCTGATGCTGCGGGCCTGGCAGTACCAGGAGGTACTGCGCCGCATGGAGTTCGTCCCGGTCATCTCGGCGGGCAAGGAGCACAAGGCCGGGCACTGGCGGGTCTGGACCGACCAGAAGAACCAGGAAGAGCACATCGAGCGCTTCCTGGAACCGTTCCCCGAGCTGCCGCCGGACAACCCGTGGGTGGTGGAGCACCCTCCGGAGACCGACCCGCTGCCCGCAGGCACCATCGGTCTGAATCCCTGGAGTGACGAACCCACGGTGGCTCCGACCGAGAAGCCGCCCATTGCCTTCCTGATCGTGAAATCCATGCTGCTCACCGGCTTCGACGCCCCGATCGAGCAGGTGCTGTATCTGGACCGTCCCATCCAGGACGCGGAACTGCTCCAGGCGATCGCCCGTGTCAACCGGCCGGCCCGGCGCAAGCGCGAGGGGCGGGTCGTGGACTACTACGGGGTGCTCAACAACCTCGCCGTCACGCTCGCGGCCTACCGGAATGACCGTCCCGTACGGGAGGGGCTGCGCAGCCTGGTCTCCGAGGTTCCGGGTATGGAGCGGGCCGCAGACGAAGTGCAGGAATTCCTGGCAGGCAAGGGGCTCGGCGGGCTGGACGAGCCCGGTGGGGTCGCCCGGGCCATGCTCGCGCTGAACGATCCGCAGGACCGTGCCCTGTTCGATGAGCG
Organism: Streptomyces sp.; assembly: GCF_035563135.1. GTDB lineage: Bacteria > Actinomycetota > Actinomycetes > Streptomycetales > Streptomycetaceae > Streptomyces. The sequence continues at coordinate 2,596 of NZ_DATMVN010000383.1, forward strand.
GCTCGGTGCCTTCCTGGAAGCCCTGGAACGCGTCCTGCCGCACCAGAAGGCCCTTCGGCAGGTACCGAACGCCCAGCGCTGGACCCATCTGCAGAAGCGGGTACGCAGGCACTACCGGGACGCCCCCGGCGGGTTGTTTTCGATGCGTGGGTACGGACGCAAGGTGCGGGCACTCATCGCCGACCATCTGGTGCTGCCCGAGATCGAGCAGGCCATCGCCCCCGTATCCATCCTGGACCCCGATTTCGACGAGATCGTGGGCCGGATCCCGGACGTACGCGAATCGGCGGCCGAGCAGGCACAGGCACTGCTCTACCACCTGGAGGAGCGTACGGAGCACGACGACCGCGAGGTGTTCCGTACGCTCTCCGAGGAGCTGCGGAAGGTGCTGCGGGACTTCGACGGGCGCTGGGACGAGATCAAGGAGAAGCTCGGACCGCTCATCGAGCGGGCGAGGAAGGCGGAACAGGCCGACCCTGCGGTGGCCGATCTGACGCCGGTCGAGCGGAAGCTGTATGCGAAGCTCTCCGACCGGCTGGGTGGGGACCCCGCGTTCGAGGCGCCGGATCAGGAATCCCTGCGTGCTCTCACCGTTCATCTGGCCGCACTCGTGGCGACGCACGTGACGCGCGCGTCATGGGCTGCTCAGGAGTCGAGCCTGGAAGATCTTCAGCTGGGAATCTGGAAGCTGCTGCGCGAGGAGGGCCTCAAGCCGCGCGAGGGCGGACTACGGCAGCTGACCCTGCTGGCGAACTCACTCGCAGGCTACGCACAGCAGAACGCTGCTGCGTTCCGCGCGGAGAGGCTGTGACAATGGGCAGGTGCCTGCATCACGCCCGATCCGACCGTCCACCTCGTCGCTCGTCGTCGACGGGCAGGAGCTGACCGTCGACGGCCGGGTGCTGCGCGTGAGAGTGAGTACCCGGCGCTCGAAGCTCGGACTCACGGTCGAGCGCGACGGGTCGCTCATACTGCGGGCCCCAGGGGCATGTGAGACCGAGCGGGCGGAGTCGTTCGTCCGGGACAGCAGGCGGTGGATCGACAGCAAGCTGAGACTGCGCGATGAGTTGCGCCCCGTCCATCCTGTCCGCTCGTTCACCGACGGGGAGACGTACCGCTACCTGGGCCGTGAGTACCGGCTGCTGCTGGTGGACGAACCGGGCGGGCCGGTCAGACTCTCTGCCGGGCGGTTGCGCTTGGACAAGGCGACCGCCATGGATGTCGAAGCGGCTCGTCGTGCAGTTACCGGGTGGTATCGCCGTGCAGGGACGAACTGGGCCGAAGGACGGCTTCAGCCTTGGGCCGCGCGTATGGACGTGAGTGAGCCCGAGGTCACCGTGCGCGACGTGGGGCGGCGCTGGGGCACGTACCGGACGGGCGCGACACAGAGTGGTGAAATGGCCTTGCACTGGGCCGTTTTCCAGCTTCCCTCCCCTCTCGTGAACTATGTGATCGCTCATGAACTGGCTCATATCCGGGTGGCCGGTCACGGTCCGGACTACTGGCGGCTGCTACGTCGGGCCGTTCCGGAGTGTGAGCAGCTCAAGGCGGAGCTGGACGAGATGGGGCGCAGGGTATGGCTGGGCGACGTTCCACAAGGCATCGGGCCGCGGCACTCGGGAGCCAATGGTGAGTAGGTGGCCGCCGCGCGAAATCAGGTCAGCGAGATGTTGAGCTTCTCGCCGGTCCTGCGGTAGCCGATGCTCGCGTAGATCCGCTCGACGTCGGGGCCGCCCGGCTCCAGCCACACGGTGTGGAAGCCGCGTTCGAAAGCGGTGCGGGTCAGCCAGGCGGAGAGCGCCGCGCCGACGCCCCGGCGGCGGAAGCCGTCGGCGACGGCCAGGCCGGCCAGCTCGCCGATCCCTTCGACCG
>NZ_DATMVN010000384.1:0-7774 GCF_035563135.1 Streptomyces sp.
AGCACCAGGAGCACCGGCTCTGGGTCGACCACGCGGTGCCCAACTGCACCAGCAACGTGCTCTACAAGGGCGCGCTGCAGGGCGAGGGTGCGCGCACGGTCTGGATCGGTGACGTGCTCATCCAGGCCGCCGCCGAGGGCACCGACACCTACGAGATGAACCGCAACCTGGTTCTGACCGACGGCGCGCGTGTCGACTCCGTCCCGAACCTGGAGATCGAGACCGGCGAGATCGTCGGCGCCGGCCACGCCTCGGCGACCGGCCGGTTCGACGACGAGCAGCTGTTCTACCTGCAGTCCCGCGGTATCCCGGCCGAGGAGGCCCGCCGACTCGTCGTGCGCGGCTTCTTCGCCGAGCTGGTCCAGCAGATCGGTCTGCCGGACGTCGAGGCCCGGCTCCTCGACAAGATCGAGGCCGAGCTGAAGGCGTCGGTCTGAGATGGCCTTCGTCAAAGCCTGTGCGCTGAGCGAGCTGGAGGACGACACCCCCAAGAGGGTGGAGCTCGACGGCACGCCGGTATCCGTCGTCCGCACCGAGGGCGAGGTGTTCGCGATCAACGACGTCTGTTCGCACGCGAACGTCTCGCTGTCGGAGGGCGAGGTGGAGGACTGCGCGATCGAGTGCTGGCTGCACGGATCGAGCTTCGACCTCCGCACCGGCAAGCCGTCCGGTCTTCCCGCGACGCGCCCCGTCCCCGTATACCCCGTAAAGATCGAAGGGGACGATGTGCTCGTCTCCGTCACCCAGGAGTCCTGAGTCACCCATGGCAACGCTTGAAATCCGCGACCTGCACGTCTCCGTCGAGGCCGACAACGCCACGAAGGAGATCCTCAAGGGCGTCGACCTGACCGTGAAGCAGGGCGAGACCCACGCCATCATGGGCCCGAACGGGTCCGGCAAGTCCACCCTCGCCTACTCGCTCGCGGGTCACCCCAAGTACACGATCACGAGTGGCACGGTGACCCTGGACGGCGAGGACGTCCTGGAGATGTCCGTCGACGAGCGGGCCCGCGCCGGCCTGTTCCTCGCCATGCAGTACCCGGTCGAGATCCCCGGTGTCTCGGTCTCCAACTTCCTGCGCACCTCCGCCACCGCCGTCCGCGGCGAGGCCCCCAAGCTGCGGACGTGGGTGAAGGAGGTCAAGGAGTCGATGGCCCAGCTCCAGATGGACCCGTCCTTCGCCGAGCGCAACGTCAACGAGGGCTTCTCCGGCGGTGAGAAGAAGCGCCACGAGATCCTCCAGCTGGAGCTCCTCAAGCCGAAGATCGCGGTTCTCGACGAGACCGACTCCGGCCTCGACGTCGACGCGCTGAAGACCGTCTCCGAGGGTGTGAACCGGGTGCGCGCGACCGGCGAGGTCGGCACCCTGCTGATCACGCACTACACACGCATCCTCAAGTACATCAAGCCCGACTACGTGCATGTCTTCGCCAACGGCCGCATCGCCGCCTCCGGTGGCGCCGAGCTCGCGGACAAGCTGGAGAACGAGGGCTACGAGGCCTACACGAAGGGGGGCGCTTCAGCGTGACTGATGCCCGACAGGGGCTCTCCGGCCTCCTCGACACCGAGGCGATCCGCAAGGACTTCCCGATCCTGGACCGCACGGTCCACGACGGCAAGAAGATCGTGTACCTGGACAGCGCGGCGACCTCGCAGAAGCCGCGCCAGGTCCTGGACGCGCTCAACGAGTACTACGAGCGGCACAACGCCAACGTCCACCGCGGTGTGTACACCATCGCCGAGGAGGCCACCGCGCTGTACGAAGGCGCCCGCGACAAGGTCGCCGCCTTCATCAACGCACCCAGCCGCAACGAGGTGATCTTCACCAAGAACGCCTCGGAGTCGCTCAACCTCGTCGCCAACATGCTCGGCTGGGCGGACGAGCCCTACCGGGTGGACAGCGACACCGAGATCGTCACCACGGAGATGGAGCACCACTCCAACATCGTGCCGTGGCAGCTGCTCTCGCAGCGCACCGGCGCGAAGCTGAAGTGGTTCGGCATTACGGACGACGGCCGGCTCGACCTGTCGAACATCGACGAGATCATCACGGAGAAGACGAAGATCGTCTCCTTCACCCTGGTCTCCAACATCATGGGCACGGTCAACCCGGTCGAGAAGATCATCCGTCGTGCCCAGCAGGTCGGCGCGCTGGTCTGCATCGACGCCTCGCAGGCCGCCCCGCACATGGTGCTCGACGTGCAGGCGCTGCAGGCCGACTTCGTGGCCTTCACCGGCCACAAGATGGTCGGCCCGACGGGCATCGGCGTGCTCTGGGGACGGCAGGAGCTCCTGGAGGACCTGCCGCCGTTCCTCGGCGGCGGCGAGATGATCGAGACCGTGTCGATGCACTCCTCGACGTACGCCCCCGCGCCGCACAAGTTCGAGGCGGGTACGCCCCCGATCGCGCAGGCCGTCGGCCTCGGCGCGGCCGTGGACTACCTCTCCGCGATCGGCATGGAGAACATCCACCGCCATGAGCAGGCCATCACCGGGTACGCGGTGAAGCGGCTCCTGGAGGTCCCCGACCTCAGGATCATCGGCCCGGCGACGGCCGAGGACCGCGGGGCGACGATCTCCTTCACGCTCGGCGACATCCACCCCCACGACGTGGGGCAGGTGCTCGACGAGCAGGGCATCGCCGTCCGGGTCGGACACCACTGCGCGCGGCCGGTCTGCCTGCGGTACGGAATTCCTGCGACGACGCGAGCGTCGTTCTACCTGTACTCCACGCCTGCCGAGGTCGACGCCTTGGTGGACGGACTGGAGCACGTGCGGAACTTTTTCGGTTAGACGGCAGAGGGTTGACTGGTGAAGCTTGATTCCATGTACCAGGAAGTGATCCTGGACCACTACAAGCACCCCCACGGGCGTGGCCTGCGGGACGGCGACGCCGAGGTGCACCACGTCAACCCGACGTGCGGCGACGAGATCACGCTCCGCGTGAAGTACGACGGCGAGACCATCGCCGATGTCAGTTACGAGGGTCAGGGCTGCTCCATCAGCCAGGCCAGCGCCTCGGTGCTCAACGAGCTGCTGGTCGGCAAGGAGCTCGGTCAGGCGCAGAAGATCCAGGAGGCCTTCCTGGAACTGATGCAGTCCAAGGGGCAGCTGGAGCCGGACGACGCGATGGAGGAGGTGCTGGAGGACGCGGTCGCGTTCGCCGGTGTCTCCAAGTACCCGGCCCGGGTCAAGTGCGCGCTGCTGAGCTGGATGGCGTGGAAGGACGCGACGGCGCAGGCGCTGTCCGAAGGGAAGACCGCATGAGCGAGAACGAGACCCTCACCACCAAGCCGGCCTCCGAGGAGGAGGTCCGCGAGGCGCTGTACGACGTGGTCGACCCCGAGCTGGGGATCGACGTCGTCAACCTGGGGCTGATCTACGGCATCCACGTCGACGACGCGAACATCGCGACGCTCGACATGACGCTGACATCCGCGGCCTGTCCGCTGACCGACGTCATCGAGGACCAGGCGAAGTCCGCCACCGACGGCATCGTCAGCGAACTGCGGATCAACTGGGTCTGGATGCCGCCGTGGGGCCCGGACAAGATCACCGACGACGGCCGCGAGCAGCTTCGCGCGCTGGGCTTCAACGTCTGAGACACAGATCCGCCAGGTGACCGTTTTCCGGTCCACTTCCTCGCGGAACGAGTACGGCCGTGCCCGCCGATGCCTCCGGTGGGCACGGCCGTTCCTGTTCACCGGCTCTGGACATGCTCCGGGCGCCATGCCTCGGTGCGGCGGGCCGGGTCCGCAGGGGCCACCCCGTTCCCGGCACCGGCCCCCGTGAAGCCCCGCAAGCAAGCACCTGGCGATTGTTCTCGGGCTGTCCACGGGGCTTCTGCGGGCTCAGGGGCCCCTATCCCAGGTACGGGGTCCGCCTGTTGTCTGTGAAGTGCTGAAGACGCAGCCGCTGGGTGTGATGCATCGGCAGTGCGTCAATCTCGGCAGGGCCTACGAAGCGGACTTCGGTCGACTCATCGGACACGGCAAGTGACCCGCCCACGATGCGCGCCCTGAAACACACGTTGAACTGCCGCCGTACTTCGCCATCGCTGTACGCAATGACGTGGCGCGGGTCCGTGTACGTGCCGACAAGCCCTGTGATCTCCACGTCGTAGCCTGTCTCCTCCTTGACCTCCCGCACGGCCGTTCCGGGGAGCGAGTCGGTCATATCCATTCCACCGCCCGGCAGTGCCCAGAGATCGTTGTCCTTCCGGCGCTGAAGCAGGATGCGTCCCTTGTCGTCGGTCACCACCGCTGAGGCAGCGACGACGAGACTGTTCGGCTCGGGTGCGTCGGCATCGTCGTAATACTCCGTGCGAGCCACTTCCTAGTCCTCCTCCACTGTCGTCGCCGTGCTCCATACCGCGCCGAAGCTTTCGGCGTACGTGTCGAACATCCCGCCCTCGGTATTCCGCCGGAGGTGCCATACCGGAGCGCCGTAAGCGTTCACGCCCCACACGTGCGCATTGACCAACATCTGATCGTCGGCGCGGTACAGGCTGTTGTAGAGCGTTGTTCCGTGCGTCCTCAGCTCAATACCGGGTACCCCTGACAACGGCCGGTAGTGCATGAGCGCAAGTCGGCAGCGCGATTCAATGCCGTGTCCGAACTTCTCCTCATTGCCACGAAGTCGGACGTTCTCGCTGTCTGCGTCGCCCAACGCGATACGGACCGTGCATCCATCTTCGGCCCGTTCGCGTAACAGGTCGTTCAGCCTGGGGTACGCCTCATGCAGGAAAACGGCGGCATAGATGAGAATGTCTACCCGTTCACGGGCCTGGGAGATCAGATCGACGAACTCGGAAATGGGGAGGTCTGCCCGCTGGTCGTAGAGCGCGACCAATTCCGGACCGACTGCCCTTGCCGCACGTGCCTGCCGAAGCGCGGGCCACAGTGCGTGAACGTCCTCCCTCAGCGTCTCGGCGGCCTTCATGGCGGTTACTCGCCTGGGTACGCGTCCCAGGTTCACCCAGCGCTCTACGCTCTTCGGGTCGACTCCCGTTGCAGCGGCAAGAGTTGAATGCGTCCACCCGCCTGCCGCCATGGTGGCCCGTAGTCGTTCGTTCTTCATGAGGACGTTCTACCTGCTGCGGGACGTCCTGAAGTGGGAAACGTACGAGGTTCCCCCGTCCCGGCAATGGCCATCATGATCACGTCATGAGCGAGCCAACGAGGTACAGCACTGGGATCGTTGAACTGCCTTACGCAATTGATCGGTCGGAACCGGAACCCGTGGCGGGGTGCGCCTGTTGTGTTGAGCTGGCGAACGTTCGGGATCGCGCCCGCACGGGGGGCGACATGACCACGGTGTCCGATTGCAATGTCTTCCTCCGACGCCACCCTGAGGGGCACCAGTGACGACGGCGCCGCAGCGGCCACGTGCCGGGGCGCCGGCCCGGAAGCCGCGCATACGGTCTGCGGCTGCCCCGAAACTGCCCCGGACGACCGGCCCACGTCCTCGCGCGGAACGTGTGCCGGACACGGGCGGCGAGTCGCCGGCCTCGCGCTGTGGGGTTTCGTCGGGTACGTCCTCACAGCTTGTCGCCAGGTTTCCGTCCTTCCCGTGACCGCGTCGACGTGGTGCGGCAGGGGCGGGTGACGGACCCGGTCGACGGGTCGCACCGATGATCCGGCCGGCCGGACAGCGGCACTCCCGACCGGAACAAGGCTGAGCGGGCAGACGTGCCCTGCTCCCGCCCCGGTCCGCCCCTTCACTGGGATGCCGTTTCCTTCAGGAGCGGTGAGGGTGTCGCGAGCCCCGTCCACGCTCTGCCCTCGTGGGGCGTGGACGGGGCCTTTTCGCCTGCCGTTGCCTGCACCACGGTGCTCGCCGGGAACGCCGTCGCGCGGGGCACGGGCACGGACGAGCGCGGCGGCCCCGCGCGGGATCACCCGGTGGTCAGGGGGTGGTCACCACCGCGGGGCGCCCCCGTACGGCGGTGCCGTCGGTCCCTGCTGCGGTACGCCCGCGGCCTCGGCCAGGACCGGGCCCAGGTTCTCCGTCCGTATCCGCCGGTCGACGTAGAGCAGGCCGGCCACCAGCTGCGGGAACGTCGTCGAGATGATCTGGCTGATCAGCTGCCCCAGCAGGGTCGCGATCAGATAGCCGCTCATCATGACCACCACGGCTGTGGCGCTCGGGTCCTCGTCCAGCGATGCCGACCCGATCATGCCGGGGAACAGGCCGAGGATCGAGAACGGCATCTGGATGACGTAGCCCGCCACACCCGCCATCAGGCCGGCCAGCAGCGTGATGCCGAAGATCCGCCACCAGTCGCCGCGCACCAGCTGGGACGAGCGGCGCAGGGCGGCGACGGGCCGCTGGCCCTCGAAGACGACGGCCGCCGGTGCCAGGCAGACCTTGATCCAGAGCCAGACCGCCAGCGGTCCGGTGATCAGGGCGCCGAGGACGCCCAGGGAGATGGCGGCACCGGCGCCGCCGTCGCTGTCCATGGTGACGAGGCTGATGATCACCGCGACGAAGGCCGCCATGAGGAGCAGGACGGGCACGAGCGCGAACAGGGCGGTGAGGATCAGGGTGCCGATCACCGGAACGACCCGGGCCCAGGCCCTGCGCCAGACCGCCGCCAGGGTGATGGGCCTGCCCAGGACCGCCTCCTGGAGCACGGTCGGGACCGCCGCGTACATCAGGCCGGAGACGACCGCCATGGTGGCGATGCCCAGCAACACGAGGAGGCAGCCCGCGGTCACGAGCGGGACGACGTCCGCGGACGAGGCGCTTTCGTCGTGGTCGAGGGAGACCACCCGCTCCAGGTGCTCGGAGACGGCGGAGTAGGCGACGGCCACCGCCGCCGCCATCAGGAGTGCGGCGCCGCCGTAGAGAGCGGCGGCCAGGCCGAACAACTGCTTCCAGTACCTGCCCATCGTCGAGAACGCCCCGCCCAGCACGTCCCCCAGCCTCAGCGGGGCGAGCGGTATCACCCCCGGCTTCGGCGGCGGCACCCAGCCGCCCCACCCCGGCGGCCCTCCATACGGGCTTCCGCCGTACGCGCCCCCGTAGGCGCCCCCGCCCCACCCTGCGTCCTGCGTCACCACTGCTCCGTTTGTTCGTATCGTCCGGTTGTCATCCGGTCCTATCGGTGCGGACACCGTAGCGCCCCGGGGCGGGGCCGAATCCCGCCCCGGCCGGTCGCAACAGGGGCACACACACGTTGTGTACGGCCGTACGCAAGGATGTGTACGCTTGTACGCATGGGATACGGAATGCTGGCCGCGGCCATCGCGGCGGAGGTGGCCGGGACGACGGCCATGAAGTACAGCGAGGGGTTCACCCGGCTGTGGCCCTCGCTCATCACGGTGGCGGGCTACGTGCTGGCCTTCGGGCTGCTGGCCCAGACCCTGAAGACGCTCTCGATCGGCACCGCCTATGCCATCTGGGCGGGGACGGGCACCGCGGCCGTCGCCGCCATCGGCATCCTCTGGATGGGCGAGTCCGCGAACCTCGTCAAGCTGGCCGGCATCGCACTGGTCGTCGCGGGGGTCGTGGTCCTCAATCTCGGAGGAGCCCACTGATGGCCCGGCGGTACGACCCCGAGCGCCGCGAACGCATCATCGACGCGGCGCTCCGCGTCGTCGCGGACCGGGGCATCGGAGGGCTCAGCCACCGCACCGTGGCCGCCGAGGCCGACGTGCCGCTCGGCTCGACGACGTATCACTTCGCCTCGCTCGACGAGCTGCTGGTGGCGGCCCTGCGCCGGTGCAACGAGAGCTTCTCCCGGACGGTCCGGGAGAGCCCGTACTTCGCC
>NZ_DATMVN010000385.1:0-2915 GCF_035563135.1 Streptomyces sp.
GGCGGGCGGCGCGACTTCGTGCGGCCCGGCGGCGGGCGGCTCGGGCGTTTTCGGCCCGGCGGGCGGCGCGGGAGTGAAATCACCGTCGGGTGTCATGGGCCTGCTCGCTCCAGCCGTGGGCCCGGCGGCTCCACCGGTGCCCGCCCCGGCGCCCGCAGGCGCCTCCGCGCCCGGCGGGTCGTCCACCGGGCCTTCACCGGCAGCGGTCGCGGAGTCCTCCGGCCCGGCCGTACGGTTCCGTTCCGCGGAGGGGCGGCTCCACCACTTCGTTTTCGGCCCGCTGGGCTTCCCGTCGTCCATGCTCTCCCCGCAACTGGCCCTTGCACGCCCCACAGGGGCGTCCCTCCCGGAATTCAACCAGGTTTACGAATCCGCGCGCAGGGTCCCGGTCAGCGCAGAGGAGAAAGCGGCATCGCGCGGTCGTGCAGCGGCGGGGCGGAGGCCGTCGCGGACGGTGCGGACAGCGTCGGCTCCGCTCCCCCGCCGAGCGCGGCCGAGTACAGCGGGCCTGCGTCGGTCGGGCGTATCAGCGGCGGTACGGTCACGTTCAGCACCGGGAAGGTGAACGTGCCCCCGGTGATCGCCGAGGTGCTCAGCAGCGAGGGCGCGGAGGCCGGCGCGAGCCGGCCGGACGTGTACGGCGCGGCGCTCGGCCGGCCCGCCTGCCCCTCTCCGACGGCGAGGACGCCGCCGCTCCCGCGGCCGGCCGCGGAGGCGGCACCGCCGGACCGGTCCTTCACGTCGAGCGGAGTCGGGCTGCTGCCCGCGCCTTCGGCGCTGAGGGGCGCCTCGGGGCCGTAGTCGAGCGGGAGGGAACCTCCCAGGGCGATGGCCGCGAGCGATACCGCGCTGGCCGCGACGAAAGCGAAGCGCCGGGCACGCCAGGGCGACCGGTCGGCTTCACGGCCCACACCGTGGATACGGAAGCCGGAACCGGGCGAGCCGCCCGGCAGCACGGCGGTCGAGCCGTGGGCGGTGGGGAGATATCCGAAGCCGTCCAGCGGTGGGCGCCCCGGTCCGGCGGGTGAGCCTGGCTGCGTCAAGGGGAAGATTCCGTCCCCGAAGCGCCGGCCGCCGTTCGAGCCGTCACCCGGGCCGTCCGCTCCGTCACCGGAGCCCCCGGGGAGGCCTTGCAGGCGGGCGAGGAACCCCTCGGAGGGTGAAGGGGTGGCAGAGGAGGCGAAGGCGCTCTTCAGCCGCCGCTGGGAGTCGGCCTCGGCCTTGCACCTGGCGCAGGTCGCCAGATGGGCCAGGACCCGCTCCCGGGCATCGTGTTTGAGCTCACCGTCGACGAGCGCGGCGAGCCGGTCCCCCAGATGCTGATCCGCGGGGGTCGGACCTGTGCCGCTCACGCCGTACCGCCCTCCCCCGCCAGGACCGCGCCCGCCAGGGAACGCTGCTCGGCACGGGCCTCGGGCGAACGGTGCCGGAGCGCCTTGCGCAGGTGCGAGCGGCCGCGGTGGATGCGGCTGCGCACCGTCCCGAGCTTGACGCCGAGCGTGGCGGCGATCTCCTCGTAGGACAGGCCCTCGATGTCGCAGAGCACGACCGCCGCACGGAATTCGGGCGCGAGGGTGTCCAGCGCCTGCTGCACGTCCGCGTCGAAGTGCGTGTCGTTGAAGACCTGCTGCGGGGAGGGCTCACGGCTCGGCAGCCGCTCGGCCGCGTCGTCGCCGAGGGAGTCGAAACGGATCCGCTGCTTGCGGCGGACCATGTCCAGGAAGAGATTCGTCGTGATCCTGTGCAGCCAGCCCTCGAAGGTGCCGGGCGTGTAGGTCGACAGCGACCGGAAGACGCGGACGAAGACTTCCTGGGTGAGGTCCTCGGCGTCGTGCTGGTTACCCGTCAGCCGGTAGGCGAGGCGGTACACGCGGGCGCTGTGCGTGCTGACGATCTCTTCCCATGAGGGCGGGGTCCACGCCTGGGAATCCGCATCTGAGGCGAAGGTCGCGGTCGGTGCGGAATCGTTGGAAGAACGGTCAGCAGTCTCGGTCACGGATTTCGGCTCACCCGCCGACCTGAGAAAGCGCCGCAGCGCACCTCTCCGGTCCACAGGCTCAGCCGCACCTCCCCTATCGGCTCTGGTGGTGTCCAGTGGAGCCCCTACCATAGCCACCTCGCCCGTTAGCTCCGGATAAGCCTTTTACCTGCTGGTGCGCCCGTGTCCACGGGCGCAAGGGGAACATTCCGGACCCGGCCGCAGAGCCCGGGCCGTGTGCTGACCCCCGTCTCTTCCTAACGCCTGGTCCCATCTGCGGGTTCCCGGGTCCAGCGGATACAGTCACGGGTGCGCCAACTACGGGGACAGGAGAGGGTCATTACCGCCAACCGGCAGACGAGCTGGGCATTCGCCGACGCCTTTGTCGCCGAGGAAGAAGCTCTGCTCTGGGCCCGGGACCGGGCACAGGAGACAGGGCTCCGCCCGGTGTCGTCGGGCACCGGTGCGGCACTGCGCCTGCTCGCTGCCACCGCGGACGCCAAAGCGGTGGCCGAGATCGGCACCGGAACCGGCGTGTCCGGCATCTATCTGCTGCAGGGCATGCGCCCGGACGGCGTCCTGACCACGGTCGACCCGGAGCCCGAGCGCCAGCAGTTCGCCCGTGAGGCCTTCCGCGCCGCGGGCTTCGCCACGAACCGGGCCCGCTTCATCCCGGGGCGCGCCCTCGACGTCCTGCCACGGCTCGCGGACGGCGGATACGACCTCGTCTTCTGCGACGGCGACCGGCTCGAGAGCCTGGACTGCCTCGCTGAATCGTTGCGCCTGCTGCGACCGGGCGGACTGGTCTGTTTCGAGGGCGTCTTCGCGGACGGCCGCACGATCGACTCGGCCGCACAGCCCGCGGAGGTGCTGCGCCTGCGCGAACTCCTGCGGGCCGTGCGCGAGAGCCAGGAACTCATGGCGACGCTGCTTCCGG
>NZ_DATMVN010000386.1:0-5326 GCF_035563135.1 Streptomyces sp.
GCGGCCCTCCCCGCCCTGCGCGGCCTCGCCCAGGACGCCACCGGCGACGAGAAGGCCCTGGCCGCCGCGCGGCGCCTGGTCGCGCACGTCGAGGGGGCAGCGGATACCGGCGCCGAGCCGGCGGCCCTGGGCGAGGCGGCGTTCCTGCGCCTGCTGGGTGCGGGGGAGGGGATGACGTACGGCACCGCCGCGCTGACGGACGCCGCCGACCGCGAACGGACGCGGCTGTGGGCCCTGTTGGAGAAGGCTGTGGAACGCCTTGCCCCGGGCGCACGCGTACGCGAGGCCGTCCCGGCCCTGATGAAGGACCACCCCACCACCGGGGAGGGCGTGTTCGCCGAGGCGCGGGCCCTGCTGTCCGAGGTGACGTCCTTCGCGGTGGCCCGCGACCTGATCGCGGACCCGGGCGGCGAGTGCCGGGTGGGCCCGGCCCCGGCGTCCCGCGCCTACGCGCAGGCCATGATGTCGTGGTCCGCGCCCTACGAGCAGGACGCCCCCAGCTGGTACTACGTGGTCCCACCGGACCCGGCGTGGCCGCCGCACGAGGCCGAGGAGTGGCTCTCGGTCTTCAGCCGTACCTCCCTCCCCGCCATCACCGTCCACGAGGTCACCCCGGGCCACTACGCCCACGGCCGCGCCCTGCGTGCCCTGACCAGCGACGTGCGCAGGTCCCTGGAGTCCCCGGCGTTCGTCGAGGGCTGGGCCCACTACGCCGAGGAGCTGTACGCCGAGGAGGGCTTCCGCGCCCACGACCCCCGCTACGTCATCGGCATGGCCCTGGAGGCGCTGCTCCGCGTGACGCGCCTGGCCTGCTCCATCGGCCTGCACACGGGCGGCATGACGGTCGACGAGGCCACGGCGCGCTTCGAGGCGGACGCGTTCCTGCGCGGCCGCTCGGCCCGCGCCGAGGCCCTGCGCGGCGCCGTCGAGCCCACGTACGGCCGCTACACCCTGGGCAAGGCGGAGATCCTGCGGGTCCGCGACCTGGCCCGCGCCCACTGGGCCGGCGGCTACACGCACCGCCGCTTCCACGACGCGCTCCTGTCGCTCGGCATGCCCCCGGTCGGCCTGCTGGCGAGGGCCGTCGTGGGGGACCTGGCCGCTGCCGTGCCACGTGCCGTCTGACGCTTCCGCACGGGTGACGGAAGTCGACGCCCGGAGTGGTCCTGCGGACCGTGTACAGCTCGGTCAGGCGCTCGACGGCGGCGTCCGGGGCGGGGAAGCCGGACTCCACGGACTGCTTGCCCCCCGGGTGGCGCGGGAGCGGATCGCACAGAGGCACGGGCAGCCGGAGGGTCTGCGGCACCCGCAGGGCCTGAAGAAGCCGCCCCTGCCCCGCGCAAGCCTGTTCGACATGGTGGAGATGGTTCCTTCTCCGGGCTGGTCGCGACCCGTCAATCGGGCGCTGACCTGGGGCTATTGCTGAGCTCCTGCTGACTCGCCGGCCAGCAGCAGGCGTCTGACCTGCATAAACCCTGAAGGGGGGCTATAACAGCCTGATCACGTGATGGCATCGGGAAGCTCCGCCCGTCATTCCGGCGGCCGGGGCCGTGCCATCATCGAGCATCGATCGACCAGTGGAGTCCGAGTTGGGAGGGCGCGTGGCGATGGAGGCCGGCCCTCGCGACACAGACCGAGAATCACCGGATGTGCAGCACGACGCAGGCCGTCTGAGCCCTGACGGGCCGGACGAGCCCGAGGTGACCCCCGAGGTCGAGGTCGAACTCCGCCCCGCCCGCCGGCTGCGGATCTGGCAGCTCGCACCGATCGTGGGGCTGGCGGCGGCCGGCTCCCTGATGTTCGCCTTCCCGCTCGCCTTCGAGTTCGGCGGCGGTGGTGCCGTCGTGGCGATGCTGGGCCTGCTGATCAGCTGCTGCGCCGCGGGCTGGGGCATGATGGCCGCGCGCCGTGTGGGATACACCTGGCCCGGCCTGTCGGCCAGGGGGCCGGACGCCCGGCCCGACTGGCGGGTGATCGCGCTGTACGTGGCCGTCTGCGCCGCCCTGGTGTCCCTGGCCGTCTGGCGCGTGGCCCGGCTCCGCTGACGTGCGTGGCCCGGCTCCGCCGACGGGGCCGGCCCTGCGGCCCGGCCCCACGGATCGCCGGTGCGGCCTCGTACAGTTGCTTCGTGAGCACTTCGCAGATCACCTTCCTCAAGGGCCACGGCACCGAGAACGACTTCGTGATCGTTCCCGACCCGGACAACACCCTCGGCCTGCCGGTTTCCGCCGTCGCCCGGCTCTGCGACCGCCGGGCGGGCATCGGCGGCGACGGGCTGCTGCACGTCGTGCGGTCCGCGGCGCACCCCGAGGCGCGGGACATGGCCGAGCAGGCCGAGTGGTTCATGGACTACCGCAACGCGGACGGTTCGCTCGCCGAGATGTGCGGCAACGGAGTGCGTGTCTTCGCCCGCTTCCTGCAGCATGCCGGATTCGTCACGGAGGGTGATCTGGCCGTGGCGACCCGGGGCGGCGTCAAGCGGGTGCACATCGCCAAGGACGGCGACATCACGGTCTCCATGGGGCGGGCCGTCCTGTCCGGGGACGGCGTGACGGTCACGGTGGACGGCCGCAGCTGGGAGGCCCGCAACGTGAACATGGGCAATCCGCACGCCGTCGCGTTCGTCGAGGACCTGGCCCACGCCGGGGAGCTCCACTCCGTACCGCTGTTCAGCCCCCGGTCCGTCTACCCGGACGGGGTCAACATCGAGTTCGTCGCGGACCGCGGGCCCCGGCACGTCGCGATGCGCGTCCACGAGCGCGGTTCCGGTGAGACCCGCTCCTGCGGCACCGGCGCCTGCGCGGTGGCCGTCGCCGCCGCCCGCAGGGACGGCGTGGACCCGGCGCGGACGGGGACCCCGGCCACGTACACGGTGGATCTGCCCGGCGGGACCCTGGTGATCACCGAACACCCGGACGGCGGGATCGACATGACAGGACCCGCCGTGATCGTCGCGGAAGGCGCGCTCGACCCCGTCTGGCTCGAAACGGTGATCGGTTAGAGCTTCGCTCGAACGGGTGATCCGTTTCACGCCGGGCGGGAGCGGGTCCGTGCCACGTGATGGGGTCGATAGCATCAAGCACCGGCCCGGAGGCGTATCCGCACCCCTCCACCGCCGGTCGACGCTGCCGGAGGTGCCCCATGAGCGCAGAGGCCACCGATCCAGGTGCTCCCCTTCGCAAGCGCGGTCGTCCACGGATCGATCTGCGCAGGCTGGGCCGTGTCGCCCTGCTCGGGACGGCCTCCCGTGACCGGCTGCCCGATGCCATCGGGCACGTCGCGGAGGCTCATCGCGCGCACCACCCGGACGCCGACCTCACCATTCTGCGCAACGCCTACGTCCTGGCCGAGTCCTCCCACCGCGGCCAGACGCGCAAGAGCGGCGAGCCGTACATCACCCATCCACTGGCCGTCACCCTGATCCTCGCCGAACTCGGCGCGGAGACGACGACCCTGACCGCCTCGCTGCTCCACGACACGGTCGAGGACACCGAGGTGACCCTCGATCAGGTGCGCGAGGCGTTCGGTGACGAGGTCTGCTATCTGGTCGACGGCGTCACCAAGCTCGAAAAGGTCGACTACGGAGCCGCCGCCGAGCCCGAGACCTTTCGCAAGATGCTCGTCGCCACCGGGAACGACGTCCGGGTCATGTCGATCAAACTGGCCGACCGGCTGCACAACATGCGGACTCTCGGCGTCATGCGCCCCGAGAAGCAGGCCAGGATCGCCAGGGTCACCCGGGACGTGCTCATCCCGCTCGCCGAGCGGCTCGGTGTGCAGGCGCTCAAGACGGAGCTCGAGGATCTCGTCTTCGCGATCCTGCACCCGGAGGAGTACGAGCGCACCCAGGCCCTGATCTCCGCCCGGGACGGTGCGCGGGACCCTCTCACGGAGATCGCCGGCAGCGTCAGGACGACTCTGCGGGAAGCCGGCATCAGCGCCGAAGTGCTCATCAGACCGCGCCACTTCGTCTCGGTGCACCGGGTGTGGACCAAACGCGGCGAGATGCGGGGCACCGACTTCGGACGGCTGCTGGTGCTGGTCGGCGAGGACGCCGACTGTTACGCGGTCCTGGGTGAGCTGCACACCTGCTTCACCCCGGTGATCTCCGAGTTCAAGGACTTCATCGCGGCCCCCAAGTACAACCTCTACCAGTCGCTGCACACGGCGGTCGTCGGCCCCGGGGGCGCGGTGGCCGAAGTCCTCATCCGCACGCACCGGATGCACAAGGTCGCCGAAGCGGGCGTCGTCGCGCTCGGCAACCCGTACACCCAGGACGGCGTCGCCGCCGCGCACCAGGCCGAGCCCGCCGACGGTGAGCGCGCCGACCCGACCAGGCCCGGCTGGCTCTCCCGCCTCCTGGACTGGCAGGAAGCAGCGACCGACTCCGACACGTTCTGGGCCACGCTGCGCGCGGACCTCGCCCAGGACCGGGAGATCACGGTCTTCCGCACCGACGGCGGGACGCTGGGGCTGCCCGCGGGCGCCAGCTGCGTCGACGCCGCCTACGCGCAGTACGGCGACGAGGCGCACGGCTGCATCGGAGCCCGTGTCAACGGCCGGCTGGCCACCCTCAGCACCGTACTGAACGACGGTGACACCGTGCAGCTGCTCCTCGCCCAGGACGCCTCGTCCGGCCCCTCCCCGGAGTGGCTCGACCACGCGCGCACCCCTGCCGCCCGGATCGCGATCACGGCCTGGCTCGATGCCCATCCGGACGGTGCGCAAGGACCGCACAGAAGCAGGCCCGACGCACCGAGGCCACAGCTCCAGCCCGTCGACGACACCTCGGGCAGCAGGGGGAGGGCGGGCGGCCGGGCTCCGGGCGTGACCGTCGACACCCAGGGCGCGCCGGTCCGGCTCGCCGGCTGCTGCACCCCCGTCCCGCCCGACGGCATCACCGGTTTCACGGTGCGCGGCGGAGCTGTCACCGTGCACCGCGAGGAGTGCCCGGCGGTGGCCCGCATGCGGGAGCTCGGCAGGGCGGCCGTCGGGGCACGCTGGAACGACGCGGGCGACTGGAGCGGCACCACCGGCTACCGGGTCACCCTCGTGGCCGAGTCCTTCGGCCGGCCCCGGCTCCTCGCCGACCTCACCGAGGCCATCGCGGCCGCGGACGCGGCCATCGTCTCGGCGACCGTCGAGCCGCCCAGCGAACAGCGGGTCCGCCACACCTACACACTGCAGCTGCCGGACGCGGCAGGGCTGCCGGGCCTGATGCGGGCCATGCGCGACGTACCCGGCGTGTACGACGTGAGCCGCGCCCAGCAGCCTGCCGCCGCGGGCTGAGAGCCCCTCCCTGCCGCTGCCGGCGACCCCGTTCGGG
>NZ_DATMVN010000387.1:0-7048 GCF_035563135.1 Streptomyces sp.
TGCGGGCGGCGCCGTCGTCGGCGCCCCCCGCCCCACAGGCCGTCCAGCGCGCCCCCGGCCCGTCGGCCGCCGGCGGGCACACGGACGGAGCCACGGCAACCGCCTCACCTGCCCAGGGGCTGAAGTCCGCCCCTCAGGGAGCCCAGGCCCACGGCACCGGCTCGCCCGGCAAGGCGGCACAGGTCGCGGGAAGCGACCTGGACGATCTGGCCAGGCGCCTGCTCGACCCGGTGGCCCGCCTGCTGCGCGCAGAGTTACGGCGCGGCCGTGAACGCACGGGCAGGCCCTTCGACGGCCGCCGCTGAGGACGAGGAACAGGGAACGGACGACGGGACGACGGACTGATGACGGACAACATCTTCGCGACGAGCGTGTTCTTCCGGCTCGCCATCGGCGGCAACGACCTGGGGGCCTTCCACACCTGCTCCGGCATGGGCGCCGAGGTGGAGATGGAGAGTTACGCAGAAGGGGGCAACAACGGCTTCACCTGGCAACTGCCCGGACGCGTGACCTGGACGAACATCACTCTCACCCGTCCCGTCACGGCCGACACGGCCAAGATCGGCCGCTGGCTGGACGAGACGCTGCAGCGGGTGGAGCCCAAGGACGGCGAGATCGTGGCGCTGCGTCCCGACCTGACCCGGATCATCAGCTGGCAGGTGTACGGAATCGTTCCCGTTCGCTGGCAGGGGCCCTCCTTCGACCCGGCCGACTCCAAGGCGGCGGTGGAGACCCTGGAGATCGCCCACCAGGGGCTGACACCGTCCTGACGCACCTCGTCCTCCGTACCTCAGGCAGCAGTCCGCCTCCGTCACCGTCGTCCGAGCCCGCCTCCGGAAAGGAACGCACACCATGTCCCCAGCCGTCCGTGCCGGCCGGGCCAGGGCCCAGCTCACCCTCAAGGAGCCGCCGGCCTCGGTGGGGTCCAGGCCGGGCGGCACGATCGCGCAGCTGGACCTCCAGTTCAACCCCTCGACGCTCCAGCTGAGCAAGTCCACCGAGTGGCGGCGCACCCCCTCCCGTATGGCAGGCCAGTCCGCGCTCCCGGAGTTCGTCGGCAGCGGCCCGCGCACGCTGAGCCTGGAGGTGTTCCTGGATGCCACCGCCACCCATGACAACTCCGTGGAGCAGGCGGTGGAGAAGCTGATGAAGGCGTGTGTGCCGACCCCGGCGAGCCTGAGCCGCAAGAAACCCGCGAGTCCCTGGGTGCGGTTCGAGTGGGGCACGGCGCGCACCACGTCGTTCGACGGGGTCCTGTCCAGCCTGTCGGTGACGTACAAGCTCTTCGACGTGGACGGAAAGCCGCTGCGGGCCACCTGTTCGCTGTCCATAGAGGAGGCGAGCGTCGACCCGGCGGGGCAGAACCCCACCTCGGGCGCGCGCACCGCCCGCAGCACGCACACGGTGGTGGCGGGCGACAGCCTGGCCATGCTGGCCTGGCGCGAGTACGGCGACGCCACCGCCTGGCGGGCCATCGCCGAGGCGAACGGCATCGACGACCCGATGGCCCTGCGGCCCGGCACCGAACTCGTGGTGCCCGGCGTACGGGACATGACCGGCGAGGAGGACTCGTGACGAGACCCGCACCCGGAGGCCGGTCGTTCGCGGCCGACCCCGTCATCGAGGCGCCCGGCGAACTGCCGCCGGCCTGGGCCGCGCAGTTGGTGAGCTGCGTCGTGGACGAGAACGTCGGCCTGCCGGACACCGCGGTGCTGACCTACCGGGACCCCGACCACGAGTTCCTGGGCGCGACCAATATCACCATCGGCACCCCGCTGCGGGTGTCGGTGGTGACCGTGAAGGGGAAGGCGCGCGAGCGGCTGTTCGACGGCGAGGTCACCGCTCTCGAACTCGACCGGGACCGCACCGGCACGTTCACCGTCCTGCGGGCCTACTCCAAGGCCCACCGCCTGCAGCGCGGCCGCAAGGTGGTCGCGTACCGCAACATGACCACCGCGGCGATCGTCCGCAAGGTGGCGGCGGACGCCGGCCTGGCCTGCGGCAAGGTGGAGGCGCCGGCCGTCACGCACAAGCAGCTGTCGCAGGCCAACGTCTCCGACTGGGACTTCCTCCAGTACCTGGCGGGTGAGAGCGGCGCGCAGGTCCGGATCGACGACAAGGGCAAGCTGCAGTTCACCCGGCCGCTGAGGGCGTCCGGCGCGCCGGCGCCGTCGACACCGGCCACCGGCAACCCGCTGGTCCTGGAGTACGGGCGGAACCTGCTGGCGCTGCGGGCCGGGCTGTCGGTCGCGGACGCGGCGGCGAAGGTGCAGGTGCGCGGGTGGGACACCACCACCAAGCGGCCGTTGGTCGCCGAGCAGGCGTCCGTGGTCAGCGGCACGGTGGTGCCGGGGCTGAACCCGGCGTCCGTCGCCCGGTTCGGCAGGTCGACGCAGATCACCGTCACCGACACCCCGTACCGTACGCAGGCCGAGGCGGCGGCGGTCGCACGGGCCACCGCCGAACAGGTCAGCGCGCACTACGCGGAGCTGGAGGCGGTGGCCGACGGCAACCCCATGCTGCGTGCGGGCAAGCCGATCGCGCTCGGCAACGTGGGCACGGCGTTCTCCGGGCGGTACACGGCCACGGCCGTCCAGCACGTCCTGGAACCGCACGGCGGCTACCGGACCACGCTGTGGGTCAGCGCCAGCCCGGACCGGTCGCTGACCGGCCTGGTCACCGGCGCCAACGCGCCCGGCCGCGGCCCGCGCATCCCCGGCCTGGCGATCGCGGTGGTGACCGACGTCCGCGAACCGGACGGCTCGGAACGCGGCGCGGTCCGCCTGAAGTTCCCCTGGCTGGACGACATGTACGTCTCCGACTGGGTCCGCACCGTGCAGTGGGGCGGCAAGGGCGGGGGCGGCGTGGTCAGCCCCGAGGTCAACGACGAGGTTCTCGTCGGATTCGAGCAGGGACTGCTGGACAGGCCGTATGTCATCGGCGGCCTCTACAACGGTGTCGACGCGCCCTCGCCGCACGACGTGCCCCTGGTCGACAGGACGAGCGGCAAGGTCAACCGCCGTTCCGTGGCCTCACGTTCGGGCCATCGTGTGGAACTGCTGGACGCCGCGGCACCCGGCCCTTCGGGGCTGCGCCTGGTGACCGGGGACGAGCGCCTCGAAGTACGCATGGACGACCGCCGGGACCGGATCGAGATCACCGTGTACTCGGGGCCGAAGCGCGCCGCGACCTCCGTCGTCCTGGACAGGAACAGCATCACCCTGGACGCAGGGCAGGGGACCGTGACCGTGAAGGGGAGCAAGGTGGACATCAGCGGCACGGCAGGGGTCGACATCAGCGGCGGCAAGGTGGGGGTGTCCGCACGGTCGGAGGTCTCCGTCGACGGCGGTCTGCTCGGCATCCTCAAGGCGAAGCTCATCAAGATCAACTGAGGCCCACCTCACGACAGTTGCCCGGGACGTGCCGCACGGCCCGTTCCAGGCCCCACCGCCGACCGCAGTTCTCAAGGAGTATCCGATGCCAGCCGCAGCCCGTTCCGGCGACGCCACCACCCACGGGGGCCGGATCACCACCCCGCCCCCCTCGGCCGCCGCGACGGTGGCCCGTGTGCTGATCGGCGGCCGCCCGGCCGCCGTCACGGGCAGCCTGCACGTCTGCCCGATGCCGCCGCACGCGCTCATGGGCCCCGCCAACGTGCTCATGCCCGACCCGGCCGCCCTCGCCAGGGGCGGGGTCCTCATCGGCGGGCTCCCGGTCGCGAAGGTGGGCGACAAGACCGCCTGCGGCGCTCAGATCATCCCTCCTGCGGCTCTGGACGTCGTGATCGGAGGCGGGCTGTGAGCGACCGGTTCATCGGCCGCGGCTGGGCTTTCCCGCTGCGGGTCGGCCCCACCGGCGGGATCGCCATGGTCGAGCGGGGGCGCGAGATCGAGGAGGCCATCCGGCTGGTCCTCGGGACGGCGCCGGGTGAGCGCCCGATGCGGCCCGAATTCGGCTGCGGCATCCACGACTACGTCTTCGCCCCGGGAAGCGGCGACACCGCGGGCCGGGTCGCCCAGCAGGTGCGCGAGTCGCTGGAGCGGTGGGAGCCGCGGATCGCGGTGGACGACGTGGCCGTCGCCTTCGACTCCGTGGAGGCGGGCACCCTCTACATCGACGTGCACTACACGGTGCGGACCACCAACGACCGGCGCAACCTGGTCTTTCCCTTCTACACGATCCCCTCCGAGGAGGGGACCGAGGAACCGGTCGCGATCTGATGGCCCTGCCTTCCCCCAATCTGGACGACCGCCGGTTCCAGCAGCTCGTCGACGAGGCGAAGCGGTACGTGCAGCAGCGCGCGCCGGAGTGGACCGACCACAACGTCTCCGACCCCGGCATCACCCTCATCGAGACGTTCGCCTACCTCGTGGACCAGCTGCTGTACCGCCTGAACCGGGTCCCGGACAAGAACTACCTGGCGTTCCTCGACCTGCTGGGCATTCAGCTGTTCCCGCCCGCGGCCGCCTGCGCCGAGGTCGACTTCTGGCTGTCGGCACCGCAGTCCGACACGGTGTCCCTGGCCACGGGCACCGAGGTGACGACGGCCGCCGGGGAGAGCGGCGAGGCCGTGGTGTTCGCCACCACGGCCGAACTGCACATCGTCCCCAGCGAGCTGACACGCCTGGTGACCGCGCCCCGCACGGGGGAACAGAGCGACCGGACGGGCGCCCTCACCGAGGGCCGCGACGTACCGTGCTTCCAGGCGGCGCCCGAGCCCGGTGACGCGCTGCTGTTCGGCCTGCCGACAGCGGTGCCGCGCTGTGTGGTCGCGGTGCGTCTGGACAGCCGCGTCGAGGGCGTCGGCGTCGACCCGCGCCAGCCCCCGCTGGTGTGGGAGGCCTGGGACGGTGGCCGCTGGCAGCGGTGCGAGACCGGCGAGGACACCACGGGCGGCTTGAACCGGCCCGGCGAGATCGTCGTGTACGTACCGGCCGGGCACACGACGTCGGTGATCGGGGGGACGCGTGCGGGCTGGCTGCGCTGCCGCGTCGTCGAGGCCGAGCCGGGCCAGCCGTTCTACTCCGAGTCCCCCACGGTGCGCGAGGCCGCCGTCTTCACCATCGGGGGCACCATGACGGTGGAGCACGCCGAGACGGTGACCGACGTACCGCTGGGCACCTCGGAGGGGGTGGCGGGTCAGACCTTCCGTCTCGACCGCCCGCCCGTCCTGCTCGACGGAGGGCCGCCGGTGGTGGAGGTCTCCTCGGCCGAGGGATGGCAGCGCTGGGACGTCGTGGACCACTTCGGGAACTCGCAGCCCGCCGACCGGCACGTCCAGGTGAACGCCACGGCAGGCGAGTTCACGTTCCCCCCGGCGCTGCGCGAGGTGGACGGCACGCTGCGGGTGTGCGGCGCCGTTCCCCCCAAGGGGGCCCAGGTGCGGGTGGCGCGCTACCGCACCGGTGGCGGCCCGGCGGGCAACGTCGCCCGGGGTGCGATCAATGTGCTGCGCAGCTCCGTGCCGTACGTGGCCCGGGTCGGCAACCGGGAAGCGGCCCGCGGCGGGGTGGCCGGCGAAACCGTCGACAACGCGAAGCTGCGTGCCCCGCAGGCCCTGCGGATGCAGGAACGCGCGGTGACCGCCGAGGACCACGAGCTGATCGCCCGCCAGGCGGCGCCTTCGGTGCGCCGGGTGCGCTGCCTGCCGGCCGCCGGGGCCCCGGGCGCGGTACGCGTCCTGGTGGTGCCCGACGCGGTCGCCGACGAGGGCGACGACCGGCTCCGCTTCGAGCAGCTGATCCCCTCCGACCAGGTGCTCGCCACGATCACCGGTGCTCTCGACGAGCGCCGTCTGATCGGCACCCGGCTGGTCGTGGAACCGCCCGTCTACCAGGGCGTCACCGTGGTGGCCCGGCTCACCGTGCTGTCCGGTGACACCGGCCGGGTGCGTGACGCGGCGCTGGCCGCGCTGTACCGCCACCTCAATCCCCTGCACGGCGGTACGGACGGGACGGGCTGGCCGTTCGGAAGGCCGGTGCAGTACGGGGAGGTGTTCGGTGTGCTGCAACGCGCCGTCGGTGACGTGCTGGTGGACGACATCCGGCTGTTCGCCGCCGATCCGATCACGGGGCGGCGCGGCTCCCCCGTGGACCGCATCGACATCGGCGCCGGCGCGCTCGTCTTCTCGTACCAGCATCAAGTGGTCGTGAGCGCCGCGGAGCCGGGGGACCGCGGATGAGCCGCGCCGCCGTCCCCGGCCTGCCCAGCCCGCACCCCATCGGTGCGCAGCTGCCCGCCCTGTACGCCGACGCCGACTTCACCCAGCGGTTCACGGCCGGCCTCGACACCGTGCTGGCCCCAGTGTTCGCCACTCTCGACAACCTGCCCGCCTACCTGGACCCCCGGGTGGCACCGGCCGACTTCCTGGCCTGGCTGTCCTCCTGGGTGGGCGGGGTCGACGACCCCGGATGGCCCGTCGAGCTGCGCCGTGAGGCGGCGGTCCGCGCCATGGAACTGCACCGCAGGCGCGGCACGCGGAGCGGACTGCTCGAGGCGCTGCGCCTGGTCCTCGGCGTGGGGGCGGACGTCAGCGGGGACGGCGCCGCCGTCTGGTCACGCACGGCGGGCACCGGTCTGCCGCCCGCGCCGGCCGGCGAGGTGCTGATCCGGGTGTGGCCCGGCCGGACGGAGACGGTCGACGCCGACCGGGTCCACGAACTCGTCCGGGCCCTGTGCCCGGTGCACACGGCGTACCGGGTGGACGTGCTGACCGGGCCACCCGCCGACGAAGAAGGGCAACGTCATGCGTGACTGTCCCATGTGCGGGGCGTCCAACGAAGCGACGGACGACTTCTGCGGCAACTGCGGCAGCTACCTGGGCTGGTCGGAGACCGGCGCCGCGCGTACGGAGCGGACGCCGGACGGACCGGAACACCCTGCGGCGGCCGGCCGTCCCACGCAGGATCCTGCGGCCGGTACGGCCGCCGGGTCTCCCCCCGCCCCGGCCGCGGGCACGCCTGACGCCGTCCCGTCCCCCTCGCCCGGCCCGGCCACGACGCCGCTCCCCGGCACCCCCGGGGCCGGCTCCGGCTCCGGCTCCGGCTCC
>NZ_DATMVN010000388.1:0-7709 GCF_035563135.1 Streptomyces sp.
CCCCACGCCTCCCCCGCACCCCGCCCGGCACCTCGCCCCACGCCTCCCCCGCACCCCGCCCGGCACCTCGCCCCGCACCTCGTCCGTCCTTATTCGTTCGACCACCGGGGCCGCTGTCGATACAATCGCCGGTCTGCCCGCCTCCCGCACCGTGGTACCGGCCAGCCCTTCGAGCGGCCGGCAGCCGGGGGAGCGCTGCCGACCGGACGGAAACCGGCCGACGACCCGCGCACGCGCCACCCGCGTGCGCATCTCTGTGTGAACGTCCCCGAGCGGACCGGGCGATCGGCCCTGTCCGCCGTCCTGCGTCGAACAGCCGGAGGCAACACCGTGCCCGCGCACGAAGAGTCAAGCAATCCACTGGTCAGGGAGCGGGCGCACCTCGCCGCGTCCCGTGCCGCGCTGCGCGCCATGCGCGAGGACGTGCAGGCGCTCGACATCCGCGACGTCACCGCGAACTGGGTGAACGCCGAGGTCCTGCAGGCGCAGATCGACGACCGCATCAAGGCGCTCGCCGACCTCTCCCACACCCCGCTGTTCTTCGGCCGCCTCGACTATCTGCACGAGGCCGGCGCCGACACGGCGGAGGGCGCGGCAGGAGGGGCGGCGGCGCACAGCTCCTCGGCCAGGGGTGGTGGCGGGCGGCAGGAGGGCGAACGCTTCTACATCGGGCGCCGCCACGTCCACGACGCCCACGGCGACCCCATGGTCATCGACTGGCGCGCACCCGTCTCCCAGCCGTTCTACCAGGCCTCCAGGAACAATCCGCTGGACGTCGACCACCGCCGCCGCTTCGGCTACACCGGCGGCGAACTCACCGCGTACGAGGACGAGCACCTCACCGACCCGGCGGAGACCGAGCAGACCAGCAGGATCCTCCAGGCCGAGATCGAGCGGCCCCGTGTGGGCCCGATGCGCGACATCGTGGCGACGATCCAGCCCGAGCAGGACGAGATCGTGCGCAGCGGGCTGGGCGGGACGGTCTGCGTCCAGGGCGGACCCGGCACCGGGAAGACGGCTGTGGGCCTGCACCGGGTGGCGTTCCTCCTCTACGCGCACCGCGAGCGCCTCGCCCGCACCGGCACCCTCGTCGTCGGCCCGAACCGGTCGTTCCTCCACTACATCGAGCAGGTCCTGCCGGCGCTCGGTGAGCTGGAGGTGCAGCAGGCCACCGTGGAGGACCTGGTGGCGGCGCGCGTCGAGATCCGTGGCACGGACGGGTCCGCCGCCGCGGTGATCAAGGGCGACGCCCGGATGGCGGAGGTCCTGAGGCGGGCACTCCGCTCGCACGTGACGCCTCCGACGGAGCCGGTCGTGGTGGTGCGCGGGTCGCGGCGCTGGCGGGTGCCGGCCTACGAGATCGAGGAGATGGTCGGTGAGTTGCTGGCCCGCGACATGCGGTACGGGGCTGCCCACGAGGCCCTTCCGCAGCGCATCGCGCACGCCGTCCTCGTACGGATGGAGGAGGCGGGCGAGGCGCCGGACGACCGGGTGCAGAACGCGGTGGCGCGCGATCCGGCGGTGAAGGCGGCCGTGAAGGCGATCTGGCCGGCGGTGGACCCGGCGAAGCTCGTGCTGCGGATCCTGACGGACGCGGAATTCCTGGCCGCACACGCGGAGGGGCTCCTCACCGGCGACGAGCAGAAGCAGATCCTGATGACCCGGCCCGCCCGGAGTGTGAAGTCGGCGAAGTGGACGGCGGCGGACGCGGTCCTGATCGACGAGGCGGCCGACCTGGTGGCCCGGACGCCTTCACTGGGCCACGTCGTCATCGACGAGGCCCAGGACCTGTCCCCCATGCAGTACCGCGCGGTGGGCCGCCGCTGCTCGACCGGTTCGGCGACCGTGCTCGGCGACCTGGCGCAGGGGACGACGCCGTGGTCGACGCAGAGCTGGGAGCAGGCGCTGTTCCACCTGGGCAAGGCGGACGCGGTGGTGGAGGAGCTGACGGCCGGTTTCCGTGTGCCGCGCGAGGTGATCGCGTACGCCTCCCGGCTGCTCCCCGCCATCTCCCCGGGCCTCGCCCCGGTGGAGTCGGTGCGTG
Organism: Streptomyces sp.; assembly: GCF_035563135.1. Taxonomy (GTDB): domain Bacteria; phylum Actinomycetota; class Actinomycetes; order Streptomycetales; family Streptomycetaceae; genus Streptomyces. The sequence goes on from NZ_DATMVN010000388.1 coordinate 2,045, forward strand.
AGACGCCCGGCTCGCTCGCCGTGCGTGAGGTGGCGGTGGCGGAGCTGGACGCCGCGGTGGTCGCTGCGTGCGAGGAGTCGCTGCGGCATGAGGGCTCGATCGGCCTGATCGCCGCCGACGCCCGTGTGCCGGCCCTGTCGGCGGCTCTCGCGGCGGCCGGCCACAGCTGCCTCTCGCCCGGCGAGGAGACGACGGCCGGTTCCCGGCTGACCCTGGTCCCGGCCTCGCTGGCGAAGGGCCTGGAGTACGACTACGTCGTACTGGACGAACCGGCGGCCGTGGTCGACGGCGAACCCGACGAACGCACGGGCCTGCGCCGCCTGTACGTGGCCCTGACCCGAGCCGTCTCGGGTCTCGTGGTCCTGCACGCGGCACCGCTGCCGGAGCGGCTCGCCCGGTCGGGCCGGCCCGCACGGGCCCAGGCCGGGCAGGTCAGGTGATCACGTCACCGTGGTGGCCACGACGGCGGCGGTGACCGCCACCATCGCCGCCTGCATGGTGCGGATCGCCGCACGCACGTCGTCGCCCGCCCAGTGGCCCTCCGCCATCTTCTCCATGCGCGGCTTCACCTCCCGCGCCGGCACCCCGGGGAACGCGAGCCGGTGCAGGCCGGCGGCGTGGATCAGGGCCACGAGGCCGGCCGAGCGGTCGTCCGGATCCGCGCCCCGCAGCACCACCGAGGCCAGGCGCTCGCGCAGCTCCGCCTCGGTCGCCCCGTCGGCCTCGGGATAGCGGCGCACCGGGAAGAGACCCAGCACCTTGCGCTTCTCCTCGCTCACGAGACCGCGTGCGCGCAGGCTGTCGATCGTGGCGCCGACCGCCTTGGCGTGATCCCTGGCCAGCCAGTCCGTCACCTCGGGCGGCCGGCTCCTCTTCGCCGCCCAGGCATCCATCAGAGCGAGCCGCTCGTCGAGCAGAGCGACGCCGGTGGGCGTCCGGTCGGCCACCGTCAGCCGTCCGCCGTCCACCGAGAGCCGCCCTGCCAGGACGAGTTCGAGCAGGATGCCGCCCGCGACCGCCCATCCGGCGGCCTGCTGCTCCTTGGCCGCTCCGGACTCGTCGTCCAGCGAAAGCAGCATGATCTCTTCACCCAGTGTGACCGACATGTCTCCACTCCCCCTCGTTCGCTCACCCTTAGTGACGAACAGGAGACGCCGCCGGTTCCCGGCCATCTCATCGACTTGTCCTCCCTCCTCCCCGTGACGGGCGGGCGCCGCGACGCGAGGCCACAAGTGCCGTCCTCTCACGGGGAGTTGTCGTGTCAGCTGGTGCGCGGGGCGTTTACAGACCACGTGGGGCGCGCTACGTTCTTGGGAGCGCTCCCACGAGTCCCTCTCCCCCCATCCGCACGGCACGCCGACAGTTCGGCGTCCGGGCCGGGACAGCCCGGAACCGACGGCTCCATGCGCACGAGCGGGTCACCAGGGTCATCTGCCCCACCCAGAGAATCCCGAAGGAGATCAACCTCATGGCCATGCGAAACACCATTCGGAGAAAAGCCCGGATACGCGCCCCCCGCACGCTGGGTCTCATGGGGGCCGGCCTCCTGGCTTTCGGTCTGGCCGGTGTGTCCACCCCCGCGTCCGCCCACGGCGTCGCCATGGAGCCGGGCTCACGCAGCTACCTGTGCTACAAGGACATGATCGCGAGCGGGAACCAGATGCCGTCCAACCCGGCCTGTGCCGCCGCGGTCACGCAGACCGGCACCACTCCGCTGTACAACTGGTTCGGCGTCCTGGACTCCAACGGCGGGGGACGGACCACGGGGTACATCCCCGACGGCGAGCTGTGCAGCGGTGGCCACAGGGGCCCGTACAACTTCTCCGCGTACAACGCGGCCCGCAGCGACTGGCCCACGACGCACCTCACCGCAGGCGCCACCACCCAGGTGAAGTACAGCAACTGGGCGGCCCACCCCGGCAAGTTCAACGTCTACATCACCAAGGACGGCTGGACGCCGAACAAGCCCCTCGCCTGGGGCGACCTGACGCTCACCCAGACCGTGAACAATCCGCCGCAGGCCGGTGGCGCGGGCTCGGACGGGGGCAACTACTACTGGAACCTCCAGCTCCCGCAGGGCAAGACCGGCAAGCACATGATCTTCATCCACTGGATCCGCTCGGACAGCCAGGAGAACTTCTACTCCTGCTCCGACGTCGTCTTCGACGGGGGCAGGGGCGAGGTCACCGGCATGAAGGGCAGCCAGCTGTCGGCGGACGAGCTGGCGAAGGCCGCGGAGAAGGCCGGAACCCCGGCCGTACCGGTCCACGCGGAGCACGCCGGGCATGAGGCCCCGGCCGGCGAGGCCCGGCTGGTCGCCTCCACCGACGACTCCTCGGCCGGCTACCTGCCCGCCGCGACGGCGGTCTCGCTGACGGGCGCCGCCCTGGTGTTCGCCGCAGGGGCAGTGGCCCAGACCCGGCGCCGCCGCCGGCAGGCCGAACAGAACCTCTGACCGCGAGGAGCCGGGTGCGGCCCCGGGCCGGTGACCACCGGCCCGGGGCCGCACCCCCTCTGCCCCGAAGCGTTTCCGGGCCCGTCACCCCTCACCCGTCGAGCGCCGCGCGCCACTCCCGGACCGCTGCCGCGTCCACCGGGCCGCTCCAGCCGCCCGGCCGCGCCATGCCCCCGATGTGGAAGGCCTCAATGCCCGCGGCGCGCAACCGCGGCAGATGGTCGAGGCGCAGGCCGCCGCCGGCCATGATCTGCGGCTCGTAACCGGGCAGGTCCGCGTGCCCCGCTTCGGCCACCAGGGTGTCCATGCCCGCGTCGACTCCGTCCGGCGAGCCCGCCGTGAGGTAGGTGTCCAGCCCCGGCAGGTCCGCGAGGTGCTTGCGCAGTACGTCGCGGTCGGCCGCGCGGTCGATGGCGCGGTGGAAGGTCCACGGGCAGCCGTTCAGCTCGGCCACGAGCCGCTCGACGGCCACCAGGTCGACGTGCCCGTCCTGGTCGAGGAAGCCCAGGACGAATTCCTCCGCCCCCGCGGCGCGCATCGCGTGGGTCTTCTCCACGAGGGCGCGGATGTCGCCGGCGGCGAACCCGTCCGCGAGCCTGAGCATGACCCGCAGCGGGATGTCGACGGCGGCCCTGATCTCCGCGAAGGCCGTCACGGACGGGGTCAGGCCGTCGGCCGCCATGTCGGTGACCAGTTCGAGGCGGTCCGCACCACCCGCCTGCGCCGCGACCGCGTCCTCCGCATCGAGAGCGATCACCTCCAGGAGTGCACGGTTGCTCATGGTGTTCCATTCCGTCGGAGCGGCTGTCACTACAGGTCTAGTCCAATAACCAGACTACGGGTCAGCCACCCGAGGCGCAGCTCCCCATGGGTACGCACGCGTGAAGATACGCGAGACCGCGGCGGCGTCCGTGGAACGGACGCGCCGCGGCCTCGTGGGTCACGGGGGCGGGGGACGTCAGGGCTGGCCCGGCATCGACCAGCAGTTGGAGACGGCCTTCCTGCCGGAGAGGCGGTCGGTCATCCAGGAGATGGCGCTGCCCTGGTCGGCGAGGTAGGGGGCGAGGTGGTTGGTGAGGATCTTGTCCCCGAGGTTGGGCAGCAGGACGGCCTCGTACGTCACGTTCGCGCCCTTGTCGCACCAGTCCACCGCGAGCTGCCGCGACTGCTGGTGGCCGACTATGTCGTCGTGCACGCCGGTCGCCAGGCGCACCGGGGACACCGGCTTCAGGTTGCCGATGCGCTGCTGGGCGAGGACGGCCTGGAGCTTCGGCTCCGCCGCGATGATGTCGGCGAGCGGCTTGCCGTTCGCGGTCCACTTCTTGCTGTTCGTGAAGCCGTGGCCGAGTATCGCGTCGCCCACGCACATCGTCGAGGTGTCCTTCAGCGCGGCCTTGCCGACCTCGTTCGTGTTCGCGTCGACCACCGCCTTCAGGGACGGGTCGGACTGCGCGAAGCCGTTGATCGACCAGCCCAGCGCACCGGCCAGGGCACTTCCGTCGATGCCCTTCATGACCTCGGTGAGGTCGGCGGGCGGCGCGCCGGCGTAGGTGCCCGCCAGATTGACGTCGGGGGCGTACGTGGGCTGGAGTTCGGCCGCCGCAGCGCTGGCTCCGCCGCCCTGGCTGTAGCCGTAGAGACCGACCCGCGACTCGGGCGTGAGCGACGTGCCGGCGACGGAGCGCGCGGCGCGGACCGCGTCGAGGAGGGCGTGACCCTCGTCGACCCGGTTGACGTAGGTGTGGAGCCGGTCGGTGGTGCCGAGGCCCGCGTAGTCGGTGACGACGACGGCGGCTCCGGCGGCGAGGAAGCGGTACACCGCGAGATTGTCGTAGCCGATGGACACCGTGCCCTCGCCGATGGTCAGCGGGCGCTGGAGCGACAGCGAGGGGGCGCACTGGTCGCCCTGGCCCATGGTCCCCGAAGCCAGCGCCACCAGCGGGCGGGGGCCGTCGCCCCTCCACGGGGCGGAGGGCTCGATGTACGCGCCGGTGACGGCGACGGGGCCGCCGCCCGCGTCGGTGGACTTGTACATCAGCCGCGTCGCGGTGCCCGGCAGCCGGCGGCCGTCCAGGCCGGGAAGGCTCAGGCCCAGGGGCAGCGGCTCCGTGCGGACGAGGGACCCGTCGGCGGCGGGCAGCTGCGCCGGCGGGTTGTAGAAGGCGGGGATGGTCACACCCCGGGAGACCACCGGCTCCGACCCGGCGGACCCTGCGGACCCTGCGGCCTCGGTGGCCGAGGCCGGTATCGCCGCCGCGCCCAGGCAGGCGGCGACGGCCACCGAGGCGGCGATCAGGCGCCCGGTGCGGCGCCCCTGCCGACGGGGAGGCAGGAGGTGGGGGGTGTTCACGGTGGGGCTCGAACGGGTGGTCTTGCGCGGACTCACGGCTCACTCCTCGTTCTGCTCCGGGATCTGCTCCGGTGAAGGTGAGCGCAAGCTAGCACCGAGGCGTTACCTCAGGTAACTCATCGGTAAGTTACGCTTCGGTAACGTATACGGGGCGACCCCGGCCGAGGCGGACCCCAGGCGAGGCAGGACCGGCGGAGGCAGGACCGGCCGAGGCAGGACCGGCAGGACGGCCCCGGGGAGAGCGGCCCCGGTCACTCCCTATCGGCCGATGCCCCCTCACGGGCCCCGTCCCACTCACGGGTTCCGCCCCCTCACGGGCTCCGCCCCCTCACGGGTCTCCGTCAGGCCCGGACGAACCGCACCGGCGTCCCCGGGACCGCCTGCGCCGCCCCCGCCAGCGCCGCCTCGGCGACCACACCCACGACCGGGTAACCGCCCGTCGTCGGATGGTCGTTGAGGAACACCACGGGCAGCCCGTCCGGCGGCACCTGTACGGCTCCCAGCACCATGCCCTCGCTGGGCAGTTCACCGTCCCGTGCGCGCCGCAGGGCCGGGCCCTGCGTGCGCAGCCCGATGCGGTTGCTCCGCTCCGAGACCCGGTACACGGCAGTGGTGAGCGTCCGCAGCGCCGCCGCTGTGAACCAGTCGTCGCGCGGCCCCCGGTGCAGGGGCAGCACCAATTCGGCGGGTACGCCCGGCCAGGGCACGGTGTCGGCGGCCGGCGCGTCCCCGGGCCGGCCCAGCGGCAGGACGTCACCGTCACGCAGGACCGGCGGGCCGAGCCCCGAGAGCAGGTCCGCCGACCTGCTGCCGAGCACCGGCTCGGGCAGCAGGCCGCCCGCGAACGCCAGATAGCCGCG
>NZ_DATMVN010000389.1:0-2869 GCF_035563135.1 Streptomyces sp.
TCTCCATCGAGGACGACACCGACATCTCCTTCAGCGAGGACGTCCCGGGCCGCTTCGCCGCGTACGGCTGGCACGTGCAGACCGTGGACTGGACCCGTACGGGCGACTACGTCGAGGACGTCGACGCCCTGCTCACCGCGATCGAGGCGGCGAAGGCGGAGCAGTCCCGCCCGTCGATGATCATGCTGCGCACGGTCATCGGATGGCCCGCCCCGACGAAGAGGAACACCGGCAAGGCGCACGGGGCGGCCCTGGGGGACGACGAGGTCGCCGGCACCAAGCGGCTCCTCGGCTTCGATCCCGAGGTGTTCTTCCCGATCGAGGACGAGGTCCTCGCCCACACCCGGGCGGTCGGGGAACGGGGCAGGGACGCCCGGGAGCGCTGGCAGCGGAAATACGAGGACTGGCGCGCCGCCCGTCCGGACCGGGCAGCCCTGCTGGACCGGCTGCTGAAGCAGGAGCTGCCCGAGGGCTGGACCGATGCCCTGCCCGACTTCCCGGCCGACGCCAAGGGCATGGCCACCCGCAAGGCGTCCGGCAAGGTGCTCACCGCTCTCGCCCCGGTCCTGCCCGAGTTGTGGGGCGGCTCCGCCGACCTGGCGGGCAGCAACAACACCACCATGGACGGCGAGCCCTCCTTCGTCCCCGCCGACCGGCAGACGAGCGAGTTCGCCGGAGGCCCCTACGGGCGGACCCTGCACTTCGGCATCCGTGAGCACGCCATGGGCGCCGTGCTCAACGGCATCGCCCTGCAGAGCCTGACGCGCCCCTACGGCGGCACGTTCCTCACGTTCAGCGACTACATGCGTCCCGCGGTCCGCCTCGCCGCCCTGATGAAGCTCCCCGCCACCTATGTGTGGACCCATGACTCGATCGGGCTGGGCGAGGACGGCCCGACCCATCAGCCCGTCGAACACCTGGCGGCCCTGCGGGCGATCCCCGGCCTCGACGTCGTACGCCCCGGTGACGCCAACGAGACCGGCGTCTGCTGGCGGACGGTCCTGGAACACCCCGACCGGCCCGCCGGCCTCGTCCTGACCCGGCAGAACCTCCCGGTGCTCGACCGTGCCGACGGCGTGCACGCCCCGGCCGGGGGAGCGGCGCGCGGCGCGTACGTCCTCGTGGAGGCGTCCGGGACCACTCCCGACGTCATCCTCGTGGCGACGGGGTCCGAGGTCCACGTCGCTCTCGACGCCCGCAAGCTGCTGGTCGACGAGGGGCTGGCCGTCCGCGTGGTGTCGATGCCGTGCCGCGAATGGTTCGCCGAGCAGCCGCTGTCCTACCAGGACGAGGTGCTGCCGCCGGACGTGCGCGCCCGCGTCAGTGTCGAGGCCGCCGTCGGCCAGGGCTGGCGCGAGGTCGTCGGCGACGCCGGCCGGATCGTCAGCCTGGAGCACTACGGCGCGTCCGCCGACTACCAGCGGCTCTACGAGGAGTTCGGCATCACCGCCGAAGCCGTCGCCGCCGCCGCGCGCGCGAGCATCCGCGACGCGGTGGAGCCCCCCAGGCCCGGTGGGCGACGGCCCGGGGAGTCCTGACCCATCTGGCGCCGCACCAGTTCGTGGAGCTGCCCGTCCGTGTCCGCGAGGAGCTCGGCGGGCGGCCCCTCCTGGACGACACGGCCGTCCGCCATGACGATCACGCGATCCGCGCCCATGACCGTGGACAGCCGGTGCGCGATCACGACACGGGTGGCGCGCAGCGACCTGGTGCTCTCGATCACGGTGCGCTGGGTCTCGTTGTCGAGGGCGCTGGTGGCCTCGTCGAAGAACAGGATCCGCGGGCGCCGGACGAGCGCCTGGGCGATCATCAGCCGCTGGCGCTGCCCCCCGGAGATCGAACCGCCGCCGGAGATCATCGTGTGCAGGCCCATCGGCATGCGCTTGATGTCCTCGGCCAGCCCCGCCATCGCCGCGGCCTCCCACGCCTCCTCCTGGGTGAAGACCTCGGCGCCGCATATGCAGTCCAGGATCGACCCGGCCAGCGGCTGGGCGTTCTGCAGGACGACCCCGCACTGACGGCGTACGGCCGCCTGGTCGAGCGCCGTCAGATCCTGACCGTCGTACAGGACGCTGCCCGAGACCGGCCTGTCGAATCCGATGAGCAGCCTCAGCAGCGTGGACTTGCCGCATCCGCTGGGGCCCACGATCGCGACGAACTCGCCCGGCCGTACGGTCAGCGACACCTCGTCGAGGACGACGGGACCGTCCTCGGAATAGCGGAAGGACACACCCCTCGCCTCGATCTCCCCGGTCAGGACGCCGGGCTGGACACTGGCGCCGCGCACCTCGGGTGCCTCGTCGAGCACCGGCTTGATCTGCTCGAACATCGGCAGCACGGCGGCGGCGGACACGAACGCCCCGGTGAGCTGGGTGACGGCTGTCAGGAGCATCGTCACCGACGTGTTGAAGGTCAGGAACTCACCGGCCGTCAGGGAACCCCGGGCCGGCCCCGCCAGCAGGACGAAGACGACCAGCGAGCACAGCGGCAGATACACCGCGTTGAGGACCGTCGTCAGATTCTTGATCCTGCCTGCCCGTTTCTGCAGCTCACGGCTGCGGGCGAACTCCGCCGCCCACGCGCCGTACGCGAAGCTCTCCGCCGCCGCGACCCGCAGCTTGGGCAGCCCGCGCAGTGTCTGGAAGGCCTGGTTGTTCAGTTTGTTCCCGAGCTCGACCAGCCGGCGCTGCCAGCGCAGTTCCCACATGCCCATGATGAGGAACACCCCGGCGATGACCACCAGCATCGCGACGGCGGTGAGCGCCAGCGGGACGCTGAACCAGAGCAGCAGACCCAGATTCATCACCCCGAGCGTGCCCGCCTGCACCACGACGGGCCCGGTGCCGGACAGCACCCGCCGGATGGAGCT
>NZ_DATMVN010000390.1:0-2666 GCF_035563135.1 Streptomyces sp.
TCGCCATCGTCCACCAGCTGCTGCACGAGCTGGTGGAAGCGGTCGGTCTCGTCGCGCTCGAATCCGCGGCGGTTGTCGTCCTCGGTCATGTCGTCGGCGAGCCCGGCACGGGGAGCGTCGAGGGTCGGTGTCATGCTGTTCATTGCGCTGTTGCCCTTCGTGGAGGGTGATGGCGAAGACGAACCCCCGGGGTTGCACCCCCGGGGGTTCGTCGTTTGGGTCCCGCCGCGTGAGCGGCAGGTAGCACCCCGGACCGGACTCGAACCGGTCTCGATACTCGATACCTACGGGGTCCGCGATCTTCGCCCTTGTCTCGCCGCGCATCCGGATGGCCTGTCAGCCCATAGGCATCAAGGCGAAAAGGTGCTGTGGAAGCTGTCTGCGCGGCAGGGCTGGCTTGTCGCTGTTGCCTGGCCCGCATCGCGTCTGCGGGCTGACGTCCCGCATGGCGCCTGCGGGCTGGCGTTCCGTATCTCCCTACGGACCGGGCCGGGGCGGCCAGAGGACTCACCTGGTGACACTGTCCGCTGGTTGCTCGGAGGTGCCGGTTTGTCGTAGCTCCCGGATGACGCGCTGTTCAGTTCTCAAGGCAGGGTCGCTTCCTTCTGCGCCGTTTCACGGGCAACGTCCGGCTCGACGCTCACTCAACTAGTTGTGTGTGCCGCCGAGGACGATTAAGCCAGCACGAACCCCAGATGTCAACACAACTAGCTAAGTCGTTTCTCGCGACAGCTCTGACCTGCACATTCATGGCATGACACACCAACTACAGACCCTCAGCTACCGCTACCCAACTAGCTATGCAATGCTGACCACCCACACCAGATTCGAGACGAGAGTGACGGAGGGGCCAGTGGCCAGGAAGGAGCCGGGGAAGATCGGGCGCATCGCCGCCGATCTCCGGGCAAAGATCGAGAGCGGAAAGTTGCCGCCGGGCAGCCGACTGCCAAGCGTGTCTGAGCTCCAAGCGGCCGAGGGAATCGCGTTTCAGACTGCCCGCGACGTACACCGAGTCCTGGAGCGGGAAGGCCTGACGTTCACCCAGCAGGGGAAGGGGTCCTTTGTGACACCGTTCCTGGGGAAGATCACCCGCGACGGAACTGGGCGCTACCAAGCCGCCGCGCGGTCCGAAGGCGGCGCCCGTGGCGCCTTCGAAGCGGAACTGAACCGGCTGGGACTGGTCTACAAGCGGACACCCACGGAAATCGGCCGAGCCCGACCGCCGAAGGACGTGGCTACGGCCCTTGGCCTCCACCACTCATCGAAAGCGATCTACAGGCATCGAGCCATGAAGGCCGGCCGCGACTCCACGGATCCGACCGAGGGCTTCGTCGTCCAGCTCGCGACCAGCTATTTCCCTATCGATGTCGCAGGCGGATCACCGATCGAAGATCAGGACACTGGACCCGGAGGCAGCAAATCCCGCCTCGCTGACCTGGGATTCACACAGCGACATGTGCGCGAGACGATCGAAGCTCGCTTCCCGACCCAGGAAGAAGCTGAAGCCCTGAGCATCCCGGAGGACCGGCAGGTATACGAACTGGTCCATCACGCCTCAACGGCCGAGGGCCGCGTCATCGAAGTCGCCAGGCACATCATGCCGTCGACCATCTGGCGGTTCGCGTACACGTGGGACCTTGACGCCTGAGCGTCACATCGACCTATCCATTCAGGTAAGGAGCGGCATCATGCCGAGCAACATCATTGGCACAAACGGAATCACCCGCGACGCCCGGAGCCGCTACCGGCAGCGCGCAGAGGGCGGCGCTCACGGCGCTTTCGAGGCCGAGACGAAGCGGGCTGGTGGCACCCCGCGCGCCGAGGTCGAGGTACTGCGCGGCACCGCCCCGGCCGAGATCGCCACCATCCTCGGTGACGACGCGAGCGACGCCGTTGTCATCCGGCAGCGCCGGATGTACAACGGCGAGCGCCTGGTGCAGCTCGCTGACACGTACATCCCAGCATTCGTCGCAGAGGCCGCGCCGGCCGTCGCCCAACTCGACACCGGAGAGGGCGGGATCATCTCCCGCATGGCTGACGCGGGCCTGAGCCAGACAGACGTCGTAGAGGACGTCACGCAGGTACCGGCAACCGCCGATCAGGCCGCAGCCCTGGGGGTCGATGATGGCGAGCTGCTGCTCACCATCACGCACACCGGCCGGACCGAGAGCGGGCAGGTCGTCGAGGTCACCCGGCATGTGCTGGGTCGAGGCTGGACTCTGCGCTACGGCGTACCGCTGGCCTGATGGGCAGCCCGCCTTCCGGAGGTCGCAACATGGTTGCTTTCCGGAAGGCGCGGCGCAGGCCGAGACATCGCTGCCGCCAGTCTCGTTGGACCCAAGTCCACCGGCGAGCCTCCCATCCCATAGCGCGTATACCTGATACGGATTACTCATATGTCCAGTACAGAGCAACACCTTCGAGTCACCGTGGCGGCGTTGATGTACGCGACGGGTGAGGATCAGCGCACCCTCGCCGCTGGGATGAAGTTGAGTCAAGCACAGATCAGCCGCAAGCAGAGTGGGCAGGCGTCATGGTCCCTCGGGGACGTGGATCGCCTGGCCATTCACTACGGCATCTCAGTACTGGACCTGCTGACCGGGGCCGACCATGCCGTGTCGCGCCTGCCCGTTCACCGACGCGCCTCTGTCATTGGTGGCGTACAA
>NZ_DATMVN010000391.1:0-2387 GCF_035563135.1 Streptomyces sp.
GAGGTTCTCCCACTGGGGGCCGCCCTCTTCCGCGGGATGAAGGCCCGTCCGGGCCGGGTGCCGGCACCCGGCCGCCGGTTCCGCCGGACGGCGCCCCGGAGGGGGCCCGGGCCCGCCCGCCCCATGGGGCGGCATGCCACCGGGAATGCTTAGGTGGAAGCACCGTCCGTTCGCGAGCCGGCGCCGGGCAGCGCCGTCGCGGTCCACCCGGAGGAGGTACGTATGACGGATACAGCTGGTCCCCTGGAGGGCCGGGTCGCCGTCGTGACCGGCGCCGCGCGGGGTGTCGGCGCCGCCGTCGCGCGGGAGCTGGGGAGCCGTGGCGTCACGGTCGCCCTGATCGGCCGGGAGGCACCGGGCCTGGCCCGGGTGCGGGATTCGCTCCCCGGCCCGGCACGCTGCTGGGAGGCCGATGTCACCGACGACGCGGCAATGGCAGAGGTGGCGGACGAGGTCAGGGAGCAGTTCGGGCCCGTGTCGGTCGTGGTCGCCAACGCGGGGATCGCGGAAGGCGGTCCCTTCGCGGAGTCCGACCCGGCGACCTGGCGGCGCGTGATCGAGGTGAACCTGATCGGGAGCGCGGTCACCGCACGTGCCTTCCTGCCCCAACTGCGCGCCACCCGGGGTTACTACCTGCAGATCGCCTCGCTGGCCTCCATCGGTGCCGCACCCATGATGAGTGCCTACTGCGCTTCCAAGGCGGGGGTGGAGTCGTTCGCGCACTCCTTGCGTGCCGAGCTGGCCCATGAGCGCGTCGGCGTCGGCATCGGTTACCTGAACTGGACCGACACCGACATGATCCGCGGCGTCGACCAGCAGCCCGTACTGCGCGAGCTGCGCGCGCACATGCCGCGGCCCGCGCGCAAGGTCCACCCGGTGGGGACCGTGGCGCGCCACATGGTGCGGGCGGTCGAGCGGCGCAGTGCCGCCGTGTACTCGCCCGGGTGGCTCCGGGCCACGCAGTGGGTGCGTGCCGCGATGCCCCCGGTCGTCACGGCGTACGCGAAGCGCGAGCTGCCCAGGCTGGAGCGGAGGACTCCGTTCGAGCCGACCGGGCTCCTGGGGGCCGGCGGCCGGGCCGACACCGTGGCACGGCGAGGGGCGGACGGCTGATCCGCGCCCGTCCGGAGCGGAGAGGTGCCGGGCCGGGCGCGGGGAGCGGCAGACGGACGGAGCCCGACTGAGTACGGGGAACGGCGCGTCTGAGTACGCGAGCCGATCCGCGCACGGGGCTCCGCCGGTCGAATGGGCACCATGGACCCCGACGCGCCGAGGCGCCCCCGTATCCAGAACCTGACCTGCGCCGGTACGGCGCTGGCCGTGGCCCTGCTCCCGCTCGCCGTCGGCGTCCTGCTGGCCAGGACGACGGCACTGGACCCGATGGCATCTGTGAACGCGCTGGTCACCGGGGGCGGCCGGCGTGCCCCTCTCGCCCCTTCGCGCTGGATGCTGAAGGCCCGGACGCGCGAGTTCCTCTCCCGGCGGTGACGGAGCTCTTGTCCGGGCGGGCGCTGTCGCCCCTGCTGCGCGGACCCATGCGCACGGGACGGGCCGCCGGGGGAGCGGGGCAGGGGTCCTCGGGGCGCCAAGACCACCGGGCCGGGGGCCACCGCGGCAGCCGCTGAACGGCATCCGTAAGGGCGAGCGGCGCCCTCCCCGACTGGAACGGCGTACCCCGGCCCACCCCCGCGGTACGCCGTGTCCACGCGGCCCGGACCCGCCGTGGGGCGGGGTCTGTGCAACAGGAGCCGGCAGGTGATGTCAGGATGGACTCATGACCATCAAGGCGTATTTCGACATCACCATCGACGACCAGCCCGCTGGGCGAATCGTGTTCAACCTTTTCGACGACGTGACCCCCAAGACCGCGGAGAACTTCCGCGCGCTGGCCACCGGGGAGCAGGGCTTCGGCTACGCCGGCTCGCCGTTCCACCGGGTCATCCCTGACTTCATGCTCCAGGGCGGCGACTTCACCCAGGGCAACGGCACCGGCGGCAAGAGCATCTACGGCGAGAAGTTCGCCGACGAGAACTTCACCCTGAAGCACAACAAGCCGGGTCTGCTCTCGATGGCCAACGCCGGACCGAACACGAACGGTTCGCAGTTCTTCATCACCACCGTCGTCACCCCGTGGCTGGACGGCAAGCACGTCGTGTTCGGCGAGGTCGCCGACGAGGCGAGCATGGAGCTCGTCCGCAAGATCGAGTCGTACGGCTCCTCGACCGGCAGGACCAAGGCGAAGATCGCCGTCTCCGAGTCCGGCGTCCTCTGACCCACGCGACGGGTCTCCCGGCCGGGTTCCCCGGGCCGGGAGCCCTGAGCCGCGCCCCGGCCCGCCGGGCCGCCGCCCGTCCTGCGAGCCCGGTCGGCGGGTTCCGGCGAGCGCG
>NZ_DATMVN010000392.1:0-2778 GCF_035563135.1 Streptomyces sp.
CCGGGAGACGTGGTGGGTGTAGCTCAGCTGGTAGAGCACCAGGTTGTGATCCTGGGTGTCGCGGGTTCGAGCCCCGTCACTCACCCCAGCGGTGGAGGCCCTGGTCAGTTCGCTGACCAGGGCCTTCATCCGTTCCGGCGCCGTCTGCGACGGCAATCGGGACGCCGCCGCCCCCTTCGCTGGGGGGCAGATCGGGGGGCAGTGGCGGGGCGACTGCGCACCGCGCGCAGCTCCTGGCGGTGTGGACGGTACTTCCCGACCGACCGCAGGAAGCACAGCCCCCGGCCTCCGGCCAGCGACTGCGGTAGACCTCGGCCGACCGCCGCGCCAGTCAGAGCGTTGCTGCACCCTCCGTGGCGCAACGAAACCCCGAGCCCGGGGTCACCGGGCCCGGCTGGCATCACACTCGGGTCCTTCGTTTCGTGACGCCTTGACGTCGCGGAACGGCCAGTACCTCAACGCCGCGTTGCGATGTAGCGCCCGTTCCTCATGCCCAGTAGGCGCGCCAGCGTCGACGCCCGAAAGCGGTGGTCAGGTCACGTCCGGTCGGTCGCTGGGGCGGGCGCGTCACTGACGGTCGACGCCGCGTTGGTGGCTGCCCAGCTGGCCAGCAGCTTGAGGGCGTCCTCGGACGGCGTCGCGGGTTCGGCGGTGTAGACGGTCATGGAGAGCTCACCGTGGTCCTCGGTCGGTACGGCGAGGGAGTGGTAGACCAGGTCGAGGGTGCCGATCGCGGGGTGGCGGAACTGCTTGACGCCGGTGCGGTGGATCCGCACGTTGTGCGCAGCCCAGCGGGTGCGGAACTCGTCGCTGACGGTGGACAGCTCTCCGACGAGCTCGCGCAGGTCCTTGTTGTGCGGGTCGCGGCCGGCCTCCGTGCGCAGCAGGGCGGCGGTGACGTTCGCGGCGCCGTCCCAGTCGGGGTGGAAGTCGCGAGCCCGCGCGTCGAGGAACTGGAAGCGGGCGATGTTGGACCGCCACCGCGGGTCGTCGAGGACTGGTGAGTACAGGGCTCGGCCGAGGGTGTTGGCGGCGAGGATGTCCATGCGGCCGTTGGCCACGAACGCCGCCGACGTGGTGACCGTGTCCAGCATCCACTGCACCCGCGGCCGGACCTGGGTCTTGCTGCGCCGCTGCGGAACCCGGGTGGGCTTGGCGGCCCGCGCCAGGTCGAACAGGTAGGTCCGCTCAGCCTCATCCAGTTGCAGCGCCCGGGCAACGGCATCGAGGACGTCTTCGGAGACGCCGGCGATGTGCCCCTTCTCCAGCCGGGTGTACCAGTCGGTGCTCACCCCGGCGAGGACAGCGACCTCCTCGCGGCGCAGCCCGGCGACGCGCCGGCGGCCGCCGGGAAACAGCCCGGCCTGCTCCGGCGTGATCCGGGCGCGACGGCTGGTGAGGAAGTCGCGGATGTCGGTGCGGTTGTCCACCGGATCGACGGTACGGCGAACCGCCACGGAAGGGAGGTCGAGCTTGTACCCCCCACAAACGCGACCCCCCGCGCCCGTGCGATGGGGCGTTCCATGGGTTGCAGCGCCGCCCGACGCCTCGAGGCGTGGCGGCCCCGGACATCGCCCGGGACTCAGCGACATCGCGCACGACTCCGTCCCGAGGTCGGTGCGCGTCATACCTGGAGGTAGTTCATGAGCAAGGTCTTCCTGATCACCGGTGCCGGGCGCGGCATGGGCGTCGAGTTCGCCCGGGCCGCACTGGCTGCCGGTCACTCCGTCGTGGCCACCGGCCGCCGTCCTGACGCGGTCGAGGCCGCCATCGGCGCCGACGACAACCTGCTGGCGGTCAAGCTCGACGTCACCGAGCCCGCGGACGCCGAGGCTGCGGTGGCCGCCGCGGTGGAGCGGTTCGGCCGGATCGACGTGCTGATCAACAACGCCGGCGCCTTCCAGGTCGGCTTCTTCGAGGAGATCAGCCCTGAGCAGTTCCGAGCCCAGCAGGAGGTCAACCTGTTCGGCCCGCTCAACGTGACCCGAGCCGTCCTCCCGGTGATGCGCAAGCAGCGCGCCGGCATGGTCGTGAGCATCTCCTCGGGCGCCGGCCTGCTCGGCAACGAGGGCGGATCCGCCTACAGCACCTCGAAGTTCGCCCTCGAGGGCTTCATGGAGTCCCTGGCCGGTGACGTCGCCCCGTTCGGCATCAAGACGATGATCGTGGTGCCCGGCTTCTTCCGCACCACGTTGCTGGAGCCGACGTCCACGATCTGGCCGGAGCTGTCCATCGAGGACTACGCCGAGCGCACCGAGGCCATGCGGCCGTTCTGGGACTCGATGAACGGCGCCCAGGCCGGTGACCCCGCCAAGCTCGCCAGCGCAGTGATCGGTCTCGTCGACTCCCCCGAGCCCCCGGCCCGGTTCATCGCCGGCGCCGACGTGCTGGGTGCCGCCGAGCTCAAGGGCCGCACGCTGATCGAGCAGGCGGACGCCTACCGGGAGCTGTCCAGCTCCCTGGCCCACGACGACGCCCCCGCCTCCGCCTGACCGACAGCCCCGCGCTCGCGGGCACCCACCTGCATTCCCCAGTCACCGCACGAGGAGAGGCCACCATGCGCAGCACCGTTCTGTACGCCCCGGGCGACGTCCGCGTCGAGGACCGTCCGAAGCCCACCATCGAGCAGCCGACCGACGCCGTCATCCGGGTCGTCGCCGCGTGCGTGTGCGGATCGGACCTGTGGCCCTACCGCGGCATCGAGTCCATCGACGAGCCGCGTCCGATGGGACACGAGTACGTCGGCGTCGTCGAGGAGGTCGGCGACGACGTCACCAC
>NZ_DATMVN010000393.1:0-3511 GCF_035563135.1 Streptomyces sp.
GGGCGCGGGACCGGTGGTACGTACGGCGCGGAGGCCGGCCGGGGCGGCACTGGAGCGCGCTGCGCTTCGGTACTCATCCGCCCCCCTGGTCCACGTCCCCGCACCGCCCACGGACCGCCGCTGCGCGCGGGCCCGCCGGTCGATCGTGTGACGGCCACTCTACGGGGTGTGCTGCGGCCTGTGGGAACGGGACCGAGGGGCGGGGGCGATCTGCACCGAACATCCTCTACCCAGCGGTACGGCCGTCTGGCAGGCTGCGGCCATGACTGCCCGCGCCGCTGACCGGACCCGTTACGACCGGGCCACCGCCCATCTCGACGCACCGGTGGCCGTCGTCGATCTGGAGGCCTTCGACGCCAACGCCGACGACCTGGTGCGCCGGGCGGGCGGGAAGCCCGTCCGGGTGGCGAGCAAATCGGTGCGCTGCCGTGCCCTGCTGGAGCGGGTGCTCGCGCGTCCGGGCTTCGCCGGGATCATGTCGTTCACCCTCGCGGAGTCGCTGTGGCTGGCCCGCGCCGGATTCGACGACGTGCTGCTGGCCTATCCGTCGGCCGACCGGTCCGCGTACGCCGAGCTGGCGGCCGATCCCGCGCTCGCGGCGGCCGTGACGGTGGTGGTGGACGATCCCGCGCAGCTGGAGCTGATCGACGCCGCGCGGGCCGGCGGCGGCGAGGAGATCCGGGTCTGTCTGGAGCTGGACACCTCGCTGCGGCTGCTCGGCGGCCGGATCAGGATCGGCGCGCTGCGCTCCCCGCTCCGCTCCCCCGCGCAGCTCGCCGAGCTGGCCCGTGCGGTGGAACGCAGGCCCGGCTTCCGGCTGGTGGGACTGATGGCGTACGAGGGCCATGTGGCCGGTGTGGGCGATTCGGTGGCCGGACGGCCGCTGCGGTCGCGCGCGGTCCGGCTGATGCAGGCGGCGGCGCGCCGGGAACTGACGGACCGGCGGGCCGAGGCCGTGCGGGCGGTCCGCGCGGTGGCGCCCGGCCTGGAGTTCGTGAACGGGGGCGGAACCGGCAGCGTGCAGCACACCGCCGCGGAGTCGGCGGTGACCGAGATCGCGGCGGGGTCCGGGCTCTACGTACCGAGGCTGTTCGACAACTACACCTCCTTCCGGGGCCGTCCGGCGGCCCTGTTCGCCCAGCCCGTGGTGCGGCGGCCGGGGGTGGGTGTGGTGACGGTGCTCGGCGGCGGTTATCCGGCGTCCGGGGCGGCGGGAGCGGACCGGCTGCCGGTGCCGTACCTGCCCGCGGGGCTGCGCTACGACCCGCAGGAGGGCCCGGGCGAGGCCCAGACACCGCTGCTCGGCGCCCCCGCGGACGATCTGCTGATCGGCGACAAGGTGTGGTTCCGCCACGCCAAGGCCGGTGAGCTGTGCGAGCGCTTCGACGAGCTGCGGCTGATCGAGGGCGAGCGGATCACCGCCACCGTGCCGACGTACCGCGGTGAGGGACGCGCGTTCCTCTGAGGCCGGTCGTGGCACCACTGCGGGGAGGGGCCTCAGAGCGGGGTCACGTACGCTCCCGAGATTCCGCCGTCGACGAGGAAGTCGGTGGCGTTGACGAACGAGGAGTCGTCGCTCGCCAGGAAGGCGACGGCGGCCGCGATCTCCGTCGCCTCGGCGAAGCGCCCGACCGGGATGTGTACGAGCCTGCGGGCGGCACGCTCCGGGTCGGTCGCGAACAGCTCCTGGAGCAGCGGGGTGTTGACCGGCCCGGGGCACAGGGCGTTGACCCGGATGCCCTCACGGGCGAACTGCACCCCGAGTTCCCGGGACAGGGCGAGGACTCCGCCCTTGGACGCGGTGTAGGAGATCTGGGACGTCGCGGCGCCCATCCGCGCCACGAAGGACGCGGTGTTGATGATCGAGCCGCGGCCCTGGCGCCGCATGTAGGGGAGAGCTGCCTTGCAGCAGAGGTAGACGGAGGTGAGGTTGACCTCCTGGACGCGTTTCCACGCCTCCAGCCCGGTCGTGAGGATGGAGTCGTCGTCCGGCGGTGAGATGCCCGCGTTGTTGAAGGCGATGTCGACGGAACCGTAGGTCTCGTCCGCCGCCGCGAAGAGGGCTTCGACCTGGTCGGGGTCGGTGACGTCGACGCGTACGAACGTTCCTCCGGCCTCTTCGGCGGCGGCCCTGCCCGCGCTCTCGTCGACGTCGCCGCAGACGACGTGGGCTCCTTCCGATGCCAGCCGGCGGGCGGTGGCGAGGCCGATGCCGCTGCCCGCACCGGTGATGACGGCGGTGCGGCCGGTCAGCCGGCGGCAGATGTTCCCGGAGCCGGTGGTCATGGGGGCCTCGGTGGTCATGGGGGTCTCGGTGGTCATGCGGGTTCAGGCCTCCGTGCCGATGAAGACGTTCTTGGTTTCGGTGAAGGCCGCGAGGGCGTCGGGCCCCAGTTCACGGCCGAGCCCGGACTGTCCGTACCCGCCGAACGGGGTCCAGTAGCGGACGGCCGAGTGGGAGTTGACGGACAGGTTCCCTGCCCGGACCCCTTGGGAGACCCGTAGGGCGCGGCCCACGTCGCGGGTCCAGATCGAGCCGGCCAGGCCGTGGTCGGTGGCGTTGGCCAGACGGACGGCGTCGTCCTCGTCCTCGAAGGGCAGGACGACGGCGACAGGGCCGAAGACCTCCTCGGTGGCGACGGGGGCGTGGGGGGCGGTCTTGGTGAGGACGGTCGGGGGGAACCAGAAGCCGGGGCCGGCGGGCGCGCTGCCCCGGATGCCGTCGGCACCGTCGGGGACGAAGCCGCGGACACGCTCCAGCTGGGCCCGGGAGATCAGCGGGCCCATCTGTGTCCGCTCGTCCGACGGGTCCCCCACCACGACGGAGGCGACGGCGGGGCCGAGGAGCTCCAGGAAGCGGTCGTACGCGGACCGCTGGACCAGGATGCGGGAGCGGGCGCAGCAGTCCTGGCCGGCGTTGTCCAGGAAGGACATGGGTGCGGCGGCCGCGGCGGCCTCGATGTCGGCGTCGGCGAAGACGATGTTGGGGCTCTTGCCGCCGAGTTCGAGGGTCAGCCGCTTCACCCGGTCCGCGCACCTGGCCATGATCTGTCTGCCGACGCGGGTCGACCCGGTGAAGCAGATCTTGGCCACGCCCGGGTGTTCGACCAGGGCGCTGCCCGTCACGTCCCCCGCTCCGGGCAGCACCTGGAAGAGGTGTTCGGGAAGGCCGGCGTCGAGAGCGAGCCCGGCCAGGCGGAGGGCGGTGAGCGGAGTGGTCTCGGCCGGTTTGAGGAGGACGGCGTTGCCGGCGGCGAGGGCGGGGGCGGTGCCCCAGGCGGCGATCGGCATGGGGAAGTTCCACGGGGCGATCACTCCGACGACCCCCAGGGGTTCGAGGAACGTGAGGTCGATCCCGCCCGGTACGGGGATCTGCCGCCCCGTCAGGCGCTCCACTCCCCCGGCCGCGTAGTCCAGCAGGTCGCGGACGTTGGCCGCCTCCCAGCGGGCGTTGCCCAGGGTGTGTCCGGCTTCGGTGACCTCCAGTTGGGCCAGCCGTTCGGCGTGTTCG
>NZ_DATMVN010000394.1:0-15511 GCF_035563135.1 Streptomyces sp.
CCGCTGGACGCGTGAAGCGGGCGGCCGGCAGTGCGGACGCACCCTGGCACGACGCGCGCCCTGCTTTCGAGGACTCCCGGAAGGAGCCCGGACCGGAGCCTGCGCCGAAGCCCGAGCGGGCTGCGGAGCCCGAGGCATCGGACGCCTCTGCGCAGGACGGGCGAGCCCACGGCCCGGCCGGCGCCTCTGAGCCCGAAGCCGGTGCTGACCGCGACTCCGGTCCCGAGCGCGATCCCGGTCCCGAGCCCGAAGCCGGTCCCGAGCCCGAAGCCGGTGCTGAGCGCGAGGCCGCACCTGAGCCCGAGGCCCCGTCCCCGCCCGGCCCTTCCGCCGACCCCGGGCGCCCCGGCCACTCCGAACGCCCCGATCACCCCGCTGGAGGCGATACCGCGTGAACGACGTACTCGACGTCGCCCTCCGCCTCGTCATCGTCTTCGCCGTGTTCATGGTGGTCCCGCTCGTCGTGGGGCAGGCCGAACACAAGGTCATGGCCCACATGCAGGGCCGCCTCGGCCCGATGTACGCGGGCGGGTTCCACGGCTGGGCCCAGCTCGTCGCTGACGGGGTGAAGTTCGCGCAGAAGGAAGACGTCGTACCGGCCGAGGCGGACCGCCGCATCTTCCAGCTGGCACCCGCCGTCGCCCTGCTGCCGTATCTCCTCGTACTCGTCGCCATCCCGATCGGCCCCAGCGAAGGAGCGGTCGGCCAGGTCGTCGACGCGGGCATCTTCTTCGTCCTGGCGGTCATGGGCGTCGGCGTGCTCGGCTCGCTGATGGCGGGCTGGGCCTCGGCCAACAAGTTCTCCCTCCTCGGCGGTCTCCGCACCGCCGCGCAGCTGCTCGCGTACGAACTGCCGATGCTGCTCACCGCAGCCTCCGTGGCCATGGCCGCCGGTACCGTCTCGCTCCCCGGCATCCTCGACGCCTTCGAGTGGTGGTGGCTGCCCTGGCAGATCGTCGGCGCCGTGGTCTTCTTCGTGGCGGGACTCGCCGAACTCCAGCGCCCGCCCTTCGACATGCCGGTCGCCGACTCGGAGATCATCTTCGGTGCGTACACCGAGTACACGGGTCTGCGCTTCGCCCTGTTCCTGCTGGCCGAGTACGCCGGGATCGTCGTCCTGTGCGGTCTGACTACTGTGCTCTTCCTCGGCGGCTGGCACGGGCCGTGGGGCGCCGACGGGCTCGGCTGGGTCTGGACCCTGCTCAAGACCGGCCTTCTCGCGTTCGTCGTCATCTGGCTCCGGGTCACCTACCCCCGCCTGCGTGAGGACCAGTTGCAGAAGCTCGCCTGGACCACGCTCATCCCCCTCGCCCTCGCGCAGATCGCGCTCACCGGCATCGTGAAGGTGGCGATCAACTAGTGTCCCCGATCCCCGGCTCAGGCCTGGCCAAGGGTCTCGCCGTCACCCTGCGGACCATGACGAAGCGCACGGTCACCGCGCAGTACCCGGACGTCCAGCCCGAACTGCCGCCCCGCACCCGGGGCGTCATCGGGCTGTTCGAGGAGAACTGCACGGTCTGCATGCTCTGCGCCCGTGAATGCCCCGACTGGTGCATCTACATCGACTCCCACAAGGAGACGGTGCCCCCGGCCGCCCCCGGTGGCCGCGAGCGCAGCCGCAACGTCCTGGACCGCTTCGCGATCGACTTCGCCCTGTGCATGTACTGCGGTATCTGCATCGAGGTGTGTCCCTTCGACGCGCTGTTCTGGTCGCCCGAGTTCGAGTACGCGGAGACGGACATCCACGAACTCACCCACGAGCGCGACAAGCTCCGCGAGTGGATGTGGACCGTTCCCGAGCCCCCTGCGCTCGACCCGGGAGCCGAGGAGCCCAAGGAGATCGCCGCCGCCCGCAAGACGGCCGACAAGCTCCGGGCCCAGGAGGAGCGGGAGGCCCAGGAGGAGCGGGAAGCCCGGGGGGCCCAGGCAGGTCAGGGAGCCCAGCCGGATCCGACGGCGGAACAGGAGGGGCAGGCGTGACCCTCGCGGCTACCGCCGGGCACCCCGGCTTCCTCTCACCGACCGGCGTCGAGATCGCCTTCCTCCTGGTGGGGCTCGCCACACTCGGCGCAGCCCTCATCACCGTGACGACCAAGCAACTCGTTCACGCGGCCCTCTGGCTCGTCGTGGCGCTCGGTGGCATAGCGGTGGAGTACCTCCTGCTCACGGCCGAGTTCATCGCGTGGGTCCAGGTCCTGATCTACGTCGGCTCCATCGTGGTGCTCCTCCTCTTCGGGCTGATGCTCACCAGGGCTCCCATCGGCCGTTCCCCCGACGCGGACTCGGGCAACCGCTGGATCGCCCTCGGCGTTGCCGTCGCCTCCGCCGCGGCCCTCGTCTGGGTCGTCGTGGACGCCTTCCGTACGACCTGGATCGATCTGGACGGCCCCGCCCAGGGCTCCACCAAGGCCTCCGGAGAATTCCTCTTCCGGCACTGGGTGCTCCCCTTCGAAGCACTCTCCGTCCTGCTCCTCGCCGCCCTCGTGGGCGCCATCGTGCTGTCCCGCAAGGGAGACGAGGACGGCAAGGGCGACGAGGACGACAGGGCCCGAAAGGGCCGGGAGGACCGAAAGGCCCGACCGGGCACGCAGGGCACGCACGCCGGCCAGGGCACGCAGGGCACGCACGCCGACCAGGGCACGCACGCCGACCAGGGCACCCAGGGCGGGCAGGCGCGTCCGGCCGCGAACCGGGAGGACCAGAGCTGATGCACCTCGCCTATCCCGCGGTCCTCGCCGTCCTCCTCTTCTGCACGGGCCTGTACGGGGTACTCGCCCGCCGCAACGCGATCCTCGTCCTGATGTCCGTCGAGCTCATGCTCAACGCCGTCAACCTCAACCTGGTCGCCTTCGACGTCTGGCTCCGCGACGCACTCCACGCCGGCCAGGCCCTCACCCTCTTCACGATCGCCATCGCGGCGGCCGAGATCGGCATCGGCCTCGCGATCGTCCTGGCCGTGTACCGCAACCGCGGCAGCTCGGATGTGGACCGTCTCCGTGACACCGCGGAGACCGACGCCGCCGAAACGCTGCCCGACGCCGACGCCGACGCCGACGCTGATGCCGACGCCGCCCGGGGCACCACCGCAGACCAGGCCACTGCTCCGGCAGGGAAGGCAAAGAAGGCAGAGGCCACCGCGTGACCACCACGACCCTCGCCGCCCTCGTCCCCCTCCTCCCCTTCCTGGGCGCCGCCGCAGGGCTGCTCCTGGGCCGGACCGCGCCCGGCTTCGTCCGTCCCCTCGCCGTCCTGCCGACCCTCGCCGCGGCCCTCCTCGCCGTCGTTGTCGCCGTGCGCCAGGGCGGCGGCCGGCCCATCGACGCCGCGACCCAGCTGACTCCCACGGGCTCGGTCCCGATCGACCTGGCCCTGCACCTGGACGGCTTCGCCGTCCTCGTCGCCGTCCTCGTCGGACTCGTCGCCACCTGCGTACAGGTCTACTCGACGGCGTACCTGAAGAACGACGCCCGCTACCCCTCGTACGCAGCCCTCGTCTCCCTCTTCACCTCCGCGATGCTGCTCGTCGTCTACTCGGGCGACCTGATGGTGCTCCTGATCGGCTGGGAGATCATGGGCATCTGTTCGTACTTCCTCGTCGGCCACTACTGGGAGACCCCCGAAGCCCGCGCCGCCTCCCTCAAGGCCTTCCTCGTCACCAAACTCGGCGACGTCCCCTTCCTCATCGGCCTGTTCGCGCTCGCCGTGGACACCGGAACCTTCCGCATCACCGGCATCCTGGCCGCCGTCACCAACGGCGGACTCGACCACCCCACCCTCACCGCCCTGCTGCTCCTGGCCGGCGTCGCGGGCAAGTCCGCGCAGTTCCCCCTGCACACCTGGCTGCCCGACGCGATGGCCGGCCCCACCCCCGTCTCCGCGCTCATCCACGCCGCGACGATGGTCGCCGCCGGCATCTACTTCGTGGCGCGGCTCCTTCCCGTCTTCGCCGCCTCCGGCGCCGCCCTCGTCGTCCTCGCCGTCATGGCGGCCGTCACGATGACCGGCTCCGGACTCGCCGCACTCGCACAGGACGACATCAAGCGCGTCCTCGCCTACTCGACGATCGGCCAGCTCGGCTACATGTCCGGGGCCCTGGCCGTCGGTGACCGCGGGGCCGCCGTCTTCCACCTCCTGTCGCACGGTGCGTTCAAAGCCGTCCTCTTCCTCGCGGCGGGCGTCGTCATCCACGCGGCGGGAACCAACTCACTCGCCGCCATGTCCCGCATGGGCGGGCTGGCCAAGCGCATCCCCGACGCCTACTGGACGATGACCGTCGCCCTCCTCGCGCTCGCCGCCATCCCCCCGTTCGCCGGCTTCTTCTCCAAGGAAGCCGTCCTCGTCGCCGGACTCGCCGCCGCGGTCCTCACCGCCGCCTACGCCACCCGACTGTGGCTCCTGGCCTTCCGCGGGCGCGGCCCCCAGGCTCCCGACCACGGCCGGCAGCCCGTCGCGATGACCTCCGTCCTCTGGGTCCTCGCCGTCCCCACGATCACCTTCGGTCTCACCGCCGGCGCCCTCACCGGCTGGTTCGACGGGCACAGCCTCACCCCCTCCCTCACGACCGCCGTCCTCTCCACCGGTGCCGGCCTCGTCGGCGGACTCGTCACCTACGGCACATGGCGCCACACCACCGCGCGCGCCGGCCGCCCCCCGGTCGGTGCGGTGGCCGCCCATCCCGGCGCCGAACCCGCTCTCGTGGAGGCAGAGGCCATCGCCTCGCACACGGCGGCGTACGGCACGATCGCGGGCGCCCCCGACCCCTCGGATCCCGGCCGCCTCCTGCTGGGCCCGCTGCACCGCCACGCCGTCACCGGCTTCCACCTCGACGCCCTGTACACGGCGCTGTTCGTCCGCCCCGTGCAGGCCGCCGCACGGCTCGTCCGCTTCCTGGACCGTGAGGTCGTCGACACCTACGTACGCGGTTCGGGCAGCATCGCCCGCGGGCTCGGCACCGCGGTCCGCCGCACCCAGACCGGGAACGTGCAGACCTACCTCGGCGCGCTGCTCGCCGGAACCCTTGTCCTGGCGATCGCCGCCGTCGTCCTTGCCAACGTCTACGCCGGGGCGTGAACCGTGCTCGATATCAGCGCATCCGTGATGCAGTTCCTTCTGGCGTTCATCGTCGTCGCCCCGCTCATCGGCGCGGCCGCCGCGCTCCTGCCCGCCCCGCCCGGGCTCAAGGGCAGGAACCCCGGCCAGGCCGTGCTCCGCCACGGCGTGACCGTCACCGGCGCCGTACTCCTCGCCTCGCTCGTCCTGGCCGCGGGCTTCGACCACGCCCACCCGTCGAAGATGCAGGCCACCACGGACATCAGCTGGATCCCGGCACTCGACGTCCGGATCCACCTCGGCACCGACGGCATCTCGCTCCCCCTCCTCGTGCTGACCGCGCTGCTGACCTTCCTCTGCGCGGTCCACAGCTACTTCAAGCCCCACGCAGGCCCCTCCCCGAAGGCCTTCGTCGCTCTCGTCCTCGTCCTCGAGTCCGGCACCCTCGCGACCTTCGCCGTCCTCGACCTGATGCTGTTCTTCCTGGCCTTCGAGATGGTCCTCATCCCGATGTACTTCCTCATCGCCCGCTGGGGCGGCGACCGGAAGCAGCCCGCCGCCTGGAAGTTCATCCTCTACACCCTGCTCGGCTCCGTGATCATGCTGCTGGGGCTGCTCCTCATCGGACTGAAGAGCGGCACCTTCGACATGGTGGCACTCGCCACTGACAACGGCCGCGGCCTCACCACGTCCGTGCAGGTCATCGCCGTACTGGCGGTCGGGATCGGCCTGGCCGTGAAGACCCCGATGTGGCCCCTGCACAGCTGGCTGCCCGACGCCCACACCGCGGCCCCGACCGTCGGCTCCGTCCTCCTCGCCGGCGTACTGCTGAAGATGGGCACGTACGGATTCGTGCGCATCCTGCTCCCGGCGGCCCCCGACGGGATGCAGACCTTCGCGCCGTACCTGGCGGCCTTCGCCGTCGTCGGGATCATCTACGGGTCCCTCGCCTGCCTCGCCCTCGCCCGCCCCGGAGCCAAGGGCGACCTCAAGCGCCTGATCGCCTACTCCTCCGTCGGGCACATGGGCTTCGTGCTCCTCGGCATCGCGACCATGACCCCCACGGGCGTGAACGGCGCGCTCTTCGCGAACATCGCCCACGGCCTCATCACCGGCCTGCTGTTCTTCCTGGTCGGCGCCATCAAGGACCGCTACGGCACAGCGGACCTGGACACCCTGTCCGGCGCCACCGGGGCCGCTCTCTACGGCCGTGCGCCCCGGCTCGGCGGCCTCCTGGCCTTCGCCGCCGTGGCCTCCCTCGGGCTGCCCGGCCTCGCCGGGTTCTGGGGCGAGATGCTCACGCTGTTCGGCGCCTTCGACCCCGCCGAAGGACTCAGCCGCCCCGCCTTCCTCACCTTCATGTCCATCGGCGCCCTCGGCACCCTGCTCACGGCCGCGTACATGCTGATCGTCGTACGCCGCGTCTGCATGGGCGAGCACCGTGAGCAGCCGCACCCGGTCGCCGACATCCAGCACCACGAGTTCGCCGCCTGGACCCCGCTCGCCGCCCTGACCGTCCTCGCCGGACTCTGGCCCGCCGTCCTCCTCGGCCTCAGCGACCCGGCCGTGCAGAAGCTCCTCGCAGGAGGCAAGTCGTGACCGTGGCAGCCGGCAGCGCAACCGGGGCGGCAGGCCTCGTCCAGTCCGTCGACTGGCTCGCGATCGCACCCCCCGTCATCGCGGCGTCCACGGCCCTGCTCGTCCTCGTCGCCGATCTCTTCACCGGCGAACGGCGCAAGCCCCTCCTCGGCCACGGCGCCGTCGCCGGGCTCGTCGCCGCCCTCGCCATGACCGTCCCGCTGCGCGCCGGGGACCGCTCCACCTTCTGCCTCACCGGCGGGACCCAGGCCTGCAGCTACACCGCCGACCACTTCGCGCTCGTCATCCAGGTCCTCGTGCTCGGCGGCGCCCTGCTCACCGCACTGCTCTCGATCGGCGACACCCGCAAACTCCCCGCCGGCGAGTTCTGGTTCCTGCTGATGTGCTCCGCGGCCGGAGCCGCGCTCCTCCCCGCCGCCCGGGACCTCGCCACCCTCGTCGTCGCCCTCGAAGTCGCCTCGCTCCCCGCGTTCGCCCTGGTCGGCATCAAGCGCGGCGACCGCCGCTCCTCCGAGGCGGCCCTCAAGTTCTTCCTCTCCTCCGTCGTCGCCACCGCCGTCATGCTCCTGGGCGTCAGCTTCGTCTACGCGACCACCGGCACCCTGCACCTCACGGAGATCGCCGCCCGCCTCGACGACGTACCGGACGGGCTCTCCGCCCTCGCGGGGGCAGGCGTCGTCCTCACCCTCGTCGGCTTCGCCTTCAAGACGGCCGCCGCGCCCTTCCACTTCTGGGTCCCCGACACCTACGTGGGCGCTCCGCTCCCCATCGCCGCCTACCTCTCGGTCGTCGGCAAGGCAGTCGGCTTCTCCGGCCTCATCCTCGTCACGGTGATCGGCTTCCCGTCGTACGCCGACGTCTGGGGACCCGCCCTGGCCGTCCTCGCCGCGCTCACCATGACCCTCGGCAACCTCGCCGCACTCCGGCAGACCGCCACCCGCGCGCGCAGCGCCGTACGGCTCCTCGCCTGGTCCTCCGTCGGCCAGGCCGGCTACCTCCTCGTGCCGATCGCCGCCGCCGCGTACTCCAGCGACACGCAGATCGGCTCGACCGTCGCCTACGCGCTCATGTACGCCGTGGTGAACCTCGGCGCCTTCGCGGTGGCCGCCCTCGTCGCCCGCACCCGCCCCGCCAACCGTCTCAGCGACTACCGCGGCCTGTACGCCACCCGCCCCCTGGCCGCACTCGCCCTGGGCTTCTTCCTGCTCTGCCTGGCGGGACTGCCGCCCGGCATCATCGGCCTCTTCGCCAAGGTCACGGTCTTCTCCTCGGCCGTCGACGCCGGGCTCGGCTGGCTCGCCGTCGTCATGGCCGTCAACGTGGTGATCGCGCTCTACTACTACCTCCGATGGACCGCCGCGCTCTTCAAGGCCCCGGAGGCGGACCCCGCTGCCGAGGCGGAGCCCCCGGCGCACAAGCACCGGATCCCCGCTCCGCTCACGCTGGCGATCGCCCTCACCGCCGTAGCGGGAATCACACTGTCCGGCGCGCCCCAGCTCATCCTCCGCTTCGCCGCCGTCAGCCTCTTCTGACCGTCCCCGACCGGTTTGCCGACGGAACCGTGCGCAGGGCATGGTCATGCGTGCACACATCACGGAAGCGGATGCGGGACGCGTACGCATGACGAGCACAGAGGAGCCAGAGCGGTGCTGAACGGGTTCAAGGACTTCATCCTCCGCGGGAACGTCGTCTCGATGGCCATCGGCCTCGCCGTGGGAGCCGCCTTCACCGCTGTGGTCACCGGCTTCAGCAACGCGTTCATCGTGCCGCTGATCGGTCTCGTCACCCGGGGTACCGGAGACTTCAGCAAGGCCTCCTACAGCGTCGACGGCGTGACGTTCCCGTACGGCCTCTTCGTCAGCGCCGCCATCGCCTTCCTCATCACCGCCGCCGTCCTCTACTTCCTGGTCGTCCTCCCCATGGCCAAGGTCCAGAACCGCTTCACGACCAAGCAGGAGGAGCAGAAGGCCCACATCAAGGCCGCCCTCCGCGACTGCCCCCGCTGCTTCGCCGAGATCCCCTCCATCGCCTCCCGCTGCGCCCACTGCACCAGCGACGTCGAGCCGGACGCGGAAGCCCGCGCGCTCGCGGGGCTCCCCGTCCAGCGCTGACCCACCGCCGCAGGCGCTCACACGCCCGCGCGGACGCACCCACCCGTACGGCCCAGGGGCGGATCCACCCGGATCCGCCCCTCCCGCCTGTGCCTCCGGCCACCTCGCACAAGGGAACTAGCTTCCTTCGCCTCGCGTTGACCAGTACGGGAGGCTCCACTGGAGAGTGGAGCACCACCGAGCAAGGGTTCCCCTGCTGCACCACTTGGAGGGCGTACCGTGCACCGCCGGCACAACGGGCTGAAAACCGCTGTACTGCTCGGGGGCCTCTCGGCCCTCATCATCGTCATCGGCAGCTCCTTCGGACGGACCGGCCTGATCGTGGCCCTCCTCGTCGCGCTCGCCACCAACGCCTACGCGTACTGGAACAGCGACAAGCTCGCCCTGCGTGCCATGCGGGCGCGCCCGGTCAGCGAATTCGAAGCGCCGCAGCTCTACCGCACCGTCCGAGAGCTCTCGACCGCGGCGCGCCGGCCCATGCCCCGGCTCTACATCTCCCCGACCCAGGCGCCCAACGCCTTCGCCACCGGCCGTGATCCGCGCAACGCCGCCGTGTGCTGCACCGAAGGGATCCTCCAGATCCTCGACGAGCGCGAGCTGCGGGGCGTCCTCGCCCACGAGCTGAGCCACGTCCACAACCGCGACATCCTCATCTCGTCCGTCGCGGGCGCCCTCGCCTCGGCCATCATGTTCCTGGTCAACTTCGCGTGGCTCATCCCCGTGGGCCGGTCCGACGACGACGACGGCCCCGGCCTCCTCGGAATGCTCCTGATCATGATCCTCGGCCCGCTCGCCGCATCCGTGATCCAGCTCGCCGTGAGCCGCTCCCGGGAGTACCAGGCCGACGCGTCGGGGGCCCAGCTCACCGGCGACCCGCTCGCCCTGGCGTCCGCCCTGCGCAAGCTCGACGCCGGGACCAAGCAGCTTCCGCTCCCGCCCGAACCGAGGCTCGAAACCGCGAGCCACATGATGATCGCGAACCCGTTCCGTCCCGGCCAGGGCATGTCCAAGATGTTCTCCACCCACCCGCCCATGGCCGAACGCATCGCCCGACTCGAGCAGATGGCAGGGTACCGACCGTGAAGACGATCCTGAACGTCATATGGCTGATCCTGTGCGGACTCTGGATGTTCCTCGGCTACATC
The DNA here is from genome assembly GCF_035563135.1 of Streptomyces sp. GTDB lineage: Bacteria > Actinomycetota > Actinomycetes > Streptomycetales > Streptomycetaceae > Streptomyces. The sequence goes on from NZ_DATMVN010000394.1 coordinate 9,905, forward strand.
GCCGCAGGGCTCCTGCTCTGCGTCACGGTCATCGGCATCCCCTTCGGCCTGGCCGCGTTCCGCATCGGCGTCTACGCGCTCTGGCCCTTCGGTTACTCCGTCGCCGACCGCCGCGACGCCGGAGGCCCCTCGCTCATCGGCAACGTCCTCTGGGTGGTCCTGGCGGGCTGGTGGCTCGCGCTCGGCCACGTCTTCACCGGCATCGCCCTGTGCGTCACGATCATCGGCATCCCGCTGGGCATCGCCAACTTCAAGCTCATCCCGGTCTCGCTGATGCCCTTCGGCAAGGAGATCGTCCGGACCGACCAGCCGTTCGCCGTCCGCTAGACGTACGTCACCCCTGGCAGGGAAGCCCGGCCGGCAACCGCACCCGTCCCCGCAGGCGTCCTCGCTTGCAGGAACAAGCGACGGGTAGGAACGCGAACATGAGCATCATCAGCTGGATCATCCTCGGGCTGCTGGCCGGCGCCATAGCCAAGCTGCTCCTGCCGGGCCGTGACCCCGGCGGCATCATCGGCACCACCCTCATCGGCATCGTGGGTGCCTTCCTCGGCGGCTGGCTGTCGTCCCGCTTCCTGGACCGCCCCATCAGCACGGACTTCTACGACACGGCCACCTGGGTCGCGGCCGTGGCCGGATCCCTCGTCCTGCTGATCGCCTACCGGCTGCTCTTCGGCCACTCCCGCGAACGCCGCTGACCCCCGCCCGCACAGCCCCTCCGGACACGGCCACGGGGCGGGCAGTGCCGACCGGCACACCCGCCCCGCCGCGTCCCGCTGCACACGGCAGCGAAAGCTCTACCGGTAGTTGGCGAACTGCACCGCGAAGTCGAGGTCCTTGCCCTTGATCAGCGCCTGCACCGCCTGCAGGTCGTCCCGGCTCTTGGAGGTGACCCGCAGTTCGTCACCCTGGACCTGCGCCTTGACGCCCTTGGGGCCCTCATCGCGGATGATCTTCGCCACCTTCTTGGCGTTCTCCTGGGAGATGCCCTCCTCGATCGAGGCGAAGATCTTGTACTCCTTGCCGGAAAGCTGCGGCTCGCCCGCGTCCAGCGACTTCAGGGAGATCCCGCGCTTGACCAGCTTGGTCTGGAAGATGTCGAGGATCGCCTTGACCCGCTCCTCGCCGTTCGCCTCCATCAGGATCTTCTCGCCGGACCAGGAGATCGACGCGCCCGTGCCCTTGAAGTCGAAGCGCTGGGAGATCTCCTTGGCGGCCTGGTTGAGGGCGTTGTCGACCTCCTGCCGCTCGACCTTCGAGACGATGTCGAAACTGGAGTCGGCCATGACGTGTGGCTCCTTGCGTCGTATGCGTTGGGGTACGGCACAAAGCCTAGCCACCCGCGCCCGCACCTGGTGCTGATCAAACGGGTAGCGGAGCACCCCCGGGTATCAGGTATCGTTTACGTCGTCGCCAAGGAGCCCCAACCGGCTTCTGACGCGTCGTTCCAGGCGGTGTGCCCGAGTGGCCAAAGGGAGCAGACTGTAAATCTGCCGGCTCAGCCTACCCAGGTTCGAACCCTGGCGCCGCCACAGGACGGGAAACCCCGTCCGACCTGATTGAACACCAGGTCGGGCGGGGTTTCTGCGTGTGTGCACGTGGGACCGCGGAAGACGCCGACCGGCCCACGAAGATGCCCCGTTGCCCCTGCCCCCTACGCGTCGTGCTGTCGGCGCACCATCTCGGTGATCCAGACGGGCGCGTACGGAGACGTGCAGCCCGGGGGTGTCGGGTAGTCCTTGAACACCTCAAGGCGCTCACCGATGCCGATCGCGCGGGCGCGGTGCTCTTCGTGGGCGATCCCGATCCGGGCCAGACAGTGGTTCATCGCCCACTGCGGGCGAGCCGGGGCGTTCTTCATCTCCGCCTCGATGATGTCGAGGAGCCCCGCGAGATCGAGGCCGTCGGGCTTCCTCGCCACGCGTTCGGTGGTCAGGGCCCAGCCGGCGCTCGCGACCACCGGGTCCGGATCGGCCGGCCAGGCCAGGCGCAGCTCCTCGGCGTGGGGGCTCTTCTTCACGACGTAGTTGACGAGCCAGTCGTGCACCTTGGGGGGACGCGCCTCGCGCACCATGGCATCCAGCTCGTCGCGCTCGAACGCTCCGGGGCGGCAGATCAGGAGTGCCAGCAGTCCCGCCGCGGTGTCCTGCGTCTCCCAGAGCCCGCGGGAGAGTTCCTGCTGCGTCTTCAGCCGCTTCGCGAGCGCACGCAGCCGGCCGAGGTTCACACCGTGATCGTCACCGTGCTTCTCGTTCACCGCGCGGATCCTGGGGTCTTCGAGGCCGGCCAGCTCGGCCATCACCTCGGCCACCGTCGTCCCGCCCGGCGTCGTCCCGTCCGGTGTCTTCCCGGCCACCTCGGCCTCCTGTCCCTCGCGTAGGCATGCACCCTACGGCCCGCTGCGGGCCGCCGGCCGGTCACGCCGTCCGGTGCTACGCCCCGTTCCCGGCCGGGCGCCGCAGGAGGTAGACCCCGGCGCACGTGGCCAGGGCCGCCATGCACGCGATGAAAACCAGCCCGGCGTCCTGGAGACCGAGACGCACCGAGAGGACACCCACGCCGATCACCGGCAGCGAGATGCCCGCGTACGCCACCACGAACAGCGTCGAGATCACCGCAGCCCGCCGGTCCACGGGCGAAGCCGCGGCCACCTGGGACAGGGCGGCCCGGAATGCCAGCCCCTGGCCCGCGCCGCCCAGGAGCGCGCTCAGCACGACCAGGGGCAGCAACTGCCACCACAGTGCGGCCGCGAGCAGCGCCAGCCCGCCGAGCAGACCGGCGCAGCCCAGCGGCAGTGCCCGTTGTCTACCGATCCTGCCGACCGCCGACTGCCCCGCGATCGAGGCGATGAACGCCAGCGCGACGATCAGCCCGCTCACGGCGTGGTTGTCCACGTCGAGGAACTGCGCGAGGAACGCCGGGCTGACGGAGGTGAACACCCCGAACAGCGCGAACCCCACGAAGGAGGCGAGCGCCGCGGGCCTGAACACCGCCCGGACCCCGGACGGCAGCCCGGGACGCTGCGGGCGGACGGTGTGCAGGGGCCGCCGCTCGCCCACGGTCTCCTTCAGGCCGCACAGGACGACTGCCGAGACCGCCAGCAGCACCAGGTGCACGGCGAACGGCAGGTACAGCGGCCAAGGGGCGTACTGCGCGAGGATTCCGGCGAGCAGCGGCCCGCAGCCCAGGCCGCCCATGTTGGCCGCCGTCGCCACGAACGAGGCCCTGGACGAGCCCTTCCCGGGCGCCAGCTCCATGACGTACGCGGTGGCCGCCCCGGTGAACAGCCCGGCCGACAGCCCCGACAGCAGCCGCCCCACGAAGAGCCAGCCCGGAGAGGTCGCGCACAGGAAGCAGACGGCGCTCGCCGCCGCGCAACCCAGGCCCCACAGCAGCACAGGGCGTCTGCCCACCGCGTCGGAGGCGTTTCCCGCCAGCAGGAGCACCCCGATGACCCCGAACGCGTACACGGCGTACACGACGGTCACCGTCAGCTCGGAGAAGCCGAACTCGTCCTGGTAGAGGCTGTAGAGGGGGGTCGGCAGGGTGGTTCCGGCCATGCACACGGCGAACACCGCCCCGCTGAGGCAGCAGGGGAGCCGGCCTCGGCGATCGAGGACACCGTCCATGCGCCCGACGCTATCCTGCGGATGCTCCGGTGGACCGGAACGCCTCGCGCGGCGGGTGCCGGACCGCTCAGCCGCCCCCCGGCCGCAGGGCGGTACCGCCGTCCGGACGCGTCGGGGCGGGGAGTCAACTGCGGCGGTGCTGGGCCCGCTTGGCGCCGCGCAGCCGCTTGACCACGTACGCCGCGACGGCCACGACCACCAGGGCCAGCACCACCTTGGAGGCGAGACCGACGTAGGTCTCCACGGCCTCCCACTGGTCACCCAGCCAGTAACCGGCCATCACCAGGACCGAGTTCCAGATCAGGCTGCCGAGGGCGGTCAGCGTGACGAAGACGTGCAGCGGCATGCGCTCCACACCGGCGGGGACGGAGATGAGGCTGCGGAAGACCGGCACCATGCGGCCGAAGAAGACCGCCTTGGTGCCGTGCTTCTCGAACCACTCCTCGGTGCGCTCCAGATCGGAGGCCTTCACCAGCGGAAGTCTCCCCCATATGCGGTGCATGCGGTCACGGCCCACGCACGCGCCGATCCAGTAGAGCGCCAGCGCTCCCACGACCGAGCCGAGTGTGGTCCAGAACAGCGCCGAGGCCAGGCTGAGGACCCCCTGCCCGGCGGCGAAGCCGGTCAGCGGCAGGATCACTTCGCTCGGCAGGGGCGGGAAGAGGTTCTCCAGGGCGATGGCCAGTCCGGCTCCGGGGCCGCCCATGGCCTCGACGAGGCCGGCGGCCCAGCCGGCGATGCCGCCGGGTTCCTGCTGCTGGGCGCTGTACATGAGGTGCATATGGGTCTCCAGGTCGGCGGGTCGTCACCCCGGGGCGTGTACCCCCGATCGCCCTCCACGTGAGGAACCCGCCGGGCCCGCCCTCAGTTCCCCGCGATGTCCTTGACCGCGACCGTCACCGGTTTGCTCCCGCTGATCAGTTCGAGCGTCAGGCCCGCCGTGGCCGGGGTGTCCAGCAGTTCCAGCAGGACCGCCGCCACGTCGTCGCGGGGGACCGGGCCGCGGCCCGTCGAGGCGGCGAGCAGCACCTGGCCGGTTCCCGCGTCGTTCGTGAGCATGCCGGGGCGCAGGATCGTCCAGTCCAGGCCGCTCCTGGAACGCACGTACGCGTCCGCCTCGCCCTTGGCCCGCTGGTAGACGTCGAAGACCTCGTCACCGGGGTGACCGGGGTCGGCGCCCATGGAGGACACCACCACATGGCGCCGTACGCCCGCCCGTTCCGCCGCGTCCGCGAAGAGCACGGCCGCTCCGCGGTCCACCGTGTCCTTGCGCGCCGAGCCGCTGTTCGGGCCCGCGCCGGCCGCGAAGACCGCCGCGTCCGCCCCTCGCAGGACCTCCGCCGCCTCCTCGACCGACGCGGCTTCGAGGTCCAGGACGACGGGCTCGGCGCCTGCCGCCCTCAGGTCCTCACTCTGCTGCGGGTCGCGGATGACGCCCACCGCTTCGTCACCGCGCGCGGCGAGCAGCCGCTCCAGCCGCAGCGCGATCTGACCATGTCCACCTGCAATGACAATGCGCATGTCTCCGACCGTACGCCGTGAGGCGCCCTCGTGCTCAAGGCCCGCCGCCGGGGCCGGAATCGGCGCCTCCCTGGCGGGGGAGACCGAGGGCGGTCCCGGAGCCGCGGTATTCACGCACGGCGCTCGTCCGCACCACCACGCGCCCCCGGTGCACCACGATCCTGCTGTACGCCAGGGAGAGCGCCCCGGCCAGCCCGTCCCCGCGTACGGCGAGCAACTCGGCGGGGAAACCGGCCTCGACGCGCACTCCGGGCAGTCCCAGGGCCGCTCTGGCGGCGCCGGAGACGGCTTCGTAGGCGTCCTCGGGGCTGAGACCCCCCTGTGAGGCCAGCAGATAGGCCGCCTCCAGGGGGTCGCCGCGGCCGACCGGGTGGGAGCTGTCGCGCAGGGCTCCGCCGCCCGCCGCCACCCGCACCCCGGCGGCACGCAGCAGCTGTACGGGCGGGGTGCCGCGGAG
>NZ_DATMVN010000395.1:0-20746 GCF_035563135.1 Streptomyces sp.
CTGCTCGGCGATCCTGCTGCGGGCGCCGTCGGCGCCGATCAGGTAGCGCGAGCGCACCGTGTACTCCTGGCCGGTGAGCCGGTCGCGCACCAGGCTGGTGACCCCGTCGGCGTCCTGCTCGTGGGAGAGGTACTCGCTGTCGAAGCGGATGCGCGCGCCCCGGCGCTGCGCCTCCTGCACCAGGATGGGCTCCACGATGGTCTGCGGGGCGTCGGCCATGGAGCAGGGGCTGGCCAGCCGGTAGTCGGCGTGCCGGTCCGGACTGGTGCCCCAGGACGGGACACGTCCCAGCTCCTCACCGGCCAGGCTGGTGCAGAAGGTGGTGTTGCCCATGAACTCCCAGGGCGTCGCCTCGCGCATGAGGCGGTCCTCGACGCCCATGTCGCGCAGCGTCTCCATGGTCCGCTGGTTGGTGATGTGCGCCCGGGGAGTGTCAGCCAGGGCCCCGTACTTGGTGATCAGGCGGACCTTCACCCCGTACGTCGCCAGGAAGAGCGCGGCCGAGGCCCCGGCCGGGCCCGAGCCCACGACGAGGATGTCCGTGTCGAAGTCGGTGGTGGTGTGCGTCAGTGTCGTCAACGGTCTGTCCGCTCAGGTGGCTATGTCTGGATAGGGCAGGGAGAAGTGGGCGAGCCGCGCGGCGTACTCCCGCTGGAAGGCCATCGGCTCCTCGTAGTCGCGTTCGAACAGCGCGATGAAGAGGGTGAGGGTGAGGAAGGGATGCGCGCCCAGCTCGAATAGCTTCACGTAGTCGTGGGCGGCGAGCGCCTCACGCTCCTCGTGGGTGAACTCCGGATGGGTGGTGGCCTCGGCGCCGATGGCGTTCAGCAGGGTGCCGGCGTGTTCGGCCTCCCACCAGGTCACCGTTCCCCTGGGGTCCTCGCGGTACCGCTCGACGAGGTCCGGGTCGCGGTCCACGGTGTAGAGGAACTTGTTCATCAGGTACTTGCTCATGGCCGCGCCCCCGTACCGGTCTGCGCGGGAACACCGTTCGGGTACCAGGTGAAGTACGCCTCCATGGTGTGGAACAGGTCGAGCGTGTCGGTGTAGTCGGCCCTGGCGCCCTCACCGGCGACGCCCATCATCAGCATGAAGTCCATGAAGCCGTGGGTGGCGTTGCCCGGCGTCCACAGGCTGTCCAGGGTGACCTCGGACAGACAGCCCTCGATGTCCCCGCCGGCGATCCATTCCACGGCCTTGTGGTCGAACTCCGGGTCGGGGCCGTGCGGCCCGAACTGGCGGGGTCCGCCGAGTTCGAGGGAGAGGTGCCCGGTGCCGATGACGGCGACCCGCAGGTTGCTCGGCCAGGACTCGATCATCTCCCGGATGGCCTTGCCGAGATGCACGAACCGGGACGGCTGGGGCAGCGGCGGGGCGAAGATGTTGGTGTAGACCGGCACGATCGGCAGGTCCGCCTCGGGGCGGAGGGTGATGATCGGGCAGGTGATGCTGTGGTCGATCCGCAGCTCGTTGCTGAAGGCGAGGTCGAAGCCCGAGTCGAGACCGCTGCGCAGCAGGTGCGCCGACAGGTCCTCCTGGCCGCGCAGCCGCATCCGCGGCAGACCGAACTCGCGCTCCTCGTTGTACCAGTTGGCGTCGTAGACGGGTGCCTTGCCGACGAGGAACTGCGGCATGTTGTCCAGCCACAGCTGGTGGAAGTGGTCGGAGCCGACCATGACCAGGACATCGGGGCGGGCGCGGCTCAGCGTCTCGCGGAACGCCTCGATCTTGGCGACCCAGGCGTCCGCGTACGGCGGGCGGTCCTCGCCCGTGGCGGTGCTGGCCTTGTAGTAGAAGGGATGGTGGGTGGAGGCGATGACCGCGGCCAGGGTGGCCATGGCGGTTCCTCTCGTCGGGCCGGTCGGCACCGACCGGCTGTCCAGCGGGCCGAGGGGGTCAGGCGGGGGTGTCGGGGGTGACGTAGGTGGCGTTGCGATCGATACTCATGTACATGTCCGAGGCGATGGGGCGTCGGCGTTCCTCGGCGAGCTGGCCGAGCAGGCCCGCGGCGCGGGCGAGCAGTGCGAACCCGCGCAGCAGGTCGACGGGGAGACCGAGGTCGGCCAGGGCCGCCCCGCACACGCCGGCCCCGTTGAGCGGCAGCTTCTTGCCGAGCACCTCGGAGTGGACCCGGCCGACCGCCTCGAACAGGCGCAGATGTGGGCCCTTGAGGCCCTCTTCGTCGGCGATGCGCATGAGTACGGGCGTACGCGGGTCGCCCTTCTTGTGCACCGGATGTCCCAGACCGGGCACAAGGCGCTTGTCGGCGCGGGCCCGGCCCACCGCGTCCAGGGCGATGGCGTCCCAGCCCGCGTCGTCGTCCGGCAGGGGTCCCTCGACGCCGGCCAGGGTGTCGGCCAGGAACCGCCCGCAGTCCTCGGTGACCCCGAGGAAGCGGGAGCCACCGCCGAGCAGTCCGGACGCGAGCGCGCCCTGCAACGACTCGGGGGCGCTGAGGTACGTCAGACGGGCCGCGATCGCCGTCGGCGTGAATCCGTGGTCGGCGAGCGCGACCAGCACGGTCTCGAAGACGCGCACTTCGGACGGGGTGGGGCGGCGGTGGGTGACCAGCCAGAAGGCCAGCTCTCCGAAACCGACCTTGCCCATGAGGTCCTCGGCCAGGTCCTGGCCGAGCAGGTGGATGCTGTCGAGGTCCGACGTGCCCAGCGAGGTGGGGTAACTGCTCATCGGTCGTTCTCCCTTCGGGTGCGCTCCGCCCGCAGCCAGGCGCGGATCTCCTCGCCGTGCTCGTCCAGCGAGGGCGGCGGCAGCTCGTAGCGCGGCGGAGTGGCGGAGAAAGTGATGGGGTTGCGGATGCCCGGCACCGCGGCGGGGCCCTCGCCCGACTCCACGATCGGGGCGAGTCCGAGTTCCTCGGCGAGGCCGACGCCCCCGTCGATGGTGTTGATCGGCGCGGACGGCACGCCGGCGGCCAGCAGGTCCCGGAACCACTCGTCCTTGGTCCGCTTCACCAGCCGCTCCACCAGCAGCGGGCGCAGTTCCTCGCGGTGGGCGGTGCGGTCCTGGTTGTGCGCGAAGCGCGGGTCGTCGATCAGTCCGGGAACGCCGAGCACCTGGCACAGCTTGTGGAACTGGCCGTCGTTGCCGGCGATGACGATCAGCTCACCGTCGGAGGTCGGCAGCGGTTCGTACGGGAAGAGACTCGGGTGGGCGTTGCCCATGCGGAACGGGACGACGCCGGCCGCCGCGTACGCGCCGGTGTGGTTGACCAGCCCGGACAGCGCGGAGGACAACAGGTCGAGTTCGATGTGCTGGCCCTGTCCGGTCTGGTCCCGGTGCCGCAGCGCCGCGAGGATGCCGATGGCCGTGTGCAGACCCGTCATCACGTCGAACACCGAGATGCCGGCGCGGAACGGGGAGCCGTCCGGGTCGCCGGTGAGGCTCATCAGCCCGGACATGGCCTGCACCATCAGGTCGTATCCGGGCAGCTGCGCGCCCGCGCCCGGACCGAAGCCGCTGATCGAGGCGTAGACGATGCCGGGGTTGTTCCGGCTCACGGTGTCGTGGTCCAGGCCGAAGCGCCGCAGCCCGCCCGGCTTGAAGTTCTCGATCAGCACGTCCGCGCGTCCGGCGAGTTCCCGGGCGTCCGCCAGGTCCTCGGTGTCCTTCAGATCCAGTGCCACGGACCGCTTGTTGCGGTTGACCGACAGGTAGTACGTCGAGATCCCGTCGCGGACCGGCGGCATCCAGGTCCGGGTGTCGTCGCCCCCGGGGCTCTCGACCTTGATGACCTCCGCCCCCAGGTCGGCGAGCAACATCGTGGCGTAGGGGCCCGCGAGGATGCGCGAGAAGTCGGCAACCAGAATCCCGCTCAGTGGACCCGCGGGGCGGGTGGCGGGGGTGGTCGACGGGGGTGGCATTTCCATGGTCTTCACCTTTGCCCGTTGAACGCACGTCTGTGCGGCACCCGTACTGTTATTGAATATTGAACATCCTGTCAAGCAGTCGGTGACGGCAGCCGTTCCGACCGACCCCCCGGCATGGTCACGAATCCGGCAACAGAGCCGGGACCTGGACCAAAGTCACCGCTCCAGTGGCAAGGCCCGCTTTAGCGTCCGAGCCATGACCACCCCTGTCGATGCGTTCGACCCGCTGTCAGCCGCGTACCTGGACGATCCGCAAGCCGCGGTGCAGTCACTGCTGGCCGGAAGCCCCGTCTTCTTCCACGACCCCCTGAACTCCTTCGTCGTCACGCGCAACGAGGACGTCCGCGCGGTCCTCACCGATTTCGAGACCTTCTCCTCCGGCGCCTACAAGGCAGTGGAACCCACCGTCGAAGCGCTCGCGACCATTCCCGACGAACACAAGCGCGTGGCGCAACTGGTCATCGGCGGCGGCGTCCTGCTCAACCTCGACCCGCCCGTTCACACCCGCGAGCGCAAGGCCGCCCAGAAGGCGTTCACCCGCCCGCGCGTGAGTCAGGCCTCCGCCGACATCGCGGCCAAGGCCGACGCGCTCATCGACGGCTTCGCCGACCGCGGCTCCATCGACCTGATGCAGGACTTCGCCTACCAGCTCACGCTCTCGGTCGTGGGCGACATGCTCGGCCTGCCCTCCGAGGACCTGCCGCGTTTTCATGCCTGGATCGGCGAGGTGTTCTCGCTGATGTCACCGATCGACGCCGAACCCGGTACCTCCACGAGGTCCGACGAGGACATCGTCGACGCCTATGCGCGGATGTACAGCGCCTACGAGTTCTTCTCCGCCTTCGTCGCTGACCGGCGTGAGAACCCGGGGGACGACATCACGTCAGCGATGCTCAAGCTCACCGACGACGAGGGCGAGCCGCTGCTCAGCAACGACTCGGTCCTCGCCCACATGGTGTCCATCACAGCCGCCGGCACCGACACGACGGCGAACCTCATCGGTAACACGGTGCGCCAGCTGACCGAGAACCCCGGTCTGCTGGCGGAGGTCCGTGCCGACGAGGACCTCTGGGAGCACGTGGTCGAGGAGTCCCTGCGGAGGACCGGCATCGGGCTGCACCTGTTCCGCTACACCACCCGCGACACGGAGATACGCGGCGTCCCGATCCCGGCCCGCTCCATGGTGCTCCTGAACATCGCCGCCGCCAATGCGGACCCCTCTGTCTTCCCGGACCCCCTGGTCTACGACATCAACCGGCCCAACCTCGGCGAACACCTCGCCTTCGGCACCGGCCGGCACTTCTGCATCGGTTCCCCGCTGGCCCGCCCGGAGGCGAGTATCGCGCTCCGGACGCTGTACCGGCGCCTGCCCGGTCTCAAGGCCGACCTGGAGGAGAAGCGGAACTACCTTCCCGCGCTGACCGTGCGGGCCGTCCTCAACCAGACCGTGACGTGGGAGGCCGACAGTGACCAGCGTGCGTAGCGTCCACCATTTCGCGTACTCCACTTCCGAAGCCGAGCGGGAGATCCGCTTCCACGAAGACGTGCTCGGGCTGCGCTGCCTGAGCCGCGAGCCCGCCACGCTGCGCGGACTCTCCGCCGAACGACTCGTCTTCGGTGGCTCGACGGACCCGGGTCACGGCTTCCTGGTCGCCTACTGCCTCGGCGCGGACGGGCCGACCGGACGGCGCGGCAGCAACGGTCCGGACTCTCCGAACCTCTCGGTGCCCGCCGGATCGCTCGGCCACTGGCAGGCGCGTCTGCACGACGCGCACGTCGAGGGCCAGGTCGAGGAGGTGTTCGGTACGAAGCGGCTGGCGTTCACCGCGCCGTCGGGCATCCCGTACGCCCTCGTCGAGAGCGATGAGCCGGACTCCGTTCCGGTCAGCGGCTCCGTCGCCGCGGCCCTGGCCGTGCGTGGTCTGCACAGCGTCACCGTCTCGCTGATGGACGTCCGTGAGACGCACTCCTTCCTGCTGGACCTCTTCGGTGGCGAGCACACCGTGCAGGACCTCGCGTCCGGGTACTACCGGTTCGCGGAGGGCGCCGGGATCGAACTCCTGCACCAGCCCTACCGCGCCCCGGGCACCTGGACGTACGCCGTGGGAACGCCCCACCACATCGGCCTGGCGGTCGACGACGAGGCGTCCCGGGAGCGGCTCTGCGAGCGGCTGCGTGACTCCGGCTACCACGACGTCTCGTCGGTCGTCGAGGGCGCGGGCTCCAGCACGGTCTGGGTCCGTGCCCCGGGCGGCGCGCTCGTCGCACTGGTCTGCGCCGGCGACACGGAGCGCTGAGAGCCGCTGATGCCCAACATCGCCACCACCCTCAGCGCTGCACGCCGGCTGCACGCCGGGCGCACCGCTCTGCGCCATGCCGACCGTGACATGACGTACGCGGAACTGGACGACGCCGTCCGTAGCTTCGCCTCAGCGCTCCTGGCGAGCGGTCTGAGCCCCGGAGACCGTGTGGCCGTCTTCGCGAAGAACTGTCCTGAGTACGTCATCACCATGTACGGCGCCTTCGCCGCCGGGATGGTGATCGTGCCGGTCAACGCCAAGCTGGCCGGTCCCGAGCTCGCCGTCATCCTGGAGGACAGCGAGACGCGACTGCTGGTCCACGACGCGGCGAGCGCGGTCCTGGTGGACGAGGTCGCGGGCCCGGACCTGGCGACACTGGGGATCGGGCCCGCGTTCGACCGGTTCCTCGCCGTCGGCAGCCCGGACCAGCAGGTGGCCGACCTCGGCGAGGACTCGGTCGCGTGGCTCTTCTACACATCGGGCACCACGGGCCGCCCCAAGGGCGCGATGCTCACCCACCGCAACCTGACGGCGATGATGTGGCTGGAGCTCGCCGATGTCTGTGACTACCGGGCCGAGGACGTCGTTCTGCACGTCACGCCCCTCTCCCACGGGGGTGGCCTCTATCTCCTCGGTGCGGTCGCCCGGGGTGCGACGAACCTGATCCACAGCGGTTCCTCGTTCGTCGCCGGAGACGTGCTGCGCCTGATCGAACGGGAGGGCGTCACGGTCATCGCCTTCCTCGCCCCCACGATGATCGTCATGCTGCTCGACGCGGACGCCGAGACGGGTGCGGACACCGCATCCCTGCGGCGGGCGGTCTACGGCGGCGCGCCCATGCATCTGGACCACGCCCGCCGGATGGTCGACCGCTTCGGCGGCGTGTTCGTGCAGATCTACGGCCAGGGGGAGTCGCCCATGACGATCACCTACCTGGATCTGGCACGGGGCCCGGTCGACGACGACCGCCTGATCTCGGCCGGCGTCCCCCATCCCGGGGTGGAGGTCGCGGTGTTCGATGCCGAGGACCGTCCCGTGACCGTCGGCACCACCGGCGAGATCTGTGTGCGCGGGGACACCGTCATGCGCGGGTACCTCGGCAACCCGACGGCAACAGCGGCTGCTCTGCGCAACGGCTGGCTCCACACCGGCGACGTGGGACGCTACGACGAACACGGTCGGCTGACCCTTCTCGACCGCAGCAAGGACGTCATCATCTCCGGTGGGACGAACATCTACCCCCGCGAGGTCGAGGACGCGCTCCTGCTGCACCCTGGCGTCCGGCAGGTCGTCGTCTTCGGCGAGCCCGACGACGTGTGGGGTGAGAGTGTGACGGCCGCGGTCGTGCGCGAGGCCGCCGCCGACGTCGCCGCCGACGAGCTGATCGCGTGGTGCCGGACCCTGATCGCCGGCTTCAAGAAGCCGAAGCGAGTCGTGTTCGTCGAGGAACTGCCCAGCAACGCCTACGGAAAGGTGCTGCGGCGCGAGGTACGGGACCGGTTGGCGGCCGACAGCACCGGTCACCAGCGGGATGGACGACTGCCGGGGCTGTCCGTCCGGCGCACGTCGTGACGGGAGAGGGCGGTCGGACGCGGCAGGGCCGGCTTCCCGGTGGAGGCGTCGGCAGCGGAGGTGTCAGGAGGTCCTGAGGTGGCCATCCGCCACCCTGGTCCTGACGCGGCCTCCGCCACCACGGTCCTGCCGAGTCGCAAGCGTACTGCCGCGGGGCCGGCCGCGGCGCGTCACGCCGCGAGGAGACGCGAGATCCTCGCGGCGGTCGCGACCACCTGGGCCCCGTAGGCGTCCCCCGGGGAGCCGGGCATGCGGAACAGCGGTGCGACCACACACACCGCCGCGATGATGTCGTCACCCTCCTTGACCGGGGCACTGACCGATCCCAGGCCCGGGGTCCGCCTGGAGACCGCCTCGCACCAGCCTTCCTCCCCCAGTTGGCCCTGCAGGGCGTACGCGGCTGAGCCGCCCTCGGAGAGGGGAAGGCTCACGCCGGACGCGAGGACGACGCGCAGTTCGGTGTCGGCGATGACGCTCGCGACGCAGATGCGGTCCGATCCCCGGGCCAGCCACAGCTGGCTGGTCTCGCGGATGTCCCTGGTGAGGCGTTCGAGGCAGGGACGGGCAAGGTCGGTCAACCGTGAGGGCTGCGCCCGGCGCCCCAGACGGTAGACACCCGACTCGTCGCGCTGCAGGAGTTCGTGTGCCACCAGAGCCGTGGCGAGACGGTGGGCGGTGGAGGTCTTCATGTCGAGCTCACGCGCGATCTGGCTCGCCGAGGAAGGTCTGTACTCGCACAGTTCCACGATCGCCATGGCCTTGTCGAGCACGCCGACACCCGTACTACGCACGCTGATCATGCCTGAGAAGATAGCCGGTCCCTCGGACAGCTGTGAGGGCTGACGGCGGGAGGCACGGCACAGCCGGGGCCCTCATCGGCCGGCCGGGAGGATCAGCAGGCCCCAGGCGAGGAGCGCCCCCACGCCGCACACGTAACCGCTGTACACCAGCATCTGGCGCTGGAACCGCTGCTTGTCCTCGACCTGAGCGCTGCTCAGGACCAGCACGCCGTTGCTGGAGAACGGACTGACGTCGACCACGGTCGCACAGAAGGAGAGCGCGATGACGAAGGCGGCAGGGGGCAGCTGCCCCGAGGACATCAGCGGCTCCGCCAGCGGCAGCGCTATCAGGATGAGGCCGAATGACGATCCGATGCACGACAGCAGACCCACGGCGAGCAGCAGGATCAGGGCGGTCAGCATGACCGAGGGCAGTTCCATGGCCGCGTCGCCGAGGAACTGGATGGTGCCGTTGGTGGTCAGCACCGCCATGTAGGTCATGACGCCGCAGACGAGAAGCGCGGCGGGCCAGCCCACGGACGCCATGGCCTCCCGGGCGTGCGCGGGCAGGAGCAGCAGGAGCAGCACGCCGAGACACGTCCCGGCGATACCCACCTCGACTCCGTAGAAGGCGGCTACCAGAAGTCCCACGATGGCCGCCAGGGTGAGGCACTGCGTGGGCGTGACCCGCGACGTGGTGGGATTCCGGTCCCCGGGGAACTCATGGGCCGGCCCCTCGGTGTCCGCGTCGCCTGCGCCGGCGGCCGTGCTCCGGGCACTGTCGATCGGCCCACCCGCGGCCACGGGAACCGCCACCTTCCGCTGCGCCACGTCGGCACTCCTCGCCGGCTCCTTCCTGAAGAGGTCGCGTCCCAGGACGAGGAAGGCCACGACGGCGAGCAGCAGGTTGAGCCCGAACGGCACGAGGAAGAGCATCGTCGTGGAAACGGTGAACCCCTGGGACTCGACCAGCTTCCTCGTGCTCACGGAGTAGACGGTGATGGGTGAGAAGGCCGCGCCGAGGGCCCCGTGGCCGAGCATCGCACTCATCAGCAGCGGTTTGATGCCGAAGCGCTTGGCCAGCGGCATGGCGACCGGGGCCAGCATGCCCACGGCCAGCACCGCCCCGAGGGACATCAGAGCCGCTGCGAGCACGAACATCATCCACGCCACCGCCCATCGTTTCCCCCGTACCAGGAGCAGTGACTTCTGGAGGAGGAGGTCGATGGTGCCGTTGGCGCGCGCCATGCCGAACAGCAGGGTGATGCCGAGCACGGTGAAGAAGAGGTCGCCCGGGAAAAAGGCCTCGACCTTCTCGAGGGGGATGCCCGATATCCCTGCTCCGACCGCGAAGGCGGCCACGAAGGCCAGAAGTCCGAGGCTGACGGGGCGCAACGTCGCGAGAACGAAGATCGTCACCAGGACGGCGACGGAAACGGCGTAGACCACGGGGTCCTCCTTGACCAGTGGCGTGAGGGAGGACCCGCGACGCGACAGTCGGCCGGCACGGCTCGACACTCGCGTCGACGCGATCAGAGCTCCCATATTTTGGGATTCACCGAATCACCGGCGAATCCCGGGCGACAGTAGCCAGCCCTCCGCCGCAGAGGCAATGCCCGCGTCAGGGGTAATCTGCCGGGCACCTGAATATCCAGACAGTGGGCCATGCAGCCAGAGCATCAGCTTTGACGCCAATGACAACTACCTTGTGCCGCACGGCCCCTTCACCTAAGGTCCCACCTGAATCCACGAACTCCATTCCCAAATAATGGGAATCTCAATGATCTTTACCGCTCAAGGGGTCCCTATGGCACTCACCCTGGCCGACAAGATCTGGCGCGACCACGTGGTCCGTCAGGCCGTCGGCGAACCCGACCTGCTCTACATCGATCTGCACCTGCTGCACGAGGTCAACACCCCCGTGGCGTTCGACTCGCTGCGGGAGGCCGGCCGCAGCGTGCGCCGGCCCGATCTGACGCTGGCCACCGAGGACCACGCCACCCCCACCTCGACCGACCGCCCCTCACTCGACGAGGTGCTCCGGCGCAGTCAGATGAGGCTGATCCGTGACAACAGCGCCGAGTTCGGCATCCAGATGTACCCGCTGGGCGACGACCGGCACGGCATCGTCCACGTCATCGGCCCCGAACTGGGGCTCGCCCAGCCGGGCATGACCATCGTCTGCTGCGACTCGCACACCACGACCCACGGCGCCTTCGGGACCCTTGCCTTCGGCATCGGGACCAGCCAGGTCGAGCACGTCCTCGTCACCCAGACCCTGCCCATGACGCCGATGCGGAACATGAGCGTCACGATCACCGGTTCCCTCGCCCCCGGAGTCACCCCCAAGGACGTCGTCCTCGCGCTGATCAACAAGATCGGCACCGGCGGCGGTGTCGGGCACGTCATGGAGTTCCGCGGCTCCGTCATCGACGGCATGTCGATGGAAGGGCGCATGACGGTGTGCAACATGGCCGTGGAGGCGGGGTCCCGCGCCGGGCTGGTCGCGCCGGACGAGACCACCTTCGCCTATCTCAAGGACCGCCCGCACGTCCCCGCGGGCAAGGACTGGGACGCCGAACTGGCCTACTGGCGCACCCTGCGCAGCGATCCCGGCGCGGTCTACGACACCTCCGTCACGCTGGACGGGTCGGCGCTGACCCCCTTCGTCACCTGGGGCACGAACCCCGCCCAGAGCGTTCCCCTGGGCGACCGCGTCCCCTCCGTCGACGACTTCACCGACGACCGCAGCCGCCGCGCGGCAGCCCGCGCGCTGGAATACATGGGCCTCGCTCCGGGCACCGCGATGCGAGATGTGCCGGTCGACGCCGTGTTCATCGGTTCCTGCACCAACGGCCGCATCGAGGACATGCGCGCCGCCGCCGACGTACTGCGCGGGCGCAAGGCCGCCGACCACGTGGACGTACTCGTCGTTCCCGGGTCCGCGGCGGTTCGCGCCCAGGCGGTCGAGGAAGGGCTGGAGGAGGTCTTCAACGCCGCGGGGGTCGAACTCCGCTACGCCGGCTGCTCGATGTGCTGCGCGCTCAACGAGGACCGGCTGCTCCCCGGACAGCGCGCCGCCTCCACCAACAACCGCAACTTCGAGGGCCGGCAGGGACGGGGAGCGCGTACGCACGTCGTCTCCCCCGCGGTGGCCGCGGCCACCGCCGTCGCCGGCCGCCTCGCCTCCCCCGCCGACCTGGGAGCCCGATGATGGAAGCCTTCACCGTCCACACCGACAAGGCGGTGCCGCTGCGCCGCTCCGACGTCGACACCGACCAGATCTTCCCCGGCCGGTTCGGGACACGGACCTCCCGCACCGGCTACGCCGACGTCCTGTTCGCCAACTGGCGGGCCGAACCCGACTTCGTCATGAACAAACCCGAGCACCAGGGTGCGAGCATCCTGATCGCCGGGGCCGACTTCGGAACGGGTTCCTCGCGCGAGTTCGCCGTGTGGGCCTTGCAGGACTACGGCTTCCGGGTCGTCATCTCCCCGCGCTTCGGGGACATCTTCCAGGGCAACGCCCCCAAGCGCGGGCTGCTGCCCGTGACGCTGGACGAGGAGATCGTGGAGCGGCTGTGGGCTCTGGTCGAAGCCGCGCCGGACACCCGGATCACCGTCGACCTGGTGCGGCGCCGGGTCAGCGCCCCCGGCTTCGCGGTCCCCTTCGAGTTCGACGACCACACCCGCGGCCGCCTGCTGGCCGGCCTCGACGACATCTCGGCCACCGAGCGGTACCTGTCCGACATCGAGGCGTACGAGAGCCGCCGGCGCCCCAGCCTGCCCACCACCGTGCGCCATGGCTGACGGCACCGCGAGCAGCCTGGAGCAGGTGCGTCCCCGCCTGTTCGGCGGGGTTCCCGAAACCCTCATCAGCCGGCTGGACTTCCCTCGCGCCGACCCCGCAGCGCTGTCCTTCCTGCGCGGGCTGCCGGACACGACCTGTCTCGTGGCCGACGCCCTGGACGCACTCGGCATCGGCTCGGTCGTCCCCGCGTCCGCGCTGCCCCCGCTCGCCCCGGGCCAGGCGGTGTGCGGACAGGCGGTCACGCTGCGCTGCGAACCGTACGGCGGAGTGCCCGCCACACACCGGGCGCTCGGCAGCCCCGTCCTCGCCGGTGACCGCGACCTCTACGGGCTGGCCGCGCCGGGCGACATCGCGGTCATCACGGCGGAGGGCGACCTCACGACCGCGGTGCTCGGCGACCTGTCCGCCGGCTTCGCCGCCGCGGCCGGGGTCGCCGGCATCGTGGTCGACGGAGCCGTCCGCGACGTGGACACCCTGCGCGGCGGGGCGGTGCCCGTCTGGGCCCGGGGCGCCACGCCCATGGCCGGCCGGTACCGCTGGCGCGCGGCCGAGATCAACGGAGCCGTCGGTCTGGCCGGTGCCCGGGTCGAACCCGGCGATCTGGTCGTCGCCGACGGGAACGGCCTGTGCGTCGTCCCCCGCGAGTCCGTCGACGAGGTGGTCGCCGAGTGCCGCCGTCTGGTGACGGCCGAAGCAGCCATGGCCGACGCGCTGGCGCGGGCGGACACGCTGGAGGGCCTGGTCGCCCGGGTCCGCGGAGGGGCGGTGCTGTGACCAGCCCCGCACAACAGAAGGAAGGCACCATGACGACGACACCGGTACGGACGAGGCCCGACGGACGACTCGCGCGCGACAACGGCGGCTTCACCCTGGACGACCGCTACCTCGCCGAGGAAGGGCGCATCTACCTGACCGGGATCCAGGCCCTGGTCCGGATGCTCGTCGACCGCGCCAAGATCGACGCGCGAGCCGGCGCGGAGCCCGCCGCCTACGTCTCCGGCTACGAGGGCTCCCCGCTCGCCGGCTACGACATGGAGATCCACCGCCGCAGGAAACTCCTCGCCCCGCACGGGATCGTCCACCAGCCGGGCCTCAACGAGGAACTCGCCGCCACGGCGGTCGCGGGGACCCAACTGGCCGGGGAGTCACTCCCGTTCAAGAAGAGCGGAGTCCGCGGCGTCACCGGCTTCTGGTACGGGAAGGCTCCCGGCCTGGACCGCGCGAGCGACGCCATCCGCCATGCCAACATGGCGGGCACCTCGCCGCACGGCGGTGCCGTCGCTCTCGTCGGTGACGACCCGTCGGCCAAGTCGTCCACCTTCCCCTGCTCCTCCGAGATGAGCCTGGCCGACCTGCACCTCCCGGCGCTGTACCCCGCCGACTCCCACGAGGTGCTGGAATTCGGCCGGCACGCGGTCGAACTCTCCCGCGTCACCGGCCTGTGGACAGCCCTCAAGGTCGCCACCAACGTCGCCGACGCCGCCTCCACCGCCCACGTCACCCGTGACTGGGCCCCGCCCGTCCTGTCGGACCTGCCCGGCGGCCTCACCCCGTACGCGCACCGCCCGCACGCCGTGATGGTGGGACCGGGCCTGGCGGGTCTGGAGCAGAGCCTCTACGGGAAGCGGCTGCCGCTCGCCCTGGAATACATCCGGCGCAGTGGGCTCAACCACATCATGGGAGCGGCCGGTGACGCACAGCTGGGCATCGTCGCGGCCGGCAAGACATGGCTCGACCTCCGGCAGGCGCTCGCCCAGCTCGGTCTCGACGAGGCCGAGCTCGTACGCCGCGGGATCCGTCTCCTCAAGCTGGGCGCCCTCTATCCTGTCGAGCCGGCCGTCGTACGGGACTTCGCCCGGGGCCTGGACGAGATCGTCGTCGTGGAGGACAAGCGGCCTTACCTGGAGACAGCCGTCAAGGAAATCCTCTACGGCACCTCCGGCGCACCCCGCGTGACCGGCAAGCGCGACGCCGCGGGTGCGTCGCTGCTCCCCGCAACGAACGAACTCGACCCGGACCTGGTGGCGAACGCCCTGGCCCGCAGCCTGGCACCGCGGAACATCCCCTCGGTGCGGGAGTGGGTGGACAACCGCCCGCGCAGCAGGCCGTCACTCACCCTGCTGCCCCGCACCCCGTACTTCTGCTCCGGCTGTCCGCACAACTCCTCCACCAAGGTCCCGGACGGCATGGCCGTCGGCGGCGGAATCGGCTGCCACGGCATGGTGATGGGCATGCCGCGGAAGCAGGTCGGCGAGACGGTCGGCATGTCCCAGATGGGCGGTGAGGGCGGGCACTGGATCGGTCTCGCCCCGTTCGTGGACACCCCCGGCTACATACAGAACATCGGCGACGGCACCTTCGCCCACTCCGGCTCCCTCGCGGTGCGCGCGGCCGTCGCGGCCGGGGTGAACATGACGTTCAAGCTCCTGTTCAACTCCACCGTGGCGATGACGGGCGGTCAGGACGCGGTGGGCGGGATGCCCGTCGAACGCGTCGCCCGGCTGCTGGTCGTGGAGGGCGCCGCCCGTGTGGTCATCACCTCGGACGAGCCGCGCCGCGTCCGCAAGTCCCTGCGCGGAGCGGGCGTCCTGTCGCTCCCCGAGGTCTCGGTACGTCACCGGGACGACCTGGTGGACGTACAGCGCGAGCTCGCCGAGGTCCCCGGGGTCACCGTGGTCGTCCATGACCAGGAGTGCGCCGCGGAGCTGCGCCGTAAGCGCAAGCGGGGACTCACGCCGGCCCCCGTCCAGCGCGTGCTGATCAACGAGCGGGTCTGCGAGGGATGCGGAGACTGCGGCGAGAAGTCCAACTGCGTGTCCGTGCGGCCCGTGGACACCGCGTTCGGACGCAAGACGGAGATCCACCAGTCCTCGTGCAACCTGGACTTCTCCTGCCTCAAGGGCGACTGTCCGTCCTTCATGACGGTGGTCCCGGGCAAGGGCAGGCCCGCCCGCCCGGTGTCCGGCCCTCCGGTCCAGGAGGAAGGGGGCGAGCTTCCCGAGCCGGACCTGCGTGTCCCGCAGGACGAGTTCGCCCTGCGCATCACAGGCGTCGGCGGCACCGGCATCGTCACCGTGGCCCAGATACTCGCCACGGCCGCCTTCCTGGACGGGTACACCGTGCGGTCCCTCGACCAGACCGGTGTGGCCCAGAAGGGCGGCGCCGTCGTCTCCGACGTCAAGCTCAGCACCGGGCCGCTGATCCGCGCGGCCAAGCTCGCGGGCGGGGAGTGCGATCTGTACCTGGGCTGCGACAGCCTGGTGGCGGCGGACCCGGCCCAGCTCAAGGCCGCCCACGCCGACCGGACGGTGGCAGTCGTCTCCACCGCCGAGGTTCCCACGGGGGCCATGGTCGTGGACACCGCGGTGCCC
The DNA here is from genome assembly GCF_035563135.1 of Streptomyces sp. Classification (GTDB taxonomy): domain Bacteria; phylum Actinomycetota; class Actinomycetes; order Streptomycetales; family Streptomycetaceae; genus Streptomyces. The sequence continues at coordinate 15,721 of NZ_DATMVN010000395.1, forward strand.
TTCCCCGACCAGGGCAGCATCCGGGCGCAGCTGGACGGACGTTTCGCCGCGGCGCACTACCTCGACGCGGCGGCCGCCGCCGAGGAGGTCCTCGGGGACCAGCAGTACGCCAACATGGTCATGGTCGGCAGCGCCTACCAGGCCGGCGCCCTGCCCATCAGCGTCGACTCCCTGGACCGCGCGATCCGCCTCAACGGGATCAAGGTGGAGGAGAACCTGCGGGCCTTCCGGCACGGCCGCCGCATGGTGGTGGGGCCGGCCGGGACACCGGACCGCTCCCCCGCCGCGCACCACGTGCCGGGCACCGTGGACACCGCGGCGGCCGCCGAGGTCCGCTCCCGGATCGCGTCCGACGACGAGCAGCTGTCGGACCTCCTCGACCGGTACGTACCCGAACTCGTCGCCTACCAGGACGCCGGCTACGCCCGCACCTACGCGGCCGTGGTCGAGAACGTGCGCCGGCACGAGGCATCCGCCGTGGCGGGCTCGACGGAACTGACCCGGGCGGTGGCCTCGCACCTGTACAAGCTCATGGCCTACAAGGACGAGTACGAGGTCGCGCGCCTCATCCTCGATCCCGTGGTGGATCAGGATGTCGCAAGACGGTTCGGCGCGGGCAGCCGGGTGGCGTACCGACTGCACCCGCCCGTGCTCCGTGCGCTGGGCATGCGCGAGAAGATCTCGCTCGGCGCCTGGTCCCGTCCGCTCTTCCGGGGCCTGTACGCGCTGCGCCGGCTGCGCGGAACCTCCTGGGACCTCTTCGGCCACGCCCACGTCCGCAAGGTGGAGCGTGCCTTGATCACCGAGTACCGGCAGACGATCGAATGCCTGTTGCCGCGGCTCGACGCCACCACCATGGAGCAGGCGGTGGCGCTGGCGAACCTGCCTGACCTCGTCCGCGGCTACGAGGACGTCAAGCTGGCCAATGTCGCCGTGTACCGGGACCGCCTGCGCGAGGCCGGGCAACCCTTTTGCTGACCACCCACTTGTCGGCCGGCACCCACCCGCCCCCTCTCTCCGAAGGACCACCACCGTGGAGCGCAACCTCTTCGACACCGGCCACCAGGACTTCCGTGCGATGGTCCGGGATTTCGTCACCACCGAGATACAACCGCACCTGCCCGCGTGGGAGAGGGCCGGTGCGGTGGACCGTTCGATGTACGTGAAGGCCGGGGACCTCGGGCTGCTGGGCATCGACATCGACGAGGAGCACGGGGGCGGGGGCGTCCGGGACTTCCGCTACAACCTCGTCCTCATCGAGGAGCTGTGCAGCGCCGGCGCGGCCGCCCTGACCATGAACCTGAGCGGATTCAACGACCTCGTGGCGCCCTACCTCAGCGCACTGGCCACGCAGGAGCAGCGGCGGCGCTGGCTGCCGGATCTGTGCGCCGGCGAGCGGGTGTCGGCCATCGCCATGACGGAGCCGGGCGCCGGAAGCGATCTGAAGGCCATACGTACCACGGCGGTCCGGGACGGTGACGTGTACGTCGTCAACGGAGCCAAGACCTTCATCAGCAACGGCATGCTCGCCGACTTCGTGATCACGGTCGTCTCCACCGATCCCTCCGCCGGCCGTGCGGGCATCAGCCTGCTGGTGCTGGAGAGCGACATGGCAGGGTTCGAACGCGGGCGCAGGCTGGACAAGATCGGTCTGCACGCCCAGGACACCGCCGAGCTCTCGTTCACCGACGTCCGTGTGCCGGCCGCGAATCTGCTCGGCGAGGAGGGCCGTGGTTTCGAGTACCTCATGCGCAACCTTCCGCAGGAGCGCATGAGCGTGGCAGCGGCCGCGGTCGCCTGTATGCAACGGACCTTGCGCAACACCGTCACGTACACGAGGGAACGCACCGCGTTCGGCCGCACCGTCGCGGACTTCCAGGCGAACAGGTTCACGCTGGCCGAGCTCGCCACGGAGGTGCAGGTCGCCCAGGTGTTCGTCGACCGCTGTGCCGCCGGACTCGTCGCCGGGCAGCTGAGTCCCGAGGACGCCGCCATGGCCAAGTGGTGGACCACGGAGCTCCAGCAGAAGGTCACCACACGCTGCCTGCAGCTGCACGGCGGCTACGGTTACATGCAGGAGTACGACGTGGCGCGCGACTTCCTCGACGCACGCGCGAGCACCCTGTACGCCGGCACCACGGAGATCATGAAAGAGATCATCGGACGCTCCTTGCTGTCGGACGGCCCGCGCCCGGGTCCCGCCCGGTGACGCCGGGAGCGCACTGACGGCGACGGGGTCCGCCCGCCGGACACCGTGTCCCCCGGAACATCCGGCGGGTATCGTCAGCCCCCTCGGGTGACGACGCCGGACGCCCCGCGTGGGCGTGCCCACGGAAGGACGGAAGGACACCGCGGCCGGCCGGCCGTGGAAGGAGAAGCCGCAGCATGAACCCACCCCTTTCCGGCGCGAAGACCGCCGCGGCCCCGCTTCGGTGAGCGCGGCCGGTCCCGCGCGCTCGGCTGCCGAGCGCCTCCTGTCCGTCCTGGGAGCCTTCGATCACGGCAGGCCCGCACTCACCCTCTCCGAGATCGCCCGGCGCGCCGGTCTCACCCTGACCACGGCGCACCGGCTGGTCGCGGCCCTGACCGACTGGGGAGCCCTGGAGCGCGACGAGTCCGGCGACTACCACATCGGTCTGCGCCTCTGGGAGCTCGCCGCGCTCGCCCCCCGCGGGCCGGCGCTGCGGGAGGCGGCGATGCCGTTCCTCGAGGACCTCTACGAGTCCACCCACGAGAACGTGCATCTCGCCGTGCGTGACGGTCGCGACGTCGTCTACATCGAACGGATATCGGGGCGCTCGGCGGTCGGTGTCCGCAGCCAGGTCGGTACGCGCTGGCCTCTGCACGCGACCGGTGTGGGGCTGGTGCTCCTCGCCCACGGCGGCACCGCCCTGCAGGAGGAAGCCTGCGCGGGGCCACTGACCGCCTTCACCCCGTACACGGTGACCGACCCCGCCCGGCTTCGCAGCATGCTCGCCCAGGTCAGGACCACGGGCTGCGCACTGAGTGACCGGCAGATCACGGACGACGCCGTCTCCGTGGCCGCCCCGGTGCGCGGTCCGCGCGGTGAGGTCGTCGCCTCGGTGTCCGTCGTCGTGCCGGTGGCCGGCGCGCCCGCGCAGACGCTGATCCCGGCGGTCCGGATCGCCGGACTCGGGATCTCCCGCGCCCTCGGCTGGCGCCCTCCGGGCGGCACCGGTCTTCCGTCGGGCGGAAAGCCCATTGCCGCGAGGTGACGCCCCTCAGCACCCTGATTCCCATGCGGCGACGGCGGAGCACCGTGGCTCCGCCCCAGGGACGGGAGAGTCGGCATGACGGCATTTGTCAGGAACCAGTGGTACGTGGCCGCGTACGGGTACGAGGTCGGCCGGGAGCTGCTGGGCCGCACCGTCCTCGGCGAGCCGATCGCCTTCTACCGCACCGAGACCGCCGGTGACGAGCAGGGCACGGTCATCGCCCTGGCCGACCGCTGCGTGCACCGCCGGTTCCCGCTCTCCGAGAGCAACCTCGACGGCGACCGTGTCGTCTGCGGCTACCACGGCTTCACCTACGACACGACCGGCACCTGCGTGTACGTACCCGGCCAGAAGCGGGTGCCCCGTACGGCCCGTGTGAGTTCCTACCCCGTCGTCGAGCAGGACTCCTTCGTCTGGGTCTGGATCGGGGACCCGGCCCTCGCCGACCCCGGGGCGATCCCGCGCGCCCCTCATCTGACCGCGCCGGGCTGGGTGTCGGTCAGCGGGATGGAGCCCATCGACGGCGACTACGGCCTCCTCGTCGACAACCTGATGGACCTCTCCCACGAGACCTACCTCCACGGCGGCTACATCGGCACCCCCGAGGTCGCCGAGACCCCCATCACCACGGAGGTCGACGAAGGCGCGGGCATCGTCCGTGTCAGCCGGCACATGCTCGATGCCGAGTGTCCGCCCTTCTACGCCCGCTCCACCGGCATCGAAGGCCGCATCACGCGCCGTCAGGACATCGAATACCACGCACCCTGCCTCTATCTGCTGCACAGTGGCATCACGCCCGTCGGGGACGACAGCCATGTCTTCCGCACCGAGATCACCTATGCCATCACGCCCTCAGCCGAGGGGAAGGTGTACGACTTCTGGGCCGTGTCGCGCGACTTCGCGGTCGACGACGAGGAAGTCACCACCTTCCTGCGGGACTTCAACCACACCGTGGTGATGCAGGACGTCGACGCCCTCAACCTCCTCCAGCTCGCTCTGGACGCCGAACCGGGCGACAGCTACCAGGAGTTGAGCATCAACATCGACACGGGTGGTCTCGCCGCCCGTCGGATCCTGGCCCGTCTGGCCGAGGAAGGCGAGAAGCCCGTGGAGCGGACGTCGTGACCACCGGCGAGGTCTACCGCATCGACTGGGTGCCCGGCACCGACCTCCTGCACGGACGGTGCCACTGCGGGACGGAGCACACGGCGCAGAACCCGGAGGCGATGTGGTCGTGGATGCTCGCCCATCCGGACCATCCCCTCACACCCAGCACACCCGGCACACCCGGCACACCCGAGAGGAGCACGAGGTGAGCACCCCCTCCTTCCACGAGGCCGAACTCGTCGTCGCTCACCGGGCGGAGGCGGCCGACGGCGTCCTCGCCCTCACCCTCCGCCACCCCGACGGCGACGCGCTGCCCGCCTGGGAACCGGGCGCGCACATCGACCTCGCGCCGGGAAACGGCCTGATCCGCCAGTACTCCCTCTGTGGCGACCCCGACGACCACCACAGCTGGCAGATCGCCGTACTGCGGGAACCCCAGGGCCGAGGCGGCTCCGCCTACGTCCACGACCTCCTGGCCGAAGGCACGAAGGTCCGCGTCAACGGCCCGCGCAACAACTTCGCCCTCACGGAGGCCGGTCGCTACACCTTCGTCGCGGGCGGCATCGGCATCACGCCCATCCTGCCGATGGTCGCCGCAGCCGAGGCGGCGGGCGCCGACTGGACCCTGCTGTACGGGGGACGCACGCGCGCGTCGATGGCCTTCACCGATCGGCTCGCCCGGT
>NZ_DATMVN010000396.1:0-12739 GCF_035563135.1 Streptomyces sp.
CTCGCCCAGCCACAGCGCCGCCGCCCAGCCGGCCGCCACCAGGAGGGTCCAGCCGATCACCACGGGTCGTCCCCTCCTCATGACGCGACGTCGTCCAGATGGTCGGGGAGCCCGAACAGCGGGAACCAGCGAGGGGTGTCCAGGAAGCAGTGCATCCCGGTGATGGCCCCGTCCGAGATGTCGATGACCTGCACCGCCCACGGCACGAACCCCGGACCGTCCGGATTCGGCTTGTAGTGCGCGAAGGCCGGGGTGCCGTTGGCCTCGGTCGCCACCAGCCGGGAACCCGCGCAGGCCGCCCCGATGCTGAGCATGAAGCCTGTGATGTCGTCGTGTCCCCGCAGCCAGAGATCGAACGGCGGCATGGTCATCACGGCGTCCTCGTGGAGCAGCGCCGTCAGCGCCGCCATGTCGTACCCCTCGAAGGCCGCCACATAGCGGTCCAGCAGCTTGCGCTGCTCGTCGTCCAGCGGATTCGCGGTGTCCGGGACCTTGCCCTCCGTCTCCGCAATGGTCGCGCGGGCCCGTTGCAGGGCGCTGTTGACCGAGGCGACCGAGGTGTCGAGCAGCTCGGCGACCTCGCTCGCCCTCCACGCCAGGACCTCGCGCAGGATCAGCACCGCGCGCTGCTTGGGCGGCAGGTGCTGGAGCGCGGCGACGAAGGCGAGGCGCACCGACTCACGCGCCACGGCGGCCTCCGCCGGGTCGGCCACCGAGGGCAGGACGCGCCCGTCCGGCATCGGCTCCAGCCAGGTGTTCTCCGGGCGGGGGTTCAGCGCGGCCTGGGCCAGCGGCGTCGGGCCGGTCAGATCCACCGGCCTGGCCCGTTTGTTGCCCGCGTTCAGCATGTCCAGGCAGACGTTCGTCGCGATGCGGTACAGCCAGGAACGCAACGAGGAACGGCCTTCGAACTTGTCGAAGTTGCGCCAGGCGCGCACCAGCGTGTCCTGGACGGCGTCCTCCGCCTCGAAGGCCGAGCCGAGCATCCGGTAGCAGTAACCGGTCAGCTCGACCCGGTGTCCCTCCAGACGGCTGTCGATGTCCGCCGTCGCTGTCAGATCACTCATCGCTCCACCCCTGTTGCGCTGTGACACCGCTCGCTCAGCACTGTGGAAGCTACCGCAGGGCACTGACAACAGGGGCGGGAAGCGTGGAAACCCCAGCTCAGGTGCCGGGCTTGCGTCCGTAGACGAAGACGTCGTCGCCGTTCCTCAACAGATTCCAGTATGACTTCGCGTCCGCCGGGCGCATGTTGACGCAGCCCCCCGAGCCCGGGTTGTTGTACATGGACTTGGTGACCGAGTGGAACGCCTGCCCGCCGTCGAAGAACTGGGCGTACGGCATGCGGACGTCGTAGAGCGTCGACCAGTGGTTGATGTTGCGCCAGTAGATCTTCCTGGCGCCGGTCCGGGTCTCGTCACCGTTGCGGCCCGTGCGCACCGGTACCGGGCCGAACTTCAGCTTGGCGCCGTCCTGGATCCAGCTCAGCTGCCTGGTCAGGTCCACACACGCGATGCGCCCCTTGTTCGTGGGGCACTTCTTCGCGGCGTTGGGATTCTTCCCCGCCGCCTTCTGGGCGGTGATCGTCTTCATCGTGCGCCAGGTGACCGGCCCCGCGTACCCGATGGCCGGGGTGACGCCCTTCGCCACCTGGAACGAGCGGATCGCCTTGCAGTCGGCCGCCGACTGCTTCCCGTCGGCCGTCCGCTTCAGCCACTTCTCGACCTGCTTCTGGTACGGCCCCTTCGAGGCCGTGCAGGACGCCGCCTGAGCGGCCGTCCCGGTGCCCAGGACCAGTGCCGGCGCGGCCACCAGGCCCGCTACGGACAGGACGGCCCCGCGCCGCACCCCCGCGCCGCGTATCTTCCCCATGATTCCCATGTACGCCTGCTCCCCTTCGCGATCGCCCGTGGTGTGTGACTCCGCTTGTTGGACGTGCGCCGGGGAGCTGCGGTTGTGCGGCGGCAGGTCTCAGTTGTGCACAGGCGCCGGGGACGCGGCGCGGAGCCGGTCCTTCCGCGCCGCCCGGGTCCCGGACAGGGTGATCGACAGGACACCGAGGACAGCCAGGACACCCAGGACGACGGTGCCGGGCCAGCCCCCGGCGTGGAAGGCGACGGCCCCGAGCGTGCCGCCCGCGCTGGAACCCAGGTAGTACGCGGACTGGTAGAGCGCCGAGGCCTGGGCGCGTCCCGAGGTCGCCGTGCGGCTCACCGATGACGAGGCGACCGCGTGCCCGGCGAAGAAGCCCGCCGTGATCAGGACGAGGCCGGCCAGGACGGCGGCCAGCTGGCCGGCCAGGGAAAGCAGCAGGCCCGCGGCCGTCGTGGAGACGGCGAGGTAGAGCGCGCCCCGGCGGCCCAGCCGGGCGACCAGCCGGCCGGCGGCGGCGGAGGAGAGCGTGCCGACGAGGTAGACCAGGAAGACCGAGCCGATGACGCCCTGCGGCAGGCTGAAGGGCTCCTCGACGAGCCGGTAGCCGATCACCGTGTAGACCGCGCCGAACACCGTCATGAACAGGGCGCCGATCGCGTACAGGCGGCGCAGCAGCGGGTCGGAGAGGTGATGGCCGACGGTCCTCGCCAGGGCCTTCGGGTTGAGCGAGGCGGGGCTGAAGTGCCGGGCCCTGGGGATCAGGAAGTGGAAGACCACCGCGCAGGCCACGGCGAGCAGCCCGATCGCGCCGAGCGCCACCCGCCAGCCCCACAGCTGGGCGACCCAGCCGGAGAGGATGCGGCCGCTCATGCCGCCGATGCTGTTGCCCGCCACGAACAGTCCGATCGCGGCCACCAGCGCCTTGGGCCGTACCTCCTCGGCGAGGTAGGCCATCGCGGAGGCGGGCAGTCCGGCCAGCGCCGCGCCCTGGACCGCGCGCAGCGCGATCAGCCAGCCGAGCGACGGGGCGAAGGGGACGAGCAGGCCTATCACCACGGCGACCGCGAGGGAGGCCGTCATCATCTGCCGCCGCCCGAAACGCTCGGAGAGGGCGCTCAGCGGCAGGACGCACAGGGCCAGCGCCCCGGTCGCCGCCGAGACCGTCCAGCTCGCCCGGCCGGCCGTCGCGCCGAAGGACGCGGAGACGGCGGGCAGCAGGGCCTGGGTGGAGTAGAGGAGGGCGAAGGTCGCGATCCCCGCCGCGAAGAGCGCGAAGCTCATCCGGCGGTAGCCGGGGCCGCCGGGCGTGAGGCGGTCCGGGGCGGGCGGGGGGACGGCGGCGGGGGATGACGGAACGGCGGCGTCCAGCACGACGGTGGACGCCCCGGTACTGGCAGGAGGCATACAGCGAACGTAGAGCGCGCGGTTTCATGCGTCCAATGCATGAAACCCTCATAATCGTTCCCATGGCGCATCAGTACAGCTCACAGCGGCGGCTGTCACCGAGCAGTTACGAAGAAGACATCCGGGCCGTACTCGCGCCTCGCCTCGCGTACTTCGAGGCGGTGGCCCGCCACGAGCACGTCACCCGCGCCGCGCACGAGCTCGGCGTCCCGCAGTCGACGCTGTCCCGGGCCATGGTGAGGCTGGAACAGGACCTGGGGGTCGCCCTCTTCGCCCGCCGGGGCCGCACGGTCTCGCTGACCCCCGCCGGCCGTACGTTCCTCACCTCCGCCGAACGCGCGCTGGCGGAGGTGGAGAAGGCGGCCGACTCGGTACGCGCGGACGCCGACCCCACGGCGGGCAAGGTCGCCTTCGGCTTCCTGCACACCATGGGCTCCGAGACCGTGCCCGCGCTGATCCGCGCCTTCCGCGCCGACCACCCCCGGGTCCGCTTCCAGCTCGTCCAGAACTACGGCGAAGCGATGATCGAACGCCTCCGGGCGGGCGGCCTCGACCTCTGCCTCACCTCGCCCGTCCCCGACGCCCCGGACCTCGTCGCCATGCGCCTGGACGAGCAGCGGCTGCGCCTGGTCGTCCCCGACGACCACCGGCTGGCGGGCCGCCGGCGCATCCGCCTCGCCGAGGCCGCCGACGAAACGTTCGTCACGCTCGAACCCGGTTACGGACTGCGGCGGATCACGGACGACCTCTGTGCCGAAGCGGGCTTCACCCCACGGGTCGCGTTCGAGGGCGAGGAGGCGGAGACGCTGCGCGGCCTGGTCGCGGCCGGGCTCGGGGTGGCGCTGCTGCCACCGCCCGCCGTCGCCCGGCCCGGTGTGGTCGAGCTGACGGTGACGGCGCCGCGCGCGGCCCGCGAGATCGGGGTCGCCTGGCTGGACGGCCACCCCGACACGCCGCCGGTGGCCGCCTTCAAACGCTTCCTGCTGTCGCGCCGGGGGAGCCTGCTGCCGGACTGAGGGGCGGGCCCTCTCAGTACCTCAGCGACCGCCCGAACCCCGCTGCCAGGGGCATCCGCAGCCCCAGCGGCGGGGGAGCGGCGAACGCGTCGGTGACGGGGCGCGCGTACGCGCGGGCGAGGAGTGAACCTCGTATGAAGTCCGAGGCCAGTGCCATCACTTCGGAGCGGTGCTGACGCAGCGCGTGCCCGTCCGAGTGCACCTCGAAGCGGCAGGTGTCCCGGTTGGCCTTCTTGGCGCGCTCGGCCAGCCGGTAGGAGAGCTCCGGATCCGTCCGCTCGTCGTTCGTGCCGTGCACGATCAGGACCCGGCGCCCCGCCAGGTGTTTCACCGGCTCGGGTTCCGGCTCCGTGCCTTCCGGAAGCCAGGGCGCCATCGCCAGCACGGAGTTGACGGCGGTGTGCCCGGCGCCGCGCAGGGCCGCCCGGCCGCCCATGCCGTGCCCGACGAGGCAGACGGGGACGTCGCCGTAGCGGCGTACGACCTCGTCGGCCGCCCAGTGGGCGTCGGCCGCCGGGTCCGCGCCGGCGTTCCAGCCCCGGGTCCGGTAGCGCACGACGTGCACCGCGAGCCCGTCCGTCCGGCCGGTGCGGGCCAGGGCCCGGGCGAGCGGCAGCTGTGCCGCGTACGAGAAGGCGGAGGGACGGCGTCTGGAGTCGGTCTCGCCGTCCGGGAGCAGCAGGACGACGCCGCTGACCTCGGGTGCTGCTCCGGCCGTGAGGACGGCCCGTCCCAGCCTGGCGGCAGGCAGGGGAAGTGCGCGCTGTGCCATGACAGAACAGTGTCAGAAGGACAGGTGTATTCCAGCTGGCTTCGCGGTCACTGTTACGCATCGACACCCAGCACTCTACGCGCGTAGGCGTTAGAGTGCCCGAATGACGAGCCAGACCCTGAACGTCCCCGGTCCCGACCAGATCCGCCGCGCGCCCAAAGTGCTGCTCCACGACCATCTCGACGGCGGCCTGCGCCCCGGCACGATCGTCGAACTGGCGCTCGCGCAGGGATACGACGCCTTGCCCGAGACCGAGCCCGACAAGCTCGGCCTCTGGTTCCGCGAGGCGGCCGACTCCGGTTCGCTGGAGCGCTACCTGGAGACGTTCGCCCACACCTGCGCCGTCATGCAGACCCGCGACGCGCTGTTCCGGGTGGCGGCGGAGTGTGCCGAGGACCTCGCCGAGGACGGTGTCGTCTACGCCGAGGTGCGGTATGCGCCCGAGCAGCACCTCACCGCGGGTCTGTCACTCGAAGAGGTCGTCGAGGCGGTCAACGAGGGTTTCCGTGAGGGTGAGCGCCGGGCCCGCGTGAACGGCCACCGCATCCGCGTCGGCGCCCTCCTCACCGCGATGCGGCACGCCGCCCGCGCGCTGGAGATCGCCGAACTCGCCAACCGGTACCGCGATCTGGGTGTCGTGGGCTTCGACATCGCGGGTGCCGAGGCGGGCTACCCCCCCACCCGCCACCTGGACGCCTTCGAATACCTCAAGCGGGAGAACAACCACTTCACCATCCACGCGGGAGAGGCCTTCGGCCTGCCGTCGATCTGGCAGGCCCTGCAGTGGTGCGGCGCGGACCGGCTCGGCCACGGTGTCCGCATCATCGACGACATCGAGATCGCCGAGGACGGCGGCGTGACGCTGGGGCGCCTCGCCTCCTACGTGCGTGACAAGCGGATCCCCCTGGAGCTCTGCCCGACCTCCAACCTCCAGACCGGAGCCGCGGACTCGTACGCCGACCACCCCATCGGCCTGCTGCGGAAACTGCATTTCCGCGCCACCGTGAACACGGACAACCGGCTGATGAGCGGGACGAGCATGAGCCGGGAATTCGAGCTGCTGACCGAGACCTTCGGATACACGCTCGACGACATGCAGTGGTTCACGGTCAATGCGATGAAATCGGCGTTCATTCCTTTCGATGAACGTCTGGCGATGATCAACGATGTCGTGAAGCCGGGGTACGCGGAGCTGAAATCCGAGTGGCTTTTCCGGCAGACGGCTGTGACCAGCGGTTCTTCATCCGTCGCGGGCTGAGTGGAACAAAAGGGAAGCGGCCGGGAGCATACGGTCCCGGTCGTTTTCCCTGTCCCGGCCTGTTTGCGGGAGGGGAGTGGGGCTGATTACGTTGCGGAGCTGCTCACATCCCCTTCCCCAAGGATGAATTCCACATGAAGAAGCCAGCCTTCAGGACCCTCGGTGCCGCCGCTCTCGGCGCCGCTTTCGTCGTCGCCGGTGCGGGCGGTGCCTCCGCCGTCGCCGTGCCCGTCGACGCGGTGGCAGGCTCCCTGCCCTCCGGTATCGCCCTCGACTCCGTCACGGACGCGCTGCCCGCCGTGCAGGAGGCGGCCGGCGGAATCATCGAACAGCGGCAGCCCGGCAGCGGCAGTGACCTCTCGGCCCCCGACACCAACCTGCTCGGCGGGCTGCCCACCGGCACCCTGCCGCTCGTCGGCTGATCACCGGACACACCTGTGGGGCGCACACCCGGACAGGGTGTGCGCCCCACAGTTCTCTCCCCGTGGTCCCGACGGTCACCAGGCCGCCGCGGCCGGGCTCTTCTCCGACGGCAGCAGCATCCACAGCGCCAGGTACAGCAGGAACTGGGGGCCGGGGAGCAGGCACGACACCAGGAAGATGACGCGCATCGTCCCTGCGGAGGTGCCGAAGCGCCGTGCCAGCGCTGCGCACACCCCACCGATCATGCGTCCCTCACGGGGGCGGACAAGTGCGGCCATGGTGGGCTCCTTCGCGAACCGTTTCGGGGAGCAGCTCCGTCGTGCTCCCGGTACCTCCATAGTGGCTCCGCGAAGGGGTACAAAGCGTCGCTCTACGGGGCGATACCGACCCTGGTAATCGTCGGGGTCGACCCCTGAGAGGCATGAGAGGCCTCACCGCGCGACGAACGGGCCCCGTCGCCGATCCGGGACAGGTCACCGGCCCCCGCCCGGTTGCCCCGGCGCAGTCGTGACCGGGACAGAGGCACGACCAGGAGATGCGCCAGCGCGACACCAGCGGTGTTGAGGAGCAGCGAGTCGACGTCGACGACCTGGCCCGGCACCCCCGTCTGCGCCAGTTCGATGGCCATCGAGATCAGTGCCCCGGCCGTGACCGTACGGGCCAGTGAAGCCCACGGGGAGACCAGCAGCCTGCCGCCGGCCATCGGCAGCAGTATGCCCAGCGGCGCGAGCAGCAGCAGGCCCTCGCCGATACGGCGTACCGCCTCGGCCGGGCCCAGGGCCAGATCCGCCCTGATGCCGGCGAGCGGCTGGAAGTTCGCGGCTGTCACCCAGGGCACGTCCAGCGGGCGCAGCGTCAGCCAGCCGACGAACAGAAGATGCACGAGGAGGAGGAGTACCCCCGCCGCGCGGAAGCGGATGACGGCCGGGCCGTCCGGACTGTGACGCACGTGCACGAAGACGCCACGACCGGCAGGATCGGTTCCGCCCGGTTCCGGCAAGGCTCTGTGACGAGCGGCACGGGCGGCACGGGCGGCCACGAGCAGCGCGAGCGGCCACGAGCGGCGCGGGCGCAGGGGGGCGGGTCCGAGGTCCTGCGACGAGCCCGGAGCGGGTTTCGACGCCGGCGGTGGTACGCCGCCCTGGAGAGCCGTGCACCTGTGGACCCGTGGGCCCGTGGGCCCGTGGACCGGTGACCCCGCAGCCCCGCGGCCCCGCGGCCTCAGGACAGCTCGACCGCTCCCAGCGTGGGTACCTCGCCGGGCCGGCTCTTCGTCTCCGACGTGCACAGATAACCCCGGGGGGCGTAGTTCCCCGGCCCGCCGAGCAGCACCGGCCCTCCGGAACCGAGCGACTCGCTGTCCGCGTACGAACACACCACCTGGGCGAGCGCCTCCTCGGGCAGGTCGTCCGGCTGCTCGCTGAGGCGCAGCGTGCCCTCCGGGTCCCCCTTGTGGGCGTCGGTGACCCGCAGACCCGCCGGCACACCGGTGGAGAACCCGGCACGCCGCTCGCCGGAGTCCGGCTCCCGCTGAAGCTCGCCGAGGAGCGCCTGCGCGATCAGGAGGGGGCCGGACCGCGACTCGTCGATCTCGACCGTGCGCTCCACCGTCACCAGCTGCGAGGCGCAGAGCAGATGGATCCGCACGGAGACACTCCCCGGCGGCGGTGCCGTCGCCTGCGCCGACGCGGTCCGGCACGGCATCCGGGACGGCGCCGCCCCGGCGTCGACCGGTACCGAGGTGCTGCGGATGCCGCAGCCCGCGGCCAGCGCCGCACAGGCCGCGACGGCGGCCAGCGCGGCGGCGGCCCGGCGGGGCCGCCGCTCCGGCAGCCCCCCGCGTGATGCGCCGTACGCCCGCTCGCCGCGCATCACTTCGCGTCACCCCTCTCGTTCCGGTCAGGGTCGTCGTTCCCCGGGGTGCCGGTCAGGTTCTCCGCGTCCCGGGGGAGACGCAGCACGAACACCGCGCCCTCGCCGTCCGGCAGGTTCGAGGCCGTGATGCCGCCACCGTGGATGTGCGCGTTCTCCACCGCGATGGACAGTCCGAGGCCACTGCCCTCGGAACGCGGGCGGGAGGCACTCGCCTTGTAGAAGCGGTCGAACACATGGGGCAGCACCTCCTCGGGGATGCCCGGGCCGTGGTCGCGCACCTCGATGACCAGATCGTCCTCGTCGGTCCGCACGGACACCCGCACGGGTGAGCCACCGTGCTTGAGGGCGTTGCCGATCAGATTCGCCAGGATCACGTCGAGCCGGCGCGGATCCAGCCGCACCATGATGCCGCGTTCCGCGTCCAGGTGGACCGCGTCCAGCCAGGCACGGGCGTCGATGCAGGCGGTCACCTGGTCGGCGACGTCCACCGTGTCCAGGACGAGACGGGCCGTACCGGCGTCGAAGCGGGTGACCTCCATGAGGTTCTCCACCAGGTCGTTCAGCCGCCGGGTCTCGCTCACCACCAGGTGCACGGCCGGAGCGATCATCGGGTCCAGGCTGTCCGCCTCGTCCTCCAGCACCTCGGCGACCGCCGTGATCGCGGTCAACGGGGTGCGCAGCTCGTGCGACATGTCGGCGACGAATCTGCGGCTCGACTCCTCCCGCGCGCTCATGTCCGCGACCTTCTTCTCCAGCGAGCTCGCGGCCTTGTTGAACGTGTGGGAGAGGTCCGCGAGTTCATCGGTGCCGGAGACCACGAGACGCGTGTCGAGCTTGCCCTCGCCGAGCTTGCGGGCCGCGTCACCGAGCCGTTGCACCGGCCGCAGCACGGTCGTCGCCGCGGCCTGGGCGAGGAGGGCCGAGCCGACCAGGGCCAGCGCGGTGGCGATCCCCAGGGACCAGGCCAGCGAGTTGAGGTCCTCGCGCTCCTGGTCGAGCGACTTCAGCATGTAACCGGCCGGCCCACCGCCGATGATCTTCGTCCCCGCCACCAGGTAAGGGGTGCCGCCCAGGGTCGTCCGCTGCCAGAACAGGTGGTACTCAAAGGTGTTGGCCGACGTCAGCGGCTGCTTCTTGTTCACCTGCTTCTGCAGTGAGGCGGGCACGTCGGCCTTGGTGAAGGAGTCGAGGTCGGAGGTCCCGGTGACGGGCTTTCCGTCACGGGTGCCGATCAGCAGCACGTGGTAGCCCGGGCCGCTGCTCGCCATCTGCTCGGCGGCGTCCCGCAGATCGTCCCCGGTGGGCTCCAGCGGCAGCGCCGCCGCCCGGTTCTGCATCTGGCGGCGGAAGTCGCCGAGCGCCGCGTCCTGCGTACGCGTCAGGACGGCCTCACGGTTCAGCCAGTACGCGATGCCCGAAGCGGACACCGCCGCCGTGAGGGCCACCAGCGCGAACACGATCAGAAGCCGCAGCCGCAGACTGGTCCAGCGAAGACCCGCGACTATGGAGCGTTTCGCGGAATCGCTCACTGAGGCGAGTCCAGCCGGTATCCCACGCCGCGCACGGTACGGATCAGGGTCGGTGAGGACGGCACGTCCTCCACCTTCGCCCGCAGCCGCTGCACACAGGCGTCCACCAGCCGCGAGTCACCGAGGTAGTCGTGCTCCCACACCAGACGCAGCAACTGCTGCCGGGACAGGGCCTGTCCGGGCCGGCGGCTCAGTTCGAGCAGGAGCCGCAGCTCGGTCGGCGTGAGCTGCAGGTCCTCCCCGTTCTTCGTGACGGTCATCGCCGAACGGTCGATGACGACGCTCCCGAAGGTCGCCGAGTCGGTGGACTCCCTCTCCCCGCGGCGCAGGACCGCGCGGATACGGGCGTCGAGCACCCGGCCCTGGACGGGTTTCACCACATAGTCGTCCGCGCCGGACTCCAGTCCCACCACGACGTCGATGTCGTCGCTGCGCGCGGTCAGCAGAATGATCGGCAGCTGGTCGGTACGCCGGATCCTCCGGCAGACCTCGAAACCGTCGATCCCGGGCAGCATCACATCCAGCACAACCAGGTCGGGCCGCTGCTCCCGGAGCAGCTCCAGGCCGTCCTCTCCCGTCGCCGCAGTGGCCACACGGTGGCCCTGGCGCGACAGGGAGAGTTCGAGGGCTGTGCGGATGGCGTCGTCGTCCTCGATCAGCAACAGGAAAGGCACAGAGGTCATTCTGGCCCATGGTGGTGCCACGTTTCGACAATCCCCCCGACTTGACCGGCCGGTCCGGCCTCCGGCAGGCCCTGTGACAGCTCTGTGACAGTCGGGGGACAGGGCCATGAAACTGCCCCGGCAAGCTCGTTGGCACACGGAACGACCGGACTCCACCGATGGGGGGCGCCAGATGAACGCACTGCACAGCACCACCTCAAGCGCAGTAGTCACGCGCCTTCACGATGTCGGGCGGAGTCAGGAGAAGTCCGGCGCCGGAGCACGGGGGTGCGTTCGTGGCGCCGGACGTCAGCACTCGTCGTACCTGACGATGGTTGACGTGCCCACGGGGGAGAACGGGGGAAGCGCGTACGGGGAGGTCTCGGGGGAGCGGAAGCCCCTGGACCGGGCGGAGGACGCCGAAACGGCGTTCACCGCCTACGTCCAGGAGCGCCGCGCCTCCCTGTACGCAACCGCCTATCACCTGACCGGCGACCGGTTCGAGGCCGAGGACCTGCTGCAGAGCGCCCTCTTCTCGACGTACCGGGCGTGGGACAGGATCAGTGACAAGGCGGCCGTCGGCGGATATCTCCGCCGCACCATGACCAATCTGCACATCAGCGCATGGCGCAGGCGCAAGCTCAACGAATACCCGACCGAGGAGCTGCCGGAGACGGCGGGCGACACGGACGCGATGCGGGGCACGGAACTGCGGGCGGTGCTCTGGCAGGCGCTCGCGCGACTGCCGGAACTCCAGCGCACGATGCTGGTGCTCCGCTACTACGAGGGCCGTACGGACCCGGAGATCGCGTCCATCCTCGACATCAGTGTCGGCACGGTGAAGTCGAGCATCTGGCGGTCGCTCCGCCGGCTGCGCGAGGACGAGGTCCTCAGCTTCGGCCGTGACGAGGAGGAGTCCTTCGGCGAGCTGGTGGCCTGAGGTCCACGGGGGCACGGGGAAACGGGGGAGAGGCCGCGGCTTCGGGGGAGGCGGCGGTACGGGGGAGACGCAGCGGGGCCGGACGGGCCGGGGGGCCTGTCCGGCCCCGCCGCGCTTTCCGCGTTCCCGGGCCCCGCGCGGGCCTCCCGTCCGGATCAGGCCGGGTTCACCGGCTCCGGCCGGTCCGGCACCCGGCTCCGCGGGGTCCGGCAGCGCCCCGCCGCCGCCGCGGCCAGCCGGCCCAGGGCCTCCTGCTTGGCGCAGGGGTACGCGCCCAGTGCCGTCTGGCGGGCCACGATGCGCCGCTCGGACCGCATCAGCCGCCACCCGCGACGCAGCAGGAACGGCACCGACTTCCGCCCCTCCCTCAGGTCCCGCACCAGCCGCCGGCGGAACGTCGTCGACGGCCGGCCGCGCAGGCACAGCGCGTCCGCGAGCAGGCCCAGCTCCTGGCAGCGCTCCACGATGTCCGCCGCGAAGATGCCCTCGGCGATGAACAGAGGCGTGCGCTCGATGTCGAGCGTCTCGCGGCCCGTCCGCGCGCTCGTGGCCAGGTCGTACAGGGGAACGGACGTCCGCCCCGTGCTGCACAGCTGTGCTATGGCGGCGACCGCGCCGTCCGCATCCCAGGACAGGGCCGAGTCCCAGTCGATGTCCGAGCTGCCGGTGACCCGCGGCAGTGTCGGATCGTTCCCCTCCTTGTAGAAGTCGTCCAGGCGCAGCACCGGGAGACCGCTACGGGCCGCGAGGGAGGACTTGCCGGAGCCGGACGGACCGGCGAGCAGCACGACACGCGTGGGGATCGGTTGGGAACTCACAGAACAGAAGTGTGAGGCATTGACCCGCGCAGGGGATCCCCGGGGAGTCCTGTTGGTACCGAGCATCACACCTCAACTACTCTGCGCGCACGGACGACTACCGAAACGCCCGATCAGGTGGGAAAAACATGGCACGTCATGCACTGACCAAGCCCCGGCGCCGCGTT
>NZ_DATMVN010000397.1:0-32296 GCF_035563135.1 Streptomyces sp.
TCCGGCGCCCGCGGCGGGCTGCGCTGCCCGCGCCGACGACCTGAGCACCGGCCGCCGGCTCCCGCAGCCGGTACCGAAGGAGCCGGGGCGGGTCACCGGCCACGCGGTGGGCCGCCCCGGCGCCACTCTCCTCGCGCCGGGGCGCCACGTCCGGGCCCCGTTCACTTGCATGCGTACGGGTAGGACCGGCGGTACGGCGGCGGTTCCGGGCACCGCTTCTTGTGGACGTAGACGGTTCCCCCTGGCCCGGAGGCCCCGTCCACGCTGTGCTGCTCGCCCTGCCCCTGGGCCACCGGCCGCCGGCAGTAGTCACACAGCATCGGCCTCGTCCTCCCCTCGAACCATCATGGCCTGCCCGTGGGCGCCGAACATGATCGGCTCCGTATGCATGAGCAGCAGGAGCCGGACTGCTGGAGGTGGCACCAGGAGGTCCAGGGCGCTGCCCCGGATGGGCTGGGCCAGGATGTCCGACGCGACACCGAGCGTCTTGGTGATGACCTCGCGCCAGGGCCCGGCAGGAGCATCGGCGTACTGCTCGTCGACCACGGCCACCAGCTCCCGCAGGTGGCCGCACACCGCCTCCCGCAGCCGCTCCAGTTGAGCAGGCGGTGGATCCACCCCTTCCTCCATGGCGTGACGTGCCACGGCATCAGCCTCCGCACAGTCCCAGCGGACCCTGTACGCAACCACGGGACGCCTGGCGGTGGCCTTCTCCCTGGCGAGGCCGGTCTTCTTTCGCATCACACCGCCTCCAGCTCGGCCCACACACGTTTCCCCCAGCCGAGCGGCTCGACGCCCCACGACACGGAGAGGGCAGCGACGAGAGCAAGCCCACGGCCGCGCTCCTCGTCGTCAGCTGCCGGCACCCCGAGGACCGGTTCCGTGCGGTCCAGGTCGACGACCGCGACCCGCACCCGGTCCGGCTCGACCAGGCTCACCGTGACCCGGATCGTGCCGCCGTGCACATGCCCCTCCGGCGGCCTCGCGTGCTCGGCCGCGTTGGCGACCAGCTCGGTGACGACAAGCGTCACGCCGTCCACGAGGCCCGGCAGCTCCCAGGAACCCAGTGCTTCCCGCACCAGGCACCTGGCGAGCCCGGCGGATTCAGGCACCCGGGGCATCGACCAGGAGGACACCGGTACTTCGTGCAGGAGTGCGGCCGACAGGCTTGTCGAAAGCGCGTCACGCATCCTTCTCGGCCTCCCTCTTCGTGCCCCGGGTCCGCCCGGTGACGGCGAGACGCGCCACTGCACGTGGCTGGCAGAGGAACCCCGAGCCGCGCATCGGAACACACCAGTACGAGGTACACCGTGGATCAGGCTCCGTGATGTCGGTCGCCGGGATACCGAGGAAGGCGCTCGGCCCCAGGCGCTCGATACCGGTGGCGCCCCAGCGCCGGGCCGTGCCGCGCGGCGTCAGCGCGTAGAACTGGCGGCCGCCGCCGTCGTAGAAGATGGGCCCGCCGTTGAGAGCGTCCTCAAGGAACGCGGCGAGCTCCTCCCGGTCGTCCGTGCCGGCAGCCGCGTGCACGACCGCAGCCGGCATGCGGACCGCAGAGAACAGCACCCCGCAGCGCAGAAGGGCGACCCCGTACGTCGCCCAATCGTGTCGAGCCTGTCGGGTATCGAACGCCGAGAGGAGCAGCCACTGCGCGGCAGCCAGCTCCCGATCTCGTCGGGTGTGCACCAGGACCCCGGCCGTCGCGCTCACAAGCGCGACCGCACCAGCGGCGACAGGCGTTGTCAGGTCTGGGCTGGGCATAACTACGGCGCCCCCGTCAGTCGTCGGCAGGACGAAGGAATGGCTCCCTCATGTACGAGACAACTCCTGGTCACGGATGACGGCTGGACGTTTCGCCGGACGTTTCACCGGACTTTCTCCCCGGTCCGGACTTGCCATGACCGGCAAACCGCTACGGTCAGTGTGCAATCCGATCACCGGAGGTTACGCGGGTGACCGACTTGACACCCTTCCAGCGTGAGTGTGCAGCGCACGGCTGGCTCCGTCCGGCGGACTTTCTGCAGGCCTTCGAGGCGACCGCCGACATCCTCGGCGAGGCCGTGACCCTGACCAGCCGCCAGTTCCACCGGTGGCGTCAGCCGTTGCCTCCCACTCCCCGCGCCCGCGCCTGGCGCGTGCTACATGCCCTCTTCGGCGTATGCCCCACCGAGCTCGGTTTCGCCGGGCCGCCACCAGGTGTCACCGTGGGGAGAGCACAACTCCCCGCGCAGAGAGGCACCTCCGTGGACCGACGCGCCTTCCTCAACGACTCCATCGGTGTCGCCACAGCCGCCGCCATGCCGGCCCATGTCCGCCCCCTCTCACCCACCGGCCGCTCCCAGTCCGTCGGGACCTCCCACCTCCTCGAACTCCGCGAAGGCCTGCGCGCCCTGCTCCAGCTCGACAACGCGTACGGCGGCGGTGACGTCCGCTCCCTCGCCGTCCGGCACCTGCGCCGCGTCCGCCGCGTCATCAACACCGGTCAGTACCCGGAAACGATCGGACGCCAGCTCCAGCTGCTGTCCGGGGAGATCGCGGAACACTGCGCCTGGTTGTACTACGACGCCGACGACCAGGAGGCCGCCCGCCGTTACTGGGGCGAGGCCCTCACCACGGCGACAATGCTGCGCGACGCGAACCTCGAGGTCCTGATCTTCTCCGGCATGAGCCTTCAGGCCAGCCACGAAGGCCGTCCCCGCGACGGCCTCGACCTCGCCTGCGCCGCCCAGGAACGGGCAACCGCCCTCGGCTCCCCCATCCTCCAGTCCATCATCGCCTCCCGCGAGGCCCGCGCTCTCTCCCTGATGCCCGGAGAGGAGAAAGCCGCGAACAGGCGCCTGGCCCACGCCATGCACCTGATCGACCGCGCCCACACCGGACGGCCCTCCCCGGAATGGGCCGCCTTCCACGGTCACGCCGAACTCGACTACTCCCAAGGGATGCTCTACACCGAGCTCGGCCACCACCGGGCCGCGACCCAGTTCCTCCGCGCCGCCCTCGATCACCAGGACCGCACCTACGGCCGCAACCGCGCGCTCTACCGGCTGACCCTCGCGAAAGGGCTGGTTCAGGCCGGAGACGTCGACGAGGGCGCAGCCCATGCCGTAGAAAGCATCGAGCACCTGGAGGAAGTCGAGTCCGGGCGCGTCACGCGCACGCTCAACCAGGTCACCGGCCTCCTCCACGCTGTCGACTCCCCGGCCGCCCGCCAGGCGGCCGAGGAGCTCATCGAATACGCCTGCGCGAGGGGAGCAGCATGACGAGCGCTGACATCCGGTACGAGCACCACGAAGGACCCCGGGCCGCCCTCGATCACCTCGACGACTTCCTCGCCGCGTACGAGGAGGTCTACGCCGAACCCCCGTACAGCGAGGGCCCGTCCGACGTCGCCCAGTTCATCGAGCACTACCGGATCCACGTCGAGCGCGCCGGCATGCGCCTCGTCATCGCCCGCGACGGTGACGAGGCGATCGGCTTCACCTACGGCTTCCTCCTGCCCGCTGACAGCAGCTGGTGGACCAACGTCCAGCAGCCGTTGCCTGAGGACTTCACACGGGAGGACGGCGCACGCACCTACGTGATTCTCGAGCTCGCCGTCCGCAAGCCGTGGCGCCGTCGCGGTGTCGCCGCCCGCCTGCATACCCTGCTCCTCGACGGCCTGCCCGTCGAGCGGGTCACCCTCACCGTGCGCCCGGAGGACGGGGCCGCCCCGGCCCGGGCCGCCTACACCTCGTGGGGATACGAGCGGGTCGGCGTCTCCCACCCGTGGGACGACGCCCCCTTCTACGAGGCCATGGTCCTCGACCTGTAGGCCGACCAGCGCAATAACGCGCGCCGGTCGCCCCCCGGGGCCTCGTCCGTAGGCCAGGACACATGGCATCCGGCCGTGACGATCGCACTTCCCGGCGCACTCCTCCAGCTTGAGCGTGCGGCCCTCGACGCGCAGGCAGCCGCGGCTTCCCTCACCCCGCCCGAAGGCGCGTGGGCCGCCTGGCGCAAGGCCACCGCCGTGGTACAGACCGCGCGGCAGTGATCAACACGAACCGCTACGAGGTCGAGATGACCGTGAAGAAGGCCCTCCGTCACCCGGAGCCGACCCGCTGCATCGCGTCCACCGACCGCATCAGGTCAGCCTCTGCGGCCGGCCAGCAGCGGCCTACGGGGGTCGGGGCAAGCTCATCGCCTGCCCAACGTCGGTGTGCGCGTACGGGATCCGGGGCGCAGGAGGCAAGCCACATCGTGCCCGGATTGCGTGTCCGTGGGGCCATGACCTGGACGTCAGGGACGAACGCGAATCAAAGTCTCCGGTGATTCCCCGATATTCTCCGACGCCCTCCCGTGATTCCCGAAAATTCTCACGGGCCCTCACGGGCGGTCGAGCTGGGCCCTGGCTCTGCTTATCAACCGGTGCGCCGTGGACCCGTACACGGCCGAGGCATCCAGCGCTTCCCACACCCGCTGATACACGCTCAGGCTCTCCGGATCATCGAGCCACAGTTCCGCGTGCCAGTCCTCCACGATCGCGAGGCGGTCGTCGTACAGCCAGAACGCCCCAGCGGGCGGGACAGCGACCTGAGCGCCGAACGGGACGATCCCCAGGCGCACCGTGTCCAAACCGATGGCACCGATCAGCCGGTCGAGCTGGGCCGCCAGGACGGCCGGCGAGCACACCCCAGCGTGGAGAGCCGCCTCCCACATCAGGATGTGGAACGTCCGGCCCGGCTGATACAGCAGCTCCTGGCGCTGCATCCTGGCCCGCACGGCTGCGTCCATGTCCCGGGGCGAACCGTGCAGTTCAGCGAACCGGGTGAACACGGCCCGCGCGTAATCCGGGGTCTGGAGCATCCCGACGACCATGGACCCCTGCCAGGCATACAGCTCCGTCGACCGCTCGTACTCCACCGTCAGAGTGTCCTGAACCGGTTTGTGCCCGGCCCTCAGCTGCCTGCGCCACGAACGGGTGTGGGACTCCAGCCCCTCCAGCCGGGCCTGGAGCTCACCGGCGACCGCCGGGTGCCCGGTGGCCTCGGCCCAGGCCTTGAGGTCGGCGGGGGTGGCCGTCTGCCGCCCCGTCTCCAGCTTGGAGACCTTGGACTGCGGCCAGCCCAGCCGGGCCGCTAGGTCCCGGCCCGTGACCTCGGCGCGCAGCTCTCGCAGCCGCGCGCCGAGGGACGCCCTGGCCTGCTGATAGTCCGTGCTCACACATCGAAACTACCGGCCCTGCTGGTCCCACGGGGCAGCATGGTGCCACGCAGCCTCCCGCACCCTCGGCCTGAACGGCCTCGTTGAGGAGGGACGACAGCAGCCCGTGCAGGTTCTTGGGAGTCTTCGGGTGGTGCTTCGACCCGCGCCGGACCTTCGTCTGCGCCATCAGGTTCACCCAGGCCCGGATGGTCTTGCTCGAGAAGTGCTCAGTGCTGCGAATGCCGCAGTTGCTGAACGTCAGCAGGATGTAGTTCCCGAGGTCCCGACAGCAGGCGCGCCGATACCGTTCCTCGGTGCCCGTCCAGTTCTTGATCGGCTCCTTCGCGAAAGCGTCGAAACGGCACTCCGCGTCGATACCGGCATCCGGGTCGATGTACCCGCGGCCCTTCATCCACTCCGAGGGCCATTACTGCTTGTGCTCGTTGACCGCGTCGCGAAAGACCTCCGCCGACGGCTCGTCGTCGGACTTCCCGGTCTGCCACGGCGCCTTGCGGCCTCCGCCCGGACGCCACTTGACCTGATGGCTGACGCTCTCGCCAACCTTGCTCTCACGTGCAATCACGCTCGCCATGGCAGGAGAGTAGTTTTGTGTTCCCGATGTGTTCCCGCGAACTCGGTAACACGCGCGGGAAATCGGCCGTCGTCGCAGCTCACGCGGCGTGCAAGGAGATGTGCCCGGAGCCGGACTCGAACCGGCACGCCCCCGAGGAGGCAGCGAGGTTTAAGCTCGCCGTGTCTGCATTCCACCACCCGGGCGTGGACGCGCGGCTTCGCGTCTGGCACATGACCCTATCCGGGGGCGTCCCTCGAACAGCGGAACATGCGCTCGATGTTGTCTTATTTTATTGATCGTGTGAGGGTCCGTCAGACACTTTGCACCGCATCAGCACACGCCCCGCCCGGTGGAGGGGGACGAACCCCGGCAAACGGGAATGACGGAAACTCGCCGCACCCGTACGGCCCACATGCGCCATGGGGCGCGCCACCGTTCGCCAGGGTCCCGCCACCTCACCCGTCGACGGTGTCGTTGACGCACCGGAGCACCGGCCGCGATCCCAGGGCCTCCGGGTCCTTCAGCACCGCGCCCGTGACATGGAAGACGGCGCTCTCGCCGGGCAGCAGGGTGACGAGCATGTCGTCCACCTCGGCCGCGGGATCCAGCCGGTCGGGGAAGAGCGCGAGGTCGCGCAGGAGCGTCCGCGCCGTCACCGTGACCCGGTAGCCGTTGCCCGGCTCGTCGCCCTGGGTGACCGTGGCGTGGTACAGCGCGGGCGGCAGCGCGAGCCGGGTGTCCTCCTCGTAGAACTCGACCGTCCGCAGCTCACCCAGCTCCGCCACCAGCACCTCACGGGTGCTGTCGCCCGGCTCGGCGACCGAGGGCGGCAGCGGTACCCGGGTGACCCCGCGGGCCGCCGTGCCGACCGCGACCGTCTCCTCGGCCAGGACGGCACCGTCCAGGGAGCGCCGGGTCAGCCGCAGCGTGCCCTCCCACAGGCGGGCGGAGTCGTTGACCAGGTGCAGGGCGCCGTCCCTTACGGCCATCAGCCGGTCCGCGTAGACCTTCCGCAGCGCGTACCAGAGCGGCTTGCGCCGGCCGTCGCCGTCCACGGCCGCCCAGGACACGACCGGCCAGCAGTCGTTGAGCTGCCACACGATCGCACCCATGCAGTACGGGCTGTGCGAGCGGAAGTGGCGGATGCCGAAGGCGACCGCGCGGGCCTGGTTCAGCTGGGTGAACCAGTGCCAGTCGTCGAAGGACGCCGGCTGCGGGAGGTGGTCGCCCAGGCCCCGCAGCAGCTTCGCGTCGCCGTCCTGCGCCTTCTGGTGGTGGGCGATCAGCGGGGCGCCCAGACCCAGCGGGCCGCTGACGGCGCGGCGCAGGGTGGCGTACGCGGGCGGGCCCTGGAAGCCGAACTCCGCCACGAAGCGGTGGGCGGTGTCGGCGTAGTGGCGGTAGTCGACCCGGTTCCACACCTCCCACAGGTGGACCGTGCCGAGGGCGGGGTCGTTCGGGGGCAGCTCCGGGGAGCCGGAGTAGGGCGAGCCCGGCCAGTAGGGGCGGGAGGGGTCGGTCTCGGCGCACAGGGCGGGCAGCAGCTCGTGGTAGTAGCCGTGGCCCCAGGTCCGGCCCTCCAGCTCCTCCTGCCAGCCCCAGTCGGCGTGACCCTCCAGGTTCTCGTTGTTGCCGCACCACAGCACCAGCGAGGGGTGCGGGGCGAGCCGGACGAGGTTCTCGCGGACCTCCGCGGCCACCTCGTCGTACAGCGGCTGCTCCTCCGGATAGGCCGAGCAGGCGAACGGGAAGTCCTGCCAGACCAGCAGCCCCTTCTCGTCGCACAGCTCGTAGAAGTCGTCGCTCTCGTAGAGGCCGCCGCCCCAGACACGGATCAGGTTGACCCCCATGGCGACCGCCTGGTCGAGGCGGTCGGAGATCCGCTGCCGGGTGATCCGGGCGGGGAAGCAGTCGTCGGGGATCCAGTTCACGCCGCGTACGAAGACGGGCTCGTCGTTGACGGAGACGCGGAACGCGTCGCGCTCCAGGGCGACGCCCCGGAAACCCGTCCTGCCGGCCCAGGTGCCGTGCTCGCCGAGTTTGACGGTGACGTCGTACAGCGGCTGCTCGCCGTGGCTGTGCGGCCACCAGACCTCGGCCTCCGGGACGGAGAGGGTGACCACGACACGGGGCTCGTCCTGCGAGGCGGTGAAGGCGGCGCACGCCCCGGCCACCTCGACCGAGCCCGGGACCGGCCCAGGACCCGCCCGCTCGATGTCGACGGTGACCGCCAGGCGCGGCACCCCGGCCGCGTCGAGGTCGGCCAGGACCTTCACCCCGGCGATGCGCGGGCCGGTCCATGACTCCAGCGCGACCGGCCGCCAGATGCCGGAGGTGACCAGTGTCGGCCCCCAGTCCCAGCCGAAGTTGCAGGCCATCTTACGGATGAAGGGGTACGGCTCGGTGTACGCGCCCGGCAGGTCGCCGAGCTTGTCGCGCAGCGCCTCGGCATAGGTGTACGGGGCGGTGAAGCGCACGACGAGGGTGTTGGGGCCCTCGCGCAGCAGCGGCCGGACGGGGAAGCGGTAGCTGCGGTGCTGGTTGGCGGTGGAGCCGACCTCGGTGCCGTTGAGCAGGACGGTGGCGACGGTGTCGAGGCCGTCGAAGCACAGGTCGGTGAACTCGTGTGCGTCGGCCGTCCAGTCGAAGGCGGTGCTGTACGTCCAGTCGGTGCGGCCGATCCAGCCGAGGCGCTTCTCGTTGTCGTCCAGGTAGGGGTCGTCGATCAGCCCGGCGGCCAGCAGGTCGGTGTGGACGCAGCCCGGGACGGTCGCCGGGACGCCCCCGGTGGGGAGGCCGATCGGTGCGGGGCCGTCGGCGACGAGCGTCCAGCCGTCGTGCAGGGGCAGGTGGCGGGGGGTCACGCGGAGGTCCTTCCGCAGTCGGGGAGACCGGCGCAGGCGACGAAGTGGTCCGGCTCGGTCTCGTACAGGTCGGTGTCCCGCGCGCCCCCCTCGTGGTAGGCGCAGGCCTCCACGGGTTCGGCGGACGTCCAGGGCTGGTTCAGCCGGGGCACGGCGGCCAGGAGCGTGCGGGTGTAGGGGTGGAGGGGATTGCCGAAGACCTTCTGGGTGTCGCCCCGTTCGACGACCCGGCCGCCCCGCAGCACCACCGTGCGCTCGGCGAGATAGGTGCCGAGCGAGAGGTCGTGGGTGATGTAGAGGACGCCGAGGCCGCGTTCCTTGAGGCCGGCGAGGAGGTTGAGCACATCGATGCGGGTGGAGGCGTCGAGCATGCTGGTGATCTCGTCGGCGACCAGGAAGCGCAGGTCGAGCAGAAGGGCGCGGGCGATCAGCAGGCGCTGGAGCTGGCCGCCGCTGAGCTGGTGCGGGTAGCGGCCGAGCACCTGTCCGGGGTCCAGGCGCACGTCCCGGACGGCCTTCTCCACGCGGCCGGCCCACTCCTGGTCCGGGACGCCCGGGTGGTAGGCGCGGCGGACGAGGGCGAAGACCCGGTCGGCCTTGAAGACGGGGTTGTAGCAGCTGAAGGGGTCCTGGAAGACGCCCTGGACGCGGCGGTAGAAGTCCTTGCCCGGCCGGACCTGTTCGCCGTCCAGGGTGAGGCTGCCGGAGCTGGCCCGGGTGAGGCCGAGCACCATGCGGCCGATGGTGGACTTGCCGCTGCCGCTCTCACCGATGAGGGAGACCAGTTCGCCCGGTGCCGCCGAGAAGGAGACCCGGTCGACGGCGGTGGTGGAGCCGCCGCCGAAGGCGCCGGCCCGGAAGGTCTTGGTGACACGGTCGAGGGTCAGCATCAGGCCGCCTTCCAGCATGCGACGGAGTGTCGGGGGGCCACCTCGACGACCGGCGGCTCCTCGGCGCACCGGCTGTCGGCGAGCGGGCAGCGGTCGCGGAAGCGGCAGCCGGCCGGCGGGTTCAGCAGGGAGGGCGGGGAGCCCTCGATACCGCTGAGCGGCTTGTCCTTGTAACGGGCTCCCACCTGGGGCAGCGAGCCGATGAGCATCCTGGTGTACGGGTGGCGGGGCTCGGTCGTCAGCACCTTCGTGGGGGCCTTCTCGGCGAGCTTGCCCGCGTACATCACCATGATCGAGTCGGCGATGTGCGAGGTCAGTCCGAGGTCGTGGGTCACGAAGATCATGCTGGTGACCAGGCCCTTGTCGCGGAGGCCCCGCAGGGCGCCGACGACGGCCTGCTGGTTGGAGACGTCCAGGGCCGAGGTGACCTCGTCGGCGATGAGGACGGACGGGTCGAGCAGTGTGGAGATCACCATGACGGTGCGCTGCTTCATGCCTCCGGACAGCTCGATCGGATAGCGCTCCAGGACGCCGGGCTCCAGGCCGACCAGGGCGAGCCGGCGGTGGAGTTCGCCGGTGTCCACGCTCACGCCGCGCGAGGCGAGGAGTTCGCGGATCATGCGGCCGATGCGGCGGGTCGGGTTGAGGGCGCTCATCGAGTACTGCGGGACGAGCGAGATCCGGTGGAAGCGGTAGGCGTTCATCGCGCGGTCGTCGGACAGCGGCAGTTCTTCGCCGTCCAGGGTGACGGTGCCGCCCGCGTGGCGCATCCGGCCGTCGAGCCGGATCAGGGACTTGCCGAGTGTGGTCTTGCCACAGCCGGACTCGCCCGCCAGGCCCAGGATCTCGCCGTCCGCCAGGTCGAAGCCGACGCCGTCCAGGGCCCGGACCTCGCCACGCAGCGTGCGGTAGTGGACCCGCAGATCGTTGACGGTCAGGGTCATGTGCTCAGGACTCCCTCAGCTTCGGGTTGAAGACCTCGTCGAGGCCGACGTTGGCGACGTAGAGCGCGCCGACGATCGCGGTGATCCCGGCGCCCGGCGGGATGAACCACCACCACATGCCGAGCTGGAGCGCGCTCCACTGCTGGGCGCTCTGCAGCATCAGGCCGAGGGAGACGCCTTCGGTCGGGCCGAGCCCGATGAAGTCCAGCGAGGAGGCGATGAGGATGGACCCGCCGAAGAGCAGGATGAACATCATGAAGAGGTACGAGCTCATGTTGGGCGCGATCTCGCGGAAGACGATCCGCCAGGTGCCGCTCCCGCTGAGCCGGGCCAGGTCCACGAACTCCCTGGTGCGCAGCGAGAACGTCTGCGCCCGGATGGCGCGCGCCGCCCAGGGCCACGAGGTGAGCCCGATGAACAGTCCCTGCACGGCGACGCTGCGCACCCCCATGTAGGCGTTGATGATCAGCAGGACCGCCAGCGCGGGGAGCACCAGGACGATGTTGGTGAGCATGTTGAGGACCTCGTCGACGAGGCCGCCCCGGTAGCCGGCGAGGAAGCCGACGACCATGGCGATGACGGCGGCGATCGCCCCGCCGACGACGCCCACCAGGAAGGTGGAGCGCAGCCCGTGCACGAACTGCGCGTACACGTCCTGGCCGAAGGTGGTGGTGCCCATCCAGTACGTGCCGTCGGGCGCGGCGGCCTGGGGGCCGACGTACTCGTTCGGGTTGTCGTTGTCGAGCAGCATCGGGCCGGCGATGCCGAGGGCGAGCAGGATCACGACGAGGGCTGCGCCGATGATCAGCTTGGGGTTGCGCACCGCGTAGTGCAGCCACTCGCTGCCGGGCTTCGCCGCCGGTGCGGACGGTGCCGCCGGCGCGGCGGCGGTCTCGGGTGCCGGGTCGGGCAGTGTGCTCATGACGTGCCTCCTGCCATGCCCGTGCGGGTGCGGGGGTCGACGACGACGTACACGATGTCGATGAGGAAGTTGGCGATCAGTACGCCGATGACGATGAACAGGAACGCCCCCTGGAGCAGGAAGAAGTCCTGGTTCTGGATCGAGGCCAGGATCAGGGAGCCGAGCCCCGGATAGGCGAAAACGATCTCGGTGACGAGCGCCCCGGCGACCAGCACGCCCAACTGCAGGGCCAGGCCGGTGACCTGGGGCAGGACGGCGTTGCGGAACGCGTAGCGGCGGATCAGGCGCTGGGGTGCGCCGAGGGCCGACAGGTAGGAGGAGTAGTCCGACTCCAGCTCATAAATGATCATGTTGCGCATGCCGATGGCCCAGCCGCCCAGGGCCACCAGGAAGAGCGAGAGGAACGGCAGCACCCAGTGGTGCAGCGCGTCCAGGGCGAAGGCGGCGCTCCAGCCGGGTGTGATGTCCAGGCTGTAACCGCCCGATATGGGGAACCAGCCGGCGTTGGCACCGAAGGCCCAGGCGAGGATGACGGCGATCCACATGTACGGCATCGCGGTCAGCAGGTAGCCGGCCGGCAGCACGGTGTTGTCCAGCACCTTGCGGCGGGCCGACAGCGCGCCGATCCAGTTGCCGGCGAACCAGCTGAGGAGGACGGACGGGATCATCAGGCCGAGGGTGTACGGGAGGGCGTCGAGCAGGACGTCGCCGACGGGCGTGGGGAAGACGAAGATGGAGATCCCGAAGTCGCCCTGGAGGAGCGCGCCCCAGAAGTGGAGGTACTGCTGCCACAGGGGCTCGTCGAAGCCGAACAGGTCGTTGTAGTAGGAGCGCATGGCCTCGGCGGCCTCGGGCTGCGAGACCCGGGCCCTGGCCACCATCGCCGCCACCGGGTCCCCGGGCATGAAGCGCGGGATCATCCAGTTGACGGTGACGGCGGCCACGAAGGTCAGTGCGTAGACAAGAAGTTTGCGTGCGAAATAGCGGCGCAAGGATGCTCCCCTGGTGGAGAGCCCCGCCGTGCGCGCACGGTCAGGTGGCGCACGCACGGCGGGGCGGTCATGGAATCAGAACGGGCGCGTCACCTGGCGGGTTCGAGCTGGGTGAGCGTCTCGAAGCCGCCCATCTCCAGCCAGTTGCGCCACAGGGCCGGTGCCGTCTTAGGAGCTCCGGCGGCGTCCGACGGCCAGTTCTTCCAGGTCCCGGTGGTGGCCTGCGACCAGAGGCCGTTGTACCAGAGCGGGATGATGGGCATCTCGGTCAGCTGGATGTCCTGGATCTTCGAGACGGCGGCCTTCATGCCCGCCGTGTCGTCGGTCCTGACCGCGCTGAGCTCCTGCACCAGCTTCCAGGCCTCTTCGTTCTCGTAGCGGCCGAAGTTGACGGTGTTCTGCTGCTTCTGGACCGGCAGCTGGAACATGTACTCGTAGTACGTCCACGGGGTGTTCGAGAGCTGGCGCTCGTTGTTGATGACGAGGTCGAACTCCCCCTTGCCGCGCTGCTCGCCGAGGGCGTTCTGGTCGGGGAACTCCGTGCTGATCCTGATGCCCGCGTCCTTGGCCCCGGCGGCGATGACCTTGGCCGCCTCCATCCAGTCGGTCCAGCCGGAGGGCACGGCCAGCTTCAGGCTGAGGGGCTTGCCGTCCTTGTTCTCGACGAAACCGTCGCCGTCCGTGTCCTTGTAGCCGGCGCCGGCGAGCTCCTTCTTCGCCGCGGCGAGGTCGTGGCCGAAGCCCTTCTCCTCGATGAGGGCCTTGTCCTCGAACTGCTCCCACTGCGGCAGCAGACCGGTCGGGGAGGCCGGCTTGACCAGGTCGCCGTACACGCCCTTGACGATCTTCCCGGTGTCGACGGACGCGGCGAGCGCCCTGCGGAAGGCGGCGTCGTCCATCGGCTTCCTGGTGGTGTTGGGCACCAGCCAGGCGGTGTTGGCCGAGAGCATGTACGGGGCCTCGTCGTAGTACGACACGGCCTTCTTGCTCCTGATCAGCGAGGAGGCGCCCGGCAGGAAGTTGTTGCTGAGGTCCAGCTGGCCCTGGCCCAGCTGGCCGATGACCACTTCGTTGCTCGGGTTGGAGACGTCGACGATGTAGCGGGGGGCGGGCGTCATGCCGAGTGCCTCGGTGCCCCACCAGTCGTCGCGCCGCTCCCACACGACCCGGTCCTGGCTCTTGCTCCTGAGCTTGTACGCCCCGGTGCCGACCGGCTTGTCGTTGACGCCGTTGAGGATGTCCTCGTCGGTGCGCGAGCTCCAGACGTGCTCGGGGACGACCGGCTGGCCGTAGAGGGTGTAGTCCCACTCCTGGTAGCGGGCCTCCTTGAAGGTGAAGCGGACCGTGGTGGCGTCCACGGCCTTCGCGTCGGACAGCCAGCTCCACAGCGAGTGGAAGGCGGAGGCCTCGATCTTGCCGAGGCCGTAGGAGTACGCCACGTCCTTCGCGGTCAGCGGCTTGCCGTCGGCCCAGGTGATGCCCTGGCGCAGCTTCACCTCGTACGTCTTGTCCCCGGTCCAGGTGCCCGACTCCGCCAGCCAGGGCGTCAGCTTGCCCTCGTTCGGGTCGAAGTGGAACAGCGTCTCGTAGACGAGTCCCTTGGTGCCGGTCGCGTGGTCCCAGTTGCGCAGCGGGTTGTAGTTGGCCGGAGGCCCCCACTGGGTGCCGGTCGTGTAGAGCGTCTCGTCGCGCGGCAGCGAACCGCCCTTGCCGGCCGGGCCGCCGGTACCGGCCGACCCGGAGCCGCCTCCCGTGCATGCGGTCGCGGCGAGTGTGAACACGGCGAGTGCGGTGGTGGCCCGCAGCCGGGCACGCGTACCCATAACCCCTCCTTTTCCCCCGCGCCGTCCCTGCCGAGCGGAGTTACTGAACCGGGTAAGTGCCGCGAAGGTATGGGTGCGCCGAAACGGTGTCAAGAGACCGGGAGCGCTCCCATCCGAGTTTTTTCAAGGGATGGCGAAGAGGTCTGGACCGCTCCGGGGAAGACGGAGGTCAGGGGCCTGCGGTTAAGATGGCCCTTGAATACGAACCGGTTAAGCGAGGTCGCATGCCCAAGCAACGCCCCACGATCGCCGACATCGCGCGCCGCGCCGGGGTGTCGAAGGTGGCGGTCTCGTACGCCCTGAACGACCGCCCCGGCGTCTCCCCCGCGACCCGCGCCTCCATCAAGGCCATCGCGCAGGAGATCGGCTGGCGGCCCAACAGCGCGGCCCGCGCCCTCACCCGCGCCCGGGCCGACACGGTGGGGCTCGCGCTGTCCCGGCCCGCCAGGATGCTCGGGGTCGAGCCGTTCTTCATGGAGCTGATCAGCGGCATCGAGAGCGAACTGTCCTCCCGGGGCTGCGCCCTGCTCCTCCAGGTCGTCACCGACCCGGCGCAGGAGCTGGAGATGTACCGCCGCTGGTGGGGTGAAGGCCGGGTCGACGGGGTGTTCCTCGCCGATGTGCGCTCGCCCGATCCGCGCATCGGGGGCATCGCCGAGCTGGGCATGCCCGCCGTCGTGATCGGCCATCCCTCGGCGGCCGGCTCCCTCACCCCGGTGTGGTCGGACGACTCGGCGGCGCTGCGGGACACCCTGACGTATCTGAGCGCGCTCGGCCACCGCTCCGTCGCCCGGGTCGCCGGGCTGCCCGACCTGATCCACACCCAGCTGCGCGACCGCGCCCAGCGCGAGATCAGCGCCGAACTCGGCCTGGACGAGCCCGTGGTGGTGCACACCGACTACTCCGGCGAGGAGGGCGCGCACGCCACCCGGCAGCTGATCGGCTCGGCCGCGCGGCCGACCGCCGTCCTCTACGACAACGACATCATGGCCGTCGCCGGCCTCTCGGTCGCCCAGGAGATGGGGCTGGACGTGCCCGCCGACCTCTCGCTCGTCGCCTGGGACGACTCCCAGCTCTCCCGCGTCGTGCGCCCCGCGCTGACCGCGCTGAGCAGGGACATCTCCGCCTACGGCACCCACGCGGCCCGCACCCTGCTGGCGATGGTCGCCGACGGCTCGGCCCCCGGGTTCGAGGACGCGGCGGCGCGTCTGGTGCCCCGCGGCTCCACCGCGCCACCCCGCTGAGGACGGGCACGGCCCCGGGCCGGTCTCCTACCTCAGGACTACGCGACCGCCCGGCGGGTGCGACTCAAGAGGGCCCCGGGAACGGGCACGAGGGCTGACGCCCCGGCACGGTACGGCGGAGACGATGGTGGGGTCCCCTCGAACCTGTCGTACGAACCTGGAGCACCCCTGTGACCACCACCACCGTTCACCGCACCACCGCGGTCGCCGCCCGCGCCACGGAGCTGTCGAAGGTCTACGGCCAGGGTGAGACCCAGGTGGTCGCCCTGGACCGGGTGACCGTGGACTTCCCGCAGGGGGAATTCACCGCGATCATGGGCCCTTCGGGTTCCGGGAAGTCCACGCTGATGCACTGCGTGGCCGGCCTGGACAGCTTCAGCAGCGGCTCCGTACGCATCGGTGAGACCGAGCTGGGGACCCTGAAGGACAAGCAGCTCACCCAGCTGCGCCGGGACAAGATCGGCTTCATCTTCCAGGCCTTCAACCTGCTGCCCACGCTGACCGCCCTGGAGAACATCACCCTGCCGATGGACATCGCCGGCCGTAAGCCCGATGCCGCCTGGCTCCAGCGGGTCATCGACATGGTGGGCCTCTCCGAGCGGCTGAAGCACCGCCCCACGGAGCTCTCCGGCGGCCAGCAGCAGCGCGTCGCGGTGGCCCGCGCCCTGGCCTCGCAGCCGGAGATCATCTTCGGTGACGAGCCGACCGGCAACCTCGACTCCCGCTCGGGCGCCGAGGTCCTCGGCTTCCTGCGCAACTCGGTGCGCGAGCTCGGCCAGACCGTGGTGATGGTGACCCACGACCCGGTGGCCGCCTCCTACGCGGACCGGGTGATCTTCCTGGCCGACGGGGCGGTCGTCGACCAGATGATCAGCCCCACCGCCGACGGGGTCCTCGACCGGATGAAGGCGTTCGACGCGAAGGGCCGCACCAGCTGACACGACGGCTGTCCGCCCCTCCCGTCCGCTTCCCGAACTCCCCCAGGAATTGACGACATGTTCCGTACCGCCGTGCGCAATGTCCTTGCGCACAAGGCCAGGCTGCTGATGACCGTGCTCGCCGTGATGCTCGGCGTCGCCTTCGTCTCCGGCACCCTGGTCTTCACCGACACCCTCGGCAACGCCTTCCGCAACCAGTCCGCCAAGAACTACGACAAGGTGGCCGTCGCCGTCACCACCTGGGCCGAGCGCGGCGACGAGGAGACCGCCGCCGTCGACGAGGCCACGCTCAAGAAGATCCAGGACCTCGACGGGGTGGCGGAGGCCACCGGGCGGGTCTCCGGATTCGCCGGTGTCGCCGACACCGACGGCAAGCTCATCGGCAACGGCTGGTCCAACACCGGTTCCAACTTCTTCCCCGGCACCGACGGCAAGGACGCGCAGTACACGTTCACCGACGGCTCGGGCCCGGTGGAGGCCGGGCAGATCGCCCTGGACAGGACCAGTGCCGACAAGGGTGAGTACCGGGTCGGCGAGAAGGTCCGGGTCGCCACCAACGGGCCGGTGAAGGAGTACACCCTCTCCGGTGTCTTCACCACCGAGGACGGCGCCGTGAACGCGGGCGGCAGCCTGGTCCTCTTCGACACCGAGGTCGCCCAGCAGCTCTACCTGCGGCCCGGCGAGTTCAAGGACGTCACCGTGACCGCCGCGGCCGGGGCGTCCGACCAGCGGCTGCTGGACGCCGTGAAGCCCCTCCTCCCCGAGGACGCCGAGGCCAGGACGGGCGCGGCCCTCGCCGACGAGGAGGCCGAGACGACGGAGTCCGGCCTCAAGAGCCTCAACTCGATGCTGCTGGCCTTCGCGGCCATCGCCCTCTTCGTCGGTGTGTTCCTGATCGCCAACACGTTCACCATGCTCATCGCACAGCGCACCAAGGAACTCGCCCTGATGCGCGCCGTCGGCGCCTCCCGCCGGCAGGTCAAGCGGTCCATCCTGTTCGAAGCCGGTGTGGTCGGTCTGATCGCCTCGGTGACCGGTTTCCTGCTCGGCGTCGGCCTCGCCACGGGGCTGCGCTCCGCGATGGGCATGTTCGGCGGGAAGATCCCTGCCGGACCACTGGTCGTCTCGCCCACCGCGGTCGCCTCCGCCTTCGCCGTCGGCGTGCTGATCACCGTGTTCGCCGCCTGGCTGCCCGCCCGTCGCGCCGCCAAGATCCCGCCGGTCGCGGCGATGAGCAGCGTGCACGCGGTGGCCACCACGAAGTCGCTGGTCGTGCGGAACTCGATCGGCGGGGTGCTCACCCTCCTCGGGTCCGCCGCGATCGTCGCCGACGCCGCCCAGGGCGACGAGAACGGCCGGTGGCTCATCGGTGCCGGGGCCTTCCTCGCCCTGACCGGTGTCATCGTGCTGATCCCCCTGCTCTCCCGGCCGGTGATCGCCCTGGTACGCCCGCTGCTGCGGAAGCTGTTCGGGGTCTCCGGCAAGCTGGCCGCGCAGAACGCGGTCCGCAATCCGCGCCGTACCGGAGCCACCGCCTCCGCCCTGGCGATCGGGCTCACCCTGGTCACCGGTATCTCCGTGCTCGGCGTCACACTCGGCCAGGCCATCGACAAGATGACGACGGACAACATCCGGGCCGACTACATGGTCTCGATGGCCAGCGGGGACTCGCTCGACGAGTCGGCTCTCACCGCCCTGCGCAAGGCCGACGGTGTCGCGGCGGCCACCCCCCAGCGGGCCGTCTGGCTCACCGTCGGCAACGGGGGAGTCTCGGCCTCCGGGGTCACCCCGGGCGACGTCGAGAAGGTCTTCGACCTGAAGACGGTCTCCGGCTCGCTGTCCTCCCTGAACGACGGCGAGATCGCCGTCGACCACAGGACCGCGAAGTCGCACGGCTGGAAGACCGGCGACAGCGTGCCCGTGACGTTCATGGACGACAAGAAGGAGAACCTGAAGGTCGGCGCGCTCTACGAGGGCAACGAGTTCCTCTCCCCGGTCCTGGTCCCCGAGGACGTCGTCGCCCCGCACGAGAGCCGCACCGACATCCGTGAGGTCTGGCTGACCATGGACGGCGGCCAGAGCGAGGCCAACGAGCAGGCCGTGGTCGACGCGCTCGGCGTCAACCCGGCGATGAGCGTCATGGACCGCCAGGGCATCCGGGACATGTTCGGCGGGTTCATCAACACGGCACTGAACATCATGTACGCGCTGCTGGCGATGGCCCTGGTCATCGCGGTCCTCGGCGTCGTCAACACGCTGGCCATGTCCGTCTTCGAACGCCAGCAGGAGATCGGCATGCTGCGGGCGATCGGCCTGGACCGCCGCAGGGTCAAGCGCATGATCCGGCTGGAGGCCGTCGTCATCTCGCTCTTCGGAGCGGTGGTCGGCGTGGGCCTCGGCACGTTCCTCGGCTGGGCGGTCGGGAAGAGCCTGTCCGCCTCCATCCCCGGCTACGCCCTGGTCATCCCGTGGGACCGGCTCGCCCTCTTCCTGGTCCTCGCGGGCCTCGTGGGTGTGCTGGCCTCGCTGTGGCCGGCCCGGAGCGGCGCGAAGCTGAACATGCTCACCGCGATCAAGACGGAGTAGCCGTACGACGGGGAAGGGGCGGTACCCGCAGTGCGGGTACCGCCCCTTCCGTGTTCCCGGGTCAGGCGTCCGCGGACGCCGTCCAGGCGCGGGCCCGCAGCGGCATGCCCGCCGCGCCGCCCTCCCCCGGACGCACCGCGAGGATCTGGTCGACGCCGATCCTGTTGTGCTCGAAGGAGAGCGCGGAGGCGGCCATGTAGAGCCGCCACACCCTCGCCCGTCCGGGCGAGGTGGCCCGTACGGCCTCCTTCCAGTTCTTCTCCAGGTTGGCCACCCACTGACGCAGGGTCAGGGCGTAGTGCTCGCGGATCGCCTCGACGTCCCGGGCTTCGAAGCCCGCCTCCTCCAGGGTGGCGACGGTGCGGCCCACCGGGGCGAGCTCCCCGTCGGGGAAGACGTAGGCGTCGATGAAGTCGTCCACGTGGTAGGCCGACTCGTCCTTCTCGGGCCGGCGGGCGATCTGATGGTTGAGGAGCCGGCCGCCGGGCCTGAGGAGTGCGTAGAGGTCGTCGGCGTACTCACGGAAACGGACCGTTCCGACGTGCTCGGCCATGCCGATCGAGGAGATGGCGTCGTACGGCCCGTCCCTGACGTCCCGGTAGTCCTGGACGCGGATCTCGATCCGGTCGGCGAGCCCCTCCTCGGCGATGCGCTTGCGGGCGAAAGCGGCCTGTTCGGCGGAGAGGGTCACTCCGGTGACCCGGGCGCCGTACTCCCGGGCCGCGTGGATGGCCATGGAGCCCCAGCCGCAGCCGACGTCGAGGAGGCGGTCGCCCTCCTTGAGGGCGAGCTTGCGGCAGACGAGGTCGAGCTTGTCGCGCTGGGCGTCCTCCAGGGTGCCGCCGGCCTGCCAGTAGGCGCAGGAGTAGACCATGGACGGGCCGAGGACCATCGCGTAGAAGTCGTTGCCCACGTCGTAGTGGTGGCTGATGGCTTCCTTGTCACGGCGTCTGGTGTGCAGCGGCCCGGTGCGGCGGCGGACCTCCTCGGCCGGCGGGGGCGGCGGCGGCCAGGGCCCGGCCAGTTGGACGAGGCCGGCGGCGAACGCCCGCACCTTCGGGTCGCGGACGGGGTGGACCCTGTCCTTCGCCTCGGCCCCGCGCTCCCAGAGCAGCCCGGCCAGGGCGTCCAGGGCGGCGTACAGATCCCCGTCGACATCGATCTCCCCGGCCACCCAGGCGCGGGCCAGGCCCAGTTCGCCCGGCTTCCAGAGCAGCCGGCGCAGGGCGCGGCGGTGGCGCAGGACGAGGGCGGGGGCACCCGGCGGCCCGGATTCGCTGCCGTCCCAGGCCCGGATGCGGACCGGCAGGGGTTCTCCCAGCAGCTCTTCGGCGAGAGCGGTCAGCCGCGATGCGGCATCGGCCATGGCGCACACCTCCGTGGTGGTGTTTCCGACGTGCCTAAATTCGCATATACGCACCCGAACCGGACCGCGACACCTCGGGGCCACGGCGAGGTACACCGGCGTCAACGCCGCGCGGCGGCCGCGCCATCCCGCTCCGGGGCAACGGAACGGCAAAATACCTGCACTTACCATCTAATGCCGCGGCGGACGGCGTCCGCGCGGCGGGGCGGACACGGCCCGTCGCGGCACCGGTCAGGGGACCGGCTCCGGGAACACCGAAGGGGCCGTCCGCACCACGGATGGCGGACGGCCCCTTCGATGACGTACCCGCGCTAGGAGGCCTTGGCCTTCTCGCCGGTCTTGCTCTTGTCGTCGTCGGCCTTGGCCGCGACCGGCGGGGGGCTCGGCTTGGCGGCCTCGTAGAACTCCTCACGCGGAGTCTCCATGGCGCCGAGCGAGACGACCTCGCGCTTCAGGAACATCGCCAGCGTCCAGTCCGCGAAGATCCGGATCTTACGGTTCCAGGTGGGCATGGCCATGCCGTGGTAGCCACGGTGCATGTACCAGGCGAGACGGCCCTTGAGCTTGATCTTCACCTTGCCCATGACGATCATCGCGACGCCCTTGTGCAGGCCGAGTCCGGCGACCGCACCCTTGTTGGCGTGGCTGTACTCCTTCTGCGGGAAGCCCCGCATGCCGGAGACGACGTTGTCGCCGAGGACCTTGGCCTGGCGCAGCGCGTGCTGGGCGTTCGGCGGGCACCAGGCGTTCGGGTTGCCCGCGCGGCGGCCGACCATGTCCGGCACCTGGGCGTTGTCGCCCGCGGCCCAGATGTAGTCGGTGCCCTGCACCTGGAGCTTCTCGGAGGTGTCCACGTGACCCCGCGGGCCGAGCGGCAGGCCGAAGCGCGCCAGCGCCGGGTTCGGCTTCACGCCGGCCGTCCACACGATCGTGCTGGAGTCGACCTCAAGACCGTTCTTCAGCACCACGTGACCGTCGACGCAGGAGTCCATGGAGGTCGAGAGGTAGACCTCGACACCACGGCTCTCCAGGTGCTCCTTGCCGTACGCGCCCAGCTTCGGACCGACCTCGGGAAGGATCTTGTCGGCGGCGTCGACCAGGATGAAGCGCATGTCCTCGCGCTTCACGCTCGTGTAGTACTTCGCCGCGTCGCGGGCCATGTCCTCGACCTCGCCGATGGTCTCCGCACCGGCGAAGCCGCCGCCCACGAAGACGAACGTCAGCGCCTTGCGGCGGACGTCCTCATCGGTCGTCGAGTCGGCCTTGTCCAGCTGCTCGAGGACGTGGTTGCGCAGACCGATGGACTCCTCGATGCCCTTCATGCCGATGCCCTGCTCGGCGAGGCCGGGGATCGGGAAGGTGCGGGAGATCGCGCCCATCGCGATGACCAGGTAGTCGAAGGGCAGCTCGTAGGCCTCGCCGACGAGCGGCGCGACCGTGGCGACCTTGCGGTCCTGGTCGATGGTCGTGACACGGCCGGTGAGAACCTCTGCCTTGGGCAGCACGCGTCGCAGCGGGACGACGACATGCCGAGGCGAGATGCTGCCGGCAGCAGCTTCGGGGAGGAAGGGCTGGTACGTCATGTACGAGCGCGGGTCGACGACCGTGACGGTCGCCTCTCCATACCGCATCTTCTTCAGAATGCGACGAGCTGCGTACAGGCCTACGTACCCACCGCCTACAACGAGGATCCTGGGACGCTCCGTGGTGCTCATGCCATCGAGTATCCACCCCCCTCGGAGGGCATGCTCGTGAGCCCCTTCACAAGGTATGCGCCACCCTCTGCTACACTTCGCCGCCCACGTGACCCAGGTCATGGTGGGGACGGGGAACCACCGCACCCCGGTGAACGTTGTTCACCACTTGTGAGCTGGCCCTTGTGCCGTCGGCCGGGAGGAACCACCCGTCCGGGACACGCACCCGCCACGCACCCGAAACGCCCCCGCAGCACCGCCCGGAGGACCCGCGGGCGGCCCGTACGGCTCCCCGGGGGCAGAACTTCGCCCAGTGGGGCCGAATTCCTTGTGAAGAAGTTCACGAAGCTTCTCGCGGCGCCCCGCGAAAGACCTCCCCGGACGAGGCCGGAGAGGCCTTCGCAAGCTCAGAGGTGCAGGCGGGAGAGCGTTTGAGCGGCATCTCACCGCGCCTGTGCCGGCCCTGTGATCAGGCCGCCGACCAGGCGATCCCGTCGAGGATGTCGTGCTCACTGACCACGACCTCGCGAGCCCCGGCCCGCTCCATCACCGCGAGCAGGACGAGCACCCCCGAGGTGATCACATCGACCCGGCCCGGGTGCATCGCGGGGATCGCCGCACGCTCCTCGTGCGTCGACGCGAGCAGCCGGGCGGCGATCTCCCGGACCTGCTCCACGGAGACCCGGGAGTGGTGGATCGCCTCGGAGTCGTACTCCTCCAGCCCCAGCACCATCGCGGCGACGGTGGTGACCGTCCCGGCCAGACCGACGAGCGTCGCCGCCGAGGAGATCGGCACGGCCTCCTCGGCCAGGTCCAGGGCGGCGTCGATGTCCGCCCGGATCGCGGCGATCCGCTCGGGCGTGGCCGGGTCCACGACGGCCCCGTCCAGGACCAGGTGACGCTCGGTCATGCGGACACAGCCGATGTCCACGGACCGGGCGGCGCGGACGCGGTCGTCGCCCACGACGAACTCGGTGGAGCCCCCGCCGATGTCCACGACGAGATACGGCTTCTCCAGGCGGTCGCTGCCCACCAGTTCCTTGGTGGCCCCGTCGAAGGAGAACTGCGCCTCCTGGTCACCGGTGATGACCTCGGGCTCCACGCCCAGGATGTCCAGGACGCCCCGGACGAAGGTGTCGCTGTTCTCCGCGTCACGGGAGGCCGACGTGGCGACGAACCGGATCCGCTCGGCGCCGAGCTCCTTGACCACAGCCGCGTACTCCCGACAGGCCTCGAAGGTGCGTTCGAGCGCCTCGGGGGCCAGCCGACCGGACCGGTCGACACCCTGGCCGAGCCGGACGATCCGCATCCGGCGATCGACCTCGGTGAAGCCCCCGGTGGCGGGGTCCACGTCCGCGACGAGCAGACGGATCGAGTTGGTACCGCAGTCGAGGGCGGCAACGCGGGTCATGGGGCTCCTGTGGTTGTACGGGTACCGCGCGGGGGTCAGGACGCGTCGGGTTCGGCGTCGGAGCCGCACGGCGTGACGCACGGGCCCTTCGCCCACCACTCCGGCAGCATCGCGAGGGCCTCGTCGCCCAGCGGGTTCACTCCGGGGCCGGCCGCCAGCGAGTGACCGACCAGGACGTGCAGGCACTTCACCCGGTCCGGCATGCCGCCCGCACTCGGGAAGCCCTCCAGGACCTCGATGGCGTCACGCCGCGCGAGGTAGTCCTCGTGCGCGGCCCGGTAGGCGGCCGCCAGCTCCGGGTCCGTCGTGAGCCGCTCGGTCATCTCCTTCATGACCCCGTTGGCCTCCAGCGTGCCGATCGCGGACGCGGCGCGCGGGCAGGTCAGGTAGTACGTCGTCGGGAACGGCGTGCCGTCCTCCAGACGGGGCTGTGTCTCGACCACGTCCGGGTTGCCGCACGGGCAGCGGTGCGCGATGGCGCGCAGACCGCGCGGCGGCCGGCCGAGCTGCAGCTCGAACGCGGCGATGTCCGCGTCGGTGGGCGTGGTGGGTTCGGTCTGCGGAGGGGGCGTGTCCATGCCTGCCTTGAATGTCATCGGTCGGACTGGGTGGATCGGTGCGGGGAGAGTACTGGAGAGGTCCGGCGCGCGCTCACGGCACCCGGCGCGGAGCCGGGGTCATCCGCGGTCCGCGCTGTCGACGCCGTCCCAGAGGTTCGAGTGCCAGGGCTGTCCCGTCGCCCCCGGCTCGCCCCGGCGCTCCTCGGCCGCGTCCGGGTCGATCACCGTGTAGGCGGTCTCGCCGGGCAGCACGTAGTGGAGGTGCTGGCGCGCGAGGCGACGGATGTACGCGTCGTCCTTGAGCCGCGCCTTCTCGTCACGCAGCTCCTCGGTCCGCTCGCGGGCCTCCTGCGAGAGCCTCTCCTGCTCGGCGATCTGGTCGCGCTGGGAGATGTACTGCCGCATGGGGTATGCGAGGGCCACGACCAGGGAGCAGACGATCAGCGCCAGGAAGGCCGCCCGCCCGGTGAGCCGGGACCGGCGGGCCTGGCGCCGGTTCTGGGACCGGTAGACGCGGGCCGCCGTCTGCTCGCCGAGCAGCCGCAGCCTGGTCGCGGTGGAGAACCGGTCGCGGTCCTTCCCGGCCATGTCTCACGCCTCCCGTTACGCACGTCCGTCCCCGCACACGGTACGGGACCGGATGCGGGGACGGACGGAGGCTGGTGCTCCGGACCCGGGCTGTCAGCCCTCGAAGCGGAACCGCGGGAACGCCGAACGCCCGGCGTAGACCGCGGCGTCGTCGAGGATCTCCTCGATGCGCAGCAGCTGGTTGTACTTGGCGACGCGGTCCGAGCGGGCCGGGGCACCGGTCTTGATCTGACCGCAGTTCACGGCGACGGCGAGGTCGGCGATGGTGACGTCCTCGGTCTCACCGGAACGGTGCGACATCATGCACTTGAAGCCGTTGCGCTGGGCCAGCTCGACGGCGTCCAGGGTCTCGGTCAGCGAACCGATCTGGTTGACCTTGACGAGCAGGGCGTTGGCCGAGCCCTCCTCGATGCCGCGGGCGAGGCGCTCGGGGTTGGTGACGAACAGGTCGTCACCGACGATCTGCACCTTGGAGCCGAGCTTGTCGGTGATGACCTTCCAGCCCGCCCAGTCGTCCTCGTACAGCGGGTCCTCGATGGAGACCAGCGGGTACGCGGAGACGAGCTCCTCGTAGTACTCGGTCATCTCGGCGGCCGAGCGGGACTTGCCCTCGAACTCGTAGACGCCGTCCTTGTAGAACTCGGACGCGGCGACGTCGAGTGCGAGCGCGATGTCGCGGCCCGGGACGTAACCGGCCTCCTTGACGGCCTCGATGATGAGGTCGAGGGCGGCACGGTTGGAGTCGAGGTTGGGGGCGAAGCCGCCCTCGTCACCGAGACCGGTGGACAGGCCCTTGGTCTTCAGGACCTTCTTCAGCGTGTGGTAGATCTCCGCGCCCCAGCGCAGGGCCTCGGAGAAGGACTCGGCGCCGATCGGCGCGATCATGAACTCCTGGATGTCCACGTTGGAGTCGGCGTGCGAGCCGCCGTTCAGGATGTTCATCATCGGAACGGGCAGCAGGTGCGCGTTCGGGCCGCCGAGGTAGCGGAACAGCGGGAGGTCGGACGCCTCGGACGCGGCGTGCGCCACGGCCAGCGAGACACCGAGGATGGCGTTGGCGCCGAGGGAGCCCTTGTTCTCGGTCGCGTCCAGGTCGAACATCGCCTGGTCGATGAGGCGCTGCTCGGTGGCGTCGTAGCCGACGAGCTCCGGGCCGATCTGCTCGATCACGGCGAGGACGGCCTTCTCGACGCCCTTGCCCTGGTAGCGGTTGGGGTCGCCGTCGCGAAGCTCAATGGCCTCGAACGCACCGGTGGAGGCGCCGGACGGAACAGCAGCACGTCCCGTGCTGCCGTCGTCGAGGCCAACCTCGACCTCGACCGTGGGGTTACCCCGGGAGTCGAGGATTTCCCTGGCTACGACGACGTCGATGGACGGCACGAGGCATCTCCTTCTGGGATCTGACACTGGTTGTGCAGGGTCACTGTGGCCTTGCGTCACGAGCCTAACCGGCTCGGCCCGCTCCGTCGGCCGTCCGCCCGTCCCCTGGGACGAAAAAGCACCCAAGAGCTTTCATTACGGGCAAAGCTCCAGAATTCTACTGGACAGTAACCACAAGAACTGAACGCTCGCCCTCCCGGCGAGCCCGCGTTCGGCACTCCGCCGGGGGCGGCCGGACAGACCGCGGCCCGGCGCGCGGGGGGTCAGCACGCCGGGCCGGGCCTCCGGGGCGGAGGAGGGCCCCGGTCTGTTTCCGACTACTTCAGGTGGAGCTGCTGCCCCGGGAAGATCAGGTCGGCCTCGTCGACGATGTCGTCGTTCAGCTCGAACAGCTTCTCCCAGCCGCCCTTGACCTTCTTCGCGTCGGCGATCTTGCCGAGGGTGTCGCCGGCCTTCACCTTGTACTCG
This sequence comes from Streptomyces sp., assembly GCF_035563135.1. GTDB lineage: Bacteria > Actinomycetota > Actinomycetes > Streptomycetales > Streptomycetaceae > Streptomyces. Next base: position 26,429 of record NZ_DATMVN010000397.1, read on the forward strand.
CCGTCCCCCTTCTCGACCTTGTCACCGGTCGGGGTGGTGACGGTCTCCTCGGGCGCCGTGCGCTTCTCGCTGCGCGTGGTGGGCTGCTCGGCCTTGCGCTCCGGCGCGGCCTGCGAGGCCGTGTCGCCGCTCTTCGCCGAGCCGGTGTCGACACCCGGGTCCACACCGTCGTTCGTCAGGCCCCCGGCGCCCGCGCAGGCCCAGGCACCCGGGCCCTGCAGGTCGAGGAGCTTCTCGGCGGTGGCTATCTGCTGGTCCTTGCTGGCCAGGTCGGCGCGGGCGGCGTACTGCGTGCCGCCGGCCGCCGCCCAGCTGGACTGCGAGAACTGCAGACCGCCGTAGTAGCCGTTGCCGGTGTTGATGGACCAGTTGCCGCCGGACTCGCACTGGGCGACGGCGTCCCAGGTATCGACGGAGGCCGCGGAGGCGCCGGTGGCACCCATGAGCGGCACGGCGACGGCGGCACCGGTGACACCGGCCAGGGTCGCGATACGGACGGCCTTGGACGGGCGACGGTGCTTGCCCTTGCTGGAAAGCAGCATGGTTCTCCTCACCGACGCCTACGAGGTGAGCTGTCGGGTTCGGGCTGTGAGCTGCCCGGCCTCCCGCACTCGCGGAAGGCTTCACCCCAAGCCGCACCTTCGCCCGTCTTCCGACGGCCGGGTCCGGCACTTACCTGGGTCCCCCGCTCCTGCCTACGGCGCTTTACGCGTCGGTCCCCTTCGGCCGACGGCAGGATTCGGCGTGACGGTCGAAGGTGCCCGCGGTGCGAGCGGTTCCGACCGTAATCACACCCAACCCCTACATTCAAAGGTGGACATAACGGCCAATCAGCACGTAACAATCAAGGGCGCCGGGTCGTTTTCGCAGGTCGGAGCAGATATGGACGGACCGGACGGACGGGGCGCGCCAGTTGAAGCAAAGAGACCCATGTCTCACTTACGCATAAGTGGACATAGGCCTCTGAACTACCCCTGCTTTCGGGGTGTTTTCCCGCTTTTGATCAGTTGGCCGCAGGCTCCGCCAGGACGTCCTGCGCGGCCGCGCCGACGCCGAGCTCCAGGCTCTGGCCGGGAAGGATCAGGTCCGGATCGGATCCCAGCTCGTCCTTGTTCGCCTCGTAGAGCGCGGTCCAGCCGCCGGAGAGCTCCTGCGCGTCGGCGATCGCCCAGAGGTTGTCGCCCTCGCGGACGGTGTACGCCTCCTCCGCGCCCTGACGCGCCCCGGAGTCGCCGCGCGAGGCGTGGCGGCCGGAGTCGCGTCCGTCCTCCAGCTCCGTTCCGGCGCTCGCCTCGGGGGCCGGCGTACCGCGGTGCTTTCCGCTCTTCGCCCCGTCCCCCTTCGGCGCACCGGACGCATCGGACGCGCCGGGCTCCTCGGAGGCTCCGGAGGCTTCGGGGGACGCAGTGGCGGACGGCGACGCGGCGGAGGTGCCGGTGCCGGTGCCGTCGCCCTTGTCCGTCGTGCCGTCGGACACGTTCCCGCGCGCGTCGTCCTTCGCGCCGGAACCGGCCGAGGTGCCGGTGCCGTCCGCCGGATCCGGGGTTTCGGGCGAGGGGGTCCCGGACGGAGTCGCGGTGTCCGAGGGCTCGGCGGACGGCTCCCCGCCCGGGTCCACGCCCGGCAGCGTCCCGTCCAGGGCCAGCCCGGAGATCACGGCGCAGCTGGCCCAGGCCTGCGGGCCCTTGCCCTCCAGCACCTTCTCCGCGACCGCTATCTGCTGCGAACGGCTCGCGAGGTCGGCGCGGGCGGCGTACGCCGTGCCGCCGTAGGCCGACCAGTCGGCCTGCGAGAACTGCAGGCCGCCGTAGTAGCCGTTGCCGAGGTCGGCACTCCACATGCCGCCGCTCTCGCATTCGGCGACCCGGTCCCAGGTCGACGCCTCTGCGGCTTGCGCGCCGCCCGCGCCGAGCAGCGGGATGGCGATGGCCGATCCCGTGACGCCTGCGGCGACGACGATGGCGGGTGCCTGACGAGGGCGACGGTGTCTGCCGGTCGCGGAGCCCATGGGATTGCCTTCCGTGTGACTGACGTGTGACGGGTGAGTCGAACGGTGAACCTAGCCCTACTCGAACGTGTGTCACAAGTCGATGCAGCGGAGATCACGTGAAAGTCACGGAGTTGACGTGGTGTCACTTTCTTCGCCCGGACGCCCGGGAGCGAAGGCCACGGGAAGCGTGCGCAGTCCCCGCATGATGAGCCCGCCACGCCAGCGCAGATCAGCGGGTTCCGCAGCGAGCCGCAGGTCGGGAAGGCGCCTCAGCAGCGTCGCCAGCGCCACCTGTCCCTCCAGCCGGGCCAGCGGTGCCCCCAGGCAGTAGTGGATGCCGTGCCCGTATCCCAGGTGCTGATTGTCACTTCGCGCGAGATCCAGGGTGTCCGCGTCCTGGAACCGCTCCGGGTCCCGGTCGGCTGCGGCGAGCACCACGAGAACGGGGTCCCCCGCCGCGATCTCCTGCCCTCCCAGCGTCACGGGGGCGGTGGCGTAGCGCCAGGTCGCGAGCTCCACCGGCCCGTCGTAGCGCAGCAGCTCCTCGATGCCCGTGGCGAGCAGTTCCGTCTCCCCCGCCGCCAGCGAGCGCTCCAGCCGTTCACGCTGGGAAGGATTGCGCAGCAGGGCGTAGGTGCCGTTGCCGATGAGGTTCACGGTCGTCTCGAAACCGGCGAACAGGAGGATGAAGGCCATGGCGGCGGCCTCGTTCTCACTGAGGTGTTCGCCGTGGTCGCTCGCCCGGATCAGCCCGGAGATCAGGTCGTCGCCGGGATTCTCCCTCTTCCGGTGGATGAGCTCGGCGAGATAGCCGCGCATCTTCTTGACCGACCTGGCCACCCCGCCGCGCGGCCCCCCGCCGTGCCGGATCATCATGCCCGCCCAGTCACGGAAGTCGTCCTGGTCCTCGCGCGGCACACCGAGCAGGTCGCAGATCGCGTAGATGGGGAGGGGGAAGGCGAAGTCATGGATGAGGTCCGCCTTCCCCTCCTCGACGAAGGTGTCGATGAGGCGGTCCGTCAGCTCCTGCACGCGCGGCGCGAACTCCGCGACCCGGCGCGGGGTGAACGCCTTGGACACGAGCCGGCGCAGCCGGGTGTGGTCCGGGGGGTCGATGTTCAGCAGGTGCGTCATCAGCTCCGCCTTGCGCTCCCCCGGGATGCCGGTCTTGCCCTTGGCTTTCGCGGACCCCGCGTGGTGGGCCGGGTCCTTGGAGAGCCGGGTGTCGGCGAGGGCCTGCCTGGCATCGGCGTACCGGGTCACCAGCCACGCCTCGACACCGCTGGGCAGCGCCGTGCGGTGCACGGGGCTGTGCTCGCGGAGCCAGGCGTAGGCGGGGTACGGGTCGGTGGCGAACTCCCAGGTGAAGAGTTCTGGCGCTGCGTCGGGCGCGGGGGCCGTCCCGGGGCTGTCGTTCACCCCTCGACGCTGTCCGGAGCGGCGCCGGACCCCTCCGCCGCCCGGATCGCGTCCCGGTAGGCGCGGGCGGCGGCCCGCAGGGCGGCCTCCGGGTCGGTGCCGTCCTCCTCGGCCCGTACGGCGAGGGCGAGCAGCCGGTAGCCGATCCCGTCGCCCTCGGGGAGCGCGACGTCGAGACCCGCGGCACGGACCCTGCTGCCGAGCTTGGCCGCCAGCGCCAGGCCGGGCTGGCCGAGCGGCACCCCGTCGGTGACCGATGCGCGCTGCTTCTCGATCGCCTTCGTCCGCAGCCAGTGCGCGTGGACGTCCTCCGGGGTCTCGGCGGTCTCGTCGCCGAACACGTGCGGATGCCGGTGGATCAGCTTCTCGACGATCGTGGCCGCGACGTCGTCGATGCCGAACGGCTCCTCCTGGTCCTCCTGCGCGATGCGCGCGTGGAAGACGACCTGGAGCAGTACGTCGCCGAGCTCCTCCCGCAGCTCCTCACGGTCGCCGTCCTCGATGGCCTCGACCAGCTCGTACGCCTCCTCGATGGCGTACTTCGCGAGGCCCTCGTGCGTCTTCTGCGAGCTCCACGGGCATGCGAGCCGGATCCGGTCCATGACCTGGACCAGGTCCAGGAGGCGCGCGCCGGGCAGGTCGTACGAACCGGGCAGCAGCTCCAGGTCCGGCATCCGCACCCGGCCCGAACCGCCGAGCCGGGCCAGGCCGTCGGTGAGCCGCTGATCACCCTCGCCGCCCACCAGCACCACCACGGTCCTGCCGCCCGCGCAGTCGTCCACGAGTTCCTCGGCCGAGGGTGCGGTGTCCTCGACGGCGACGCCCGCTTCCCGCAGGTACGGCAGCTGCGGATGGTCCCGCCCGGCGCACAGCACCCGGTCAGCGGCGTGCAGCGCCTGCCAGGCGGGCCAGGACAGCAGACCGGGGGCGACCCGGTGGCTGGCGGTGAGCAGGACGACACGGCCGGGATCTTCAGCGTTCACGCCCCCGAACCTACCTCCGGGCGGGCGGGGTCAGACGCCGGCCTCGGGCTGCTGCCCCTTCACGGGAGTGATCTGCTTGATCCACGACGCCTTGTAGGTGCTGAGCTGGACCTTCTGGTCGTCCCAGCTGCCGTAGCGCGGATTGACGTCGATGTGCAGTGCCTTCGACGCCTCGGTGAGTGCCTGCCCGACGGCCTGCACCCCGGCGGGGCTCTGCAGATCCGTCCTCAGCGCCTGGGCCAGCTTCTGGAGCTGGACCTCCTGGCGCAGGCTCGCGTCGATCTGGCCGGGCGCCACCCAGCGCTGTTCCAGCATCAGCGTCCGCACCCCCTCGTCACCGCCGGACTGCGCGGCGGCGTCGCTGCGGATCTGCTGGACCTCCTTGCGGCTGACGCTCACCCCCGCGTCCTTCGCGGCACGGTCCAGGACCCGGCCGAAGATGAGGCCGGACAGCTTGACCCGGGCCAGCTGGCCCGACTTCGTCACCAGCTCCTGGGACCGTGCCGAGTCCTGCTGGGCGCTGCGCACATCGGCCGCCTGCGCCTGGAGCGTGGCCACGTCGATCCGGTCCCCGCCCACCACGGCCGCGGCACCGGGGTGGGCCTCGCCGCCACAGGCGGTCAGGAGCGGCGCCGCGACGAGAGTGGCGGCGAAGAGGGCGGGCGCGGTACGACGGCGGCGGTGCAAAGGAGCCTCCCGGGGAGAGTTTGTGCATCAGTGCACAAAGCCTTGCGGTGATCGATGTTAGGCAGTGGACGTGATTCGGGCCACTGCTTCGACCAACGATTTCCGGACCGGTCGGTGTGGGGTCGGGGACGCATCTCCTGGGGCGCGCCCCCCGGCCGTCCTCCGGCCTACACCGAACCGCGTACGTCCTGGTGGTGGGTCAGCTGCCGGCGGAGCTCCGTGGGGAGCGGGTGGTGGGGGCCGTAGACGCGTTCCGTGTCGTACAGGAGTCCCTGCAACTGGGCGCGGCCCGCCGTGTGGTCGCCCATGCCGAGCAGGAGGTGGCCGATCCGGTGGCGGATGTCGAAGGCGCGGCCGGGACCGGAGGCGGTCGCGTAGCCGTTCTCGTAGTAGGGGAGGACGGCGCGGTACTCGACGAGGGCTGCGGCAGCCTCGCCGAGCTGTTCCAGGCACTGGGCGGCGTCGTGACGGAACTGCAGGGTCTGCGGGTCGGCGGGGCCCGCTTCGGCCGCGCGGTCGTCGGCGAGGCGGCGGAGCTCGGGGAGGGCGCGGCGGTACTGGCCGTCGTCCATCAGTGTCGCCGCGTACTGCTTGCGCAGGATCCGTACGACCGGCGAGTGTTCGCCGTGCTCCGCGGCGGCGGCCGGCAGGATTCCCCCGAGGATGTCGACGGCCTGGGTGATGCGGCCCTCGCCGAGGAGGCGTTTGACGTCGTCGACGGCGCGGGCGACGTCCGGTTTCCCGGCTTCGGCGACGGGGGCGGCCGGGGCGGGCTGGGGTGCGGGGGTG
>NZ_DATMVN010000398.1:0-20908 GCF_035563135.1 Streptomyces sp.
GCCAGGTCGTGCGGGTCTGCGGCCAGAGCCTGCTGGGGGCCTGACCCATGAACGGTCTGAGCCTGTCCCTCGTCCGCGGAGCCGCCACCTCGCCGTTCAAGCGGGTCGGGCGCCCCGGCGCCGTGCTGCCCGCCGGCCGCGTGGTGCTCCCGCCCGCCCCCGTCCCGCCCGGCCCCCTCGCCGCGTACAGCAGGATCTGCGGCTTCGCCGAACCGGACCCGGTGCCGCTCACCTATCCGCATGTGCTGGGCTTCCCGCCGGCCATGCGGCTGATGACGCGCCGCGACTTCCCCCTCCCGGTGCTCGGACTGGTCCACACCTGGATCGAGATCACCGGGCACCGGACGCTGCACCCGGCGGACGAACTCGGGCTCACCGTGTACGCCGACGGGCTGACGCCGCACCGGCGCGGCACCGAGGTCACGATCGTGACCGAGGCGCGGCTCGGGGGAGAGCTCGTCTGGGAGTCACGCAGCGGCTACCTGTCCCGGCACGCGACCGGAGCGACGGCCGCCCCCGCTCCTCCCCCGGCCGCCTCCCCGGACCTGCCCGCCGTGGCGCAGTGGCGGCTGCCCTCCGGCCTCGGACGGCGGTACGCAGCAGCCTCGGGCGACCGCAACCCCATCCACCTCCACCCCCTGACCGCGCGGCTCTTCGGCTTCCCCCGGCACATCGCGCACGGCATGTGGACCGTCGCCCGCTGCCTGGCGGAGGCCGGAACCGGGGACGGGGCGGGTGAGCCGCGCCGGATCCGGTCCGTGCGGGCGGACTTCAAGGCGCCCGTCCTGCTTCCCGCCACCGTCACGTACGCCGCCGCGGGCGCCGCCTTCCAGGTGCGCAGCGGCAGCCGCGTCCACCTCACCGGCAGTGCGGCCCGGGGGGACTGAGCCCGCTCAGTCCCCCCGGGACTGCCAGCCGCGCCCGTGCATGAGGTTCTCCAGGCCCGCCCACGAGAAGTTCATCAGGGTCGACGCGGCCTCCTTGGCCGAGACTCCGGGGGTGGAGTTCGCCCACCCGGCGAGCGCCTCCGCCGCCCCCACCAGCGCCTGCGCGAGCCCCTCCACATCCCGGTCGGGCAGCGCGGGATCGCTGTGCGCCTCACGCGCCGCCGCACCGATCAGACCGGTCACGAACGCAACGATCTCCTTGCGCAGCGCCCCCACCTCACTGACGAACGGCTCCCCGTGCGAACTCGCCTGCTGGTGCAGCACCGCCCAGCCGTCCGGGTTCTCCGCGGTGTGGGTGAAGAACGCCCGCAGCCCCGACCACAGTTGCCCGTCCGCCGGAATCCCCGGCTCCACGGCCGCCCGTACGGCCTCCACCAGCGCTTTCGCCTCACGGCGGATGCACGCGGTGAAGAGCTCCTCCTTCGAGTTGAGGTACAGGTAGACCAAGGGTTTGGACACCCCGGCGAGTTCCGCGATCTCGTCCATCGAAGCGGCCCGGTATCCGCGCTGCCCGAAGGTCCGCACGGCCGCGTCCATCATCTGCTTCTCGCGCACCGCGCGCGGCATTCGTTTGCTCTTCACTGCACTCACGTCGGACATCCCTCCCGCCCCCACTGCGCTACTCCTCGGTAAGAGTACGGCGCGGCCCCGGCAGCCGCCGTACGGAAGGGAGCGGCCCGGCCTCGACGGCCGGGAGGCACCCCTCCATCTGAGGTAGCCCGTCCGTACGACTCAGGTCGCCCACGAGATCCCTCCCAGGCCCGACGCCCTTCCCGGGCCGGCTGCCTAGTGTCCTTCAACATGACGACCACACTCCGCAGACGGGCCGCTGTCTCCGCCCTCGCCGCCCTGGCCCTGCTGACCACGCCCGCCGTCACCGCCCAGGCCTTGTCCGGCCCCGCGCCCGCACCGGCCGTGTCCGCCACGTCCGGCACCGCCCCACTCGAACTGCCCCGCCCGACCGGCCCGTACGCCGTGGGGGTCGACGTCCTGCACCTCACCGACCACAGCCGCGCCGACCCGTGGGTGCCCGGGGCCGGGGACCGAGAACTGATGGTCTCGGTCCACCACCCGGCCCGGGCGGGAAGCGGAAGCACGCCGGCCCCCTACATGGACACCGAGGAGGCCCGGCTGATGCTGGCGGGGCGGGGGCTGGACGGCCTCGTGTCCGCCGACGTCGTCAGCTCGGCCTCCACCCATGCCCGTACGGACGCCCGGCCCGCGGGGGGACGGTTCCCGCTGGTGCTGCTCTCGCCCGGTTTCAACACCCCCCGCGCCACTCTGACCTCCCTCGCGGAGGAGCTGGCGAGCCGGGGCTATGTCGTGGCGAGCGTCGATCACGCCTACGAGACCAGCGGGACCGTTTTCCCCGGCGGACGGGTACTGACGTGCGCGGCCTGCGACACGGTCGAGGCGGCGCCGGACGACGCGGCCTCCCGGGAAGTGCTGAGGACCGTCTCCGCCGGACGGGCCGCCGACCTCTCCTTCGTGCTCGACCGGCTGACCGGACCCCACCCCGCCTGGGAGAACTCCCGCATGATCGACCGCCGCCGGATCGCCGCAGCCGGACACTCCATCGGCGGCAACGCCGCGGCCTCCACGATGCGCACCGATCCCCGCGTCGACGCCGGGATCAACATGGACGGCACCTTCTTCGACCCGGTCCCCCGCTCGGGCCTCGGCGGACGGCCGTTCCTCATGCTCGGCACCGACGCAGGCCACCGTCCTGGGGGCGGGGACTGCTCCTGGGACCAGGGGTGGCAGCACCTCGACGGCTGGAAGCGCTGGCTGACGGTCAGGGACTCGGGCCACTTCACCTTCACGGACACCCCCGGACTCGGCGAGCAGCTGGGCCTGCCGGCCGACCCCGAGGCGCCTCTCTCCGGCGACCGCTCGACGCGGATCACCAGGGCCTACGTGGCGGCCTTCCTCGACCTGCAGCTGAAGGACCGGCCTCGACCGCTCCTGGACGGCCCCACCCCCGGCAACCCCGAGGTCGTCTTCCAGAACCCGTGACCGCCCGGACGCACAGCGGCGCCCCCGGACACGGAGTCCGGGGGCGCCTGTGTGCAGAAGGGTCACGCCGTGACGGGGACGCCCTTGGTCTCCACGTCACGCACCTCGTCCGCAGGCTCCTCGATCGGGGAGGCCGACGCCGAGTTGTACGCGTCGTGGTCGAGGATCTTCTCGCGGGCCGCGACGATCACGGGGACCAGAGCCTGTCCCGCCACGTTCGTGGCGGTGCGCATCATGTCCAGGATCGGGTCGATGGCCAGGAGCAGGCCCACGCCCTCCAGCGGCAGTCCCAGGGTCGACAGGGTGAGGGTCAGCATGACCGTGGCGCCGGTGAGGCCGGCGGTGGCCGCCGAGCCGATCACCGAGACGAACGCGATCAGGATGTAGTCACCGATGCCCAGCTGGATGTCGAAGATCTGCGCGATGAAGATCGCCGCCAGCGCCGGGTAGATCGCGGCGCAGCCGTCCATCTTCGTCGTGGCGCCGAACGGGACGGCGAAGCTCGCGTAGTTCTTCGGGACGCCGAGGCGCTCGGTGACCTGCTGGGTGACCGGCATCGTGCCGACCGAGGAGCGGGAGACGAAGGCCAGCTGGATCGCGGGCCAGGCGCCCTTGAAGAACTGCAGCGGGCTGACCTTGGCGACCGTGGCGAGCAGCAGCGGGTACACGCCGAACATCACGAGGGCGCAGCCGATGTACACGTCGGCGGTGAACGTGGCGTACTTGCCGATCAGGTCCCAGCCGTAGTCGGCGATCGCGTAGCCGATGAGGCCGACGGTGCCGATCGGGGCGAGGCGGATGACCCACCACAGGGCCTTCTGGAGGAGTTCGAGGACCGACTCGCTGAGCGCGAGGATCGGCTTGGCCTTCTCGCCGAGCTGGAGCGCGGCGATACCGGCGACCGCCGCCATGAAGACGATCTGCAGGACGTTCAGCTCGGTGAACGGCGTGATGACGTCGGTGGGGACGATGCCGGTGAGGAAGTCGATCCAGGAGCCGGCGTTCTCGGGCTTGGCGCCGTCCTTCGGGGTGAGGCCGGTACCGGCGCCCGGGTTGGTGACCAGGCCGATCGCGAGACCGATGGCGACCGCGATCAGTGACGTGATCATGAACCACAGCAGGGTGCGGGTGGCCAGCCTGGCGGCGTTGTTGACCTTGCGCAGGTTGGTGATCGAGACCAGGATCGCGAAGAAGACGAGGGGCGCGACGGCCAGCTTGAGGAGCTGGACGAAGATGCCGCCGACCTTGTCGAGGGTGGTGACGAGCCAGCCGACGTCCTGGCTGCGGGCGAGCCAGCCCAGCAGGACACCGAGGACCAGACCGGCGACTATCTGGACCCAGAACGGGACGCGGGGCAGGCGGAAACCGGAACCGGACGGCTTACCGGCTCCGGTCTCGGCGGTGGACGCGGGATTCGCGGACACGGACACACTCCAGATGTGACGCATCGGCGCGTACGAGGACAGGCGTACGGTCGTGCGGTCGAACAGGGGGACGGGGGTGCGGCGCCCGTGTCAGGGACGGCGCCGCTGCATGATGCCGGTTCAGACGTTGCGGCAACAGACCGCGGACATACAGCGGCAGAGATCGACGTGCAGGCGCGCCACGAGCGGGATGCTCAAGGCGTGGTGGGTGCGCGCTGCCGTCATCATGCCGAATACGTTAACACTGCAACTTTGAGAACCTCAAAGGTCTACTTCTTGATCATTTCACCGGTCCCTGGTCCGGACACGCCGAAACCCCGGTACGGGAGCGGCTGCTCCGGTCCGGGGTCTCGTCGTACGGGGGTTCGGGTGTGAGGAAGCTTACGCGGCGCCTACCGGGTGACGCTGTCCTCGCGGGTGCGGTTCGCCTCGAGCCTGGCCTTGGTCCGGTCGACCGTCGAGATGATCTGCTCGGACATCTCGTCACGCTGCTTGCGCAGCAGGATGAAGCTGAGGGGCGCGGAGAGCAGCAGACCGAGGAGGACGACCCAGAGGGCGTTGGAGCCGGCGACGCCCGCGGGGAGCACCCCGAAGTGGACCGCCACGCCGGCGACGAAGAAGCAGCCGACGAAAATCAGCAGGCGCATGGCGGTGTACCGGATCGTTGCGCTGGGCTTTGCAGCGGACACGGCTGGCCTTCTCTCTACGTCCGACGTTCCTGCGGTCGTGCAGTCCGGAGTCCTGCCCGACCAGTGAAGCATGCCCCGAATTCGATCAGTTCGCAGGGGTTGCCCCTGGGGCCGCTAACGGAAGAGCGGGAGCAGCATGATGATGTCGTCGCGGTAGTCGTCCTCGGCGACCCGGATGGCGTTCGGGATCCGGCCCACCTCCTTGTACCCGCAGGAGGCGTAGAAGCGGTCCGCCCCGGTGCCGCTGCGGCAGGTGAGCCGGATGGCGTCGATCCCGTCGAGCCCCTGGGCGGCTTCGGCCGCAGCCGTCATCAGGGCGCGGCCGAAGCCCTTGCCCTGGTGGCGCGGGTGCACCATGACCGTGTAGACGCCGATCCAGTGCTGCATGAGCCGGTGGGTGTTGCGGGTGAGGAAGGCGGTGGCGGCCACCGTGCCGTCCTCGTCCCGTCCGACGATCAGGTGGGTGCGGCCCTCCGTCATCCCGGCGAGGTGCTTGACGAGCTCCGGCCGGACGTCCTCGCCGGTGACGGGCGGCACGAAGCCGACGGCTCCGCCCGCGTTGCTGACATCGACCCAGAGCGCGGTGATGCCGTCCCGCAGAGTTCGGCCGAACGCGGGATCCACTTCAAAAGTAAGCGCCATTGGGGCAGGTTAACCATTACGCAGCAGGACGCTCAACCTGCGTCCACCACGCGAGAAAGCCCCGGCGGCCGGGGCTTTCTCGCGTGGTGGGGCCGCCGGGCCCGGTGCCGCCTCAGACGCGCATCGGCTGCGGCGTCTCGCGCCGTCCGGCGTCCGGGCCCGGGTACTCGCGCAGGATCTCGTACCGGGTGTTGCGCTCCACGGGCCGGAAGCCCGCGTCCCGGATGAGGTCCAGCAGGTCCTCGCGGCCGAGCTTGTTCGGGGTGCCGTAGTCGTCGGCGTCGTGCGTGATCTTGTACTCGACGACCGAGCCGTCCATGTCGTCCGCGCCGTGCTGGAGTGCGAGCTGCGCGGTCTGCACGCCGTGCATCACCCAGAACACCTTGACGTGCGGGACGTTGTCGAACAGCAGCCGGGAGACCGCGAAGGTCTTGAGCGCCTCCGCGCCGGTCGCCATCGACGTCCGCGCCTGGAGGGTGTTACGGACCTTGCCGTCCTTCATGTCCACGAAGTCGTGCTGGTAGCGGAGCGGGATGAAGACCTGGAAGCCGCCGGTCTCGTCCTGCATCTCCCGCAGCCTCAGCACGTGGTCGACGCGGTGACGGGGCTCCTCGATGTGCCCGTACAGCATCGTCGCGGGGGTCTTGAGACCCTTCTCGTGCGCGAGACGGTGGATGCGCGACCAGTCCTCCCAGTGGGTGTTGTGGTCGACGATGTGCTGGCGGACCTCCCAGTCGAAGATCTCCGCACCGCCGCCGGTCAGCGACTCCAGCCCGGCCTCGATCAGCTCGTCGAGGATCTCGGAGGCCGAGAGCCCGGAGATCGTCTCGAAGTGATGGATCTCCGTCGCCGTGAACGCCTTGAGCGCCACCTCCGGCAGGGCTTCCTTGAGCGCGCTGAGGGAGCGCGGGTAGTAGCGCCACGGCAGGGTGGGGTGCAGCCCGTTGACGATGTGCAGCTCGGTGAGGTTCTCGCCCTGCATCGCCTTCGCGAGCCGGACGGCCTCCTCGATGCGCATCGTGTACGCGTCCTTCTCGCCCGGCTTGCGCTGGAACGAGCAGTACGCGCAGGACGCGGTGCACACGTTGGTCATGTTGAGGTGGCGGTTGACGTTGAAGTGGACGACGTCGCCGTTCTTCCTCGTACGCACCTCGTGGGCCAGCCCGCCGAGCCAGGCCAGGTCGTCGGACTCGTAGAGCGCGATCCCGTCCTCGCGGGTCAGCCGCTCACCGGCCCGGACCTTCTCCTCCAGCTCGCGCTTGAGTCCCGCGTCCACCAGGGCGCCTCCATATCTCCATGTGACAGATCCGGCAGCCCACGGTACTCCCCCGCCTTCCGGGCGGGGGGACCCCCGTCGCCGCTCCGCGTCACTCCTCCTCGGGGAGCTCCCCCACCCGGTTCTCCCACTTCGTGGAGAGCACGACCGTCGTACGGGTCCGGGAGACGCCCTTCGTGCCGCTGAGCCTGCGGATCGTCTTCTCCAGGCCGTCCACGTCCCCCACCCGCACCTTGAGCATGAAGGAGTCGTCACCCGCGATGAACCAGCAGTCCTCGATCTCGGCGAGGTCCTTCAGCCGGTGCGCGACGTCCTCGTGGTCGGCGGCGTCGGAGAGGGAGATGCCGATCAGCGCCGTGACCCCGAGCCCCAGCGAGGCGGCGTCGACGGTCGCGCGGTAGCCGGTGATGACACCGGCGGATTCCAGCCGGTTGATGCGGTCGGTGACGCTGGGCCCGGAGAGCCCGACGAGCCGTCCCAGCTCGGCGTACGAGGCCCTGCCGTTCTCCCTCAGGGCCTGGATGAGCTGTCTGTCCACCGCGTCCATATGACTGAAACCTTCCATTGTTCAGCAGTACCGCGAGTTTACGTGTAGAATCCAAGGCACAACAGGGTCAAGCCCTGTAAATCTTCCTCATTATCCAAGAAAAGCTTTCGAATCTTCAGGAGTGACCTTCACCGTGTACTCGATCGAGATGGCCTACGCCCGGATGCGCGAGCTGCAGGACCTGGCCAACCGCTCGCGTGCCCACCAGCCCGCCGCCGCCCACCGGGTCGACCGCACGCGCACCCCGCGCGTGAGCAGGAAGAAGCGCTGACCCCGCCGGATCAGCCCCGGGAGGCGCCACCGAGCTCCCCTTCCCACCGGCGGTACAGCTGGTGCGGCACCCCCGCCGCGTCCAGCACCCGCCCCGCGACGAAGTCCACCAGGTCCTGGATGTGCGTCGCTCCCGCGTAGAACGCCGGCGAGGCGGGCAGCACCACGGCTCCCGCCTCGTCGAGTGCGACCATCTGCTTCAGCGTCCGGCCGCTGAGCGGCGTTTCGCGCACGGCCACGACCAGCTTCCGCCGCTCCTTGAGCGTCACGCTCGCGGCCCGCTGCAGCAGATCCTTCGAGAGCCCGAGGGCCACCCCGGCCACGCACGCCGTCGACGCCGGGACGATCAGCATCCCCTTCGCCGGATACGATCCCGACGACGGCCCGGCCGCCAGATCGCCGGCCGCCCAGTGGCGTACGCCGGAGATGTCCGGGCCGAAGGTGTCCGGCTTCCCGTCCGCGCCCCGCGCCAGCCAGCTCCGCAGGTCCTCCTGCCAGTGGGCGTCGCGGAAGGAGATCCCCGTCTCGTCCAGGAGCGTCAGCCGCGAGGCGCGGCTGACCACCAGATCGACGCTCTCCCCGGCGGCCAGCAGCCCGCGCAGCACCGCGGCCGCGAAGGGCGTGCCCGATGCGCCCGAGACCCCGACGATCCAAGGCCTGCGCTGCTGCTGACTCATCGAAGTCCCGGTTCTCACACCACCGAGCCTATCCGGCGCCCTGCTCCAGGAACTGAGCCAGGTGCTCCGGACGTTGCAGCGGACGAGGGAACAGCCATGGACAGGGGGTGACCATGACGGACACACGCACGAGCGCCACCGCACGGGCCGTCACGGCCGGCGTGGTCATGCTCGGCTGGCTCGCGCTGCTGTGGCTCCTGGAAGGCGTCGACGCGGCGACGGGCCATTCCCTCGACACCTACGGCGTCAGCCCGCGCGAAACCGCGGAGCTGGCCGACGTCGTGCCGTCCGCGTTCCTGCACAGCGGCTGGGAGCACGTGGCGTCCAACAGCGTCCCGCTGCTGGTCCTCGGCTTCATCGCCGCGCTCGGCGGGATACGCAGGTTCGCCGCCGTGGTCCTCGTGGTGATCGTGACGGCGGGCCTCGGCGTCTGGCTCACCGCGCCGCCGGACACGGTGACGCTCGGCGCGTCCGGGGTGGTCTTCGGCCTCTTCGGCTACCTTCTGGTCCGCGGTTTCGTGGACCGGCGCCCGCTGGACATCGTCCTCGGCGTGATCATCGCCGCGGTCTACGGCTCCCTGCTCTGGGGCGTGCTGCCGACGGACTCCGGCATCAGCTGGCAGGGCCACCTCTTCGGCCTCGTGGGCGGGGTGGCGGCGGCGTTCTTCTTCCGCCGCCCCCGCCCGCAGACCTACGTCACGGTGTGAGACCCCGCACCAGCAGGTCGAGCAGCGCGCAGGCGAACAGCGCGATCCCGATGAAACCGTTGACCGAGAAGAAGGCCCGGTTCAGCCGGGACAGGTCGTGCGGCCGCACGACCCGGTGCTCGTACACGAAGGCCACGGCGACGATCACCATGCCGATCCAGTAGAAGATCTCCGCGTCCGTCGCCAGGCCGAACCACACCAGCAGCCCGGTCGTCACCACATGGCAGACCCGCGCGCCCCACAGCGCGGCCGGGATCCCGAAGCGCGCGGGGAAGGAGAGCACCCCGTGGGCCCGGTCGGCCTGCACGTCCTGGCAGGCGAAGATCAGGTCGAAACCGCCGATCCAGATGCCGACGGCCAGCCCCAGGATCACCGCGTCCCACGACCAGCTCCCGGTCACCGCCAGCCAGGCCCCGATCGGCCCCATGGCCTGGGCGAGGCCCAGGATCGCGTGCGGGAAGTTCGTGAACCGCTTGCCGTACGGGTAGACGACCATCGGCACGACGGCGACCGGCGCCAGCGCCAGGCAGAGGGGGTTCAGCAGGGCGGCGGCACCCAGGAACACGACGAGGGCCACGAGCGCCCCGGTCCACGCGGACCTCACCGTGACCGCGCCGGTCACGAGCTCCCGGCCCTCCGTGCGCGGGTTCCGGGCGTCGATCTCCCGGTCGATGATCCGGTTCGCGGCCATCGCGAACGTACGCAGCCCGACCATCGCGACCGTCACGAGCAGCAGCGTGCCCCAGTGGAACGTCCTGTCCAGCTGGAACATCGCGGTCAGCGAGGCGATGTACGCGAAGGGCAGCGCGAAGACCGAGTGCTCGATCATCACCAGCCGCAGGAACGCGCGGGGCTTGCTGCGGGGCTGCGGCACAGCGCCGGCGGAGGCTGAGGCGCTCACCGTCCGCACTCCTTCCAGCAGCGGTCGGCCGGCTCACCCCCGCGGCGGCGGAGAAGTCCTGCCGCCGCTGCGCCCTCGTCCAGCATCGCCTTGACCGTCACAGTCCGTATTCCTTCCAGCGTCGCGTCACCCGATCGGATGTCTCCGGGTCGGACTCGACCATCTCCGGCCAGCCCCCGTCCCGGGTGTACCCCTCCTCGGGCAGCTTCCGCGTCGCGTCGATCCCGGCCTTGCCGCCCCAGAACTGCTGGTAGGAGGCATGGTCGAGATGATCGACCGGGCCCTCGGTGAGCAGCAGGTCACGGGCGTAGTCGGTGTTGCCGAGCGCCCGCCAGGCCACCTCGTGGAGATCGTGCACGTCGCAGTCGGCGTCCACGACGACGATCAGCTTGGTCAGCGACATCATGTGCGCCCCCCAGATGGCACTCATCACCTTCTGGGCGTGCTTGGGGTACTTCTTGTCGATCGACACGATCGCACAGTTGTGGAAACCGCCCGCCTCCGGCAGGTGGTAGTCCACGATGTCCGGAACGATGATCTTGAGCAGCGGCAGGAAGAAGCGCTCGGTGGCACGCCCCAGCGGCCCGTCCTCGGTGGGCGGCCGGCCGACCACGATCGACTGCAGCAGCGGCCGCTTGCGCATCGTGACGCAGTCGATCTTCAGCGCGGGGAAGGGTTCCTGCGGCGTGTAGAAGCCGGTGTGGTCGCCGAACGGGCCCTCGGGCAGCATCTCGCCCGGCTCCAGCCACCCCTCGATGACCACCTCGGCCTGCGCCGGGACCTGAAGCGGGACGGTCCTGCAGTCGACCATCTCGATCCGCTTGCCCTGGAGGAAGCCGGCGAAGAGGTACTCGTCGATGCCCCCGGGCAGCGGTGCGGTGGAGGCGTACGTGACGGCGGGCGGCGCTCCGAAGACGATGGCGACGGGCAGCTTCTCCCCGCGCCTGGCCGCGACCTGGTAGTGGTTGCGGCTGTCTTTGTGGATCTGCCAGTGCATGCCGATGGTGCGCTTGTCGTGGCGCTGCAGCCGGTAGAGCCCGAGGTTGCGGATCCCTGTCTCCGGGTCCTTGGTGTGCGTGAGGCCCAGGTTGAAGAAGGAGCCGCCGTCCCCGGGCCAGGTGAAGAGCGCCGGCAGCTGGTCGAGGTCCACGTCGTCGCCGGTCAGGACGACCTCCTGGACGGGGGCGCTGTCGGACTTCACCTTCTTCGGCGGCACATGGGTCATCGCGCCGAGCTTGCCGAACGCCTCACGGATCCCGACGAACCCCTGCGGCAGCTCCGGCTTGAGGAGGCCGCCGATCTTGTCGCTGATCTCGGCGTAGGACTTCAGCCCGAGCGCCTTGAGCAGCCGCCGGTCGGTCCCGAAGACGTTCATGGCCAGGGGCATGGACGCCCCCTTGACGTTCTCGAAGAGCAGCGCGGGGCCGCCCGCCTTGTTCACCCGGTCGACGATCTCGCCGACCTCCAGATACGGGTCGACCTCGGCCTTGATGCGCTTGAGATCGCCCTCGCGCTCCAGAGCACGGAGCAGGGAGCGAAGATCGTCGTAAGCCATAAGGCCCAGTATCGGACACCCGCTACCCTGGGCCCGTCACCGGGGGCGGTCCGTGCGCCCCCTCACCTCACCTCGGGGGATCTTGCACGATGCTCAGGGCCCTGATCTTTCTTCTGCCGCTGGCGCTGACGATCTACGCGTTCATCGACTGCCTGAACACCCCGGAGAACGAGGTCAAGCACCTGCCGAAGGTGGCCTGGGTCTTCATCATCCTGCTGTTCTGGATCGTCGGGCCGGTCGTCTGGCTGGCCGCGGGCAGGACGCGCACCGCGCCGGGCGGGGGCCGCAGGCACCGCACCGCATGGGTGGCGCCCGACGACAACCCGGACTTCCTGAAGTCGCTGAGGGAAGAGAACAAGGACGAGAGCAAGAAGGACGAGTCCGCCCTCAAGGACTGGGAGGCGGACCTGCGCCGCCGCGAGGAGGAGATCAGGCGCCGGGAGGGCGGCGCCGGCCCCGAGGGCACGACTCCACCCGCCACGTCATGAGGCACATCACTCCATGAGTCACATCACTCCGTGAGCCACGCCGCGTCATGGACCGCGCCGCCCCGTGAGTCACGCCGCCTCACGAGTCGCACCACCTCATGAGTCACGCCGTGCGTTCATGAGGACAGCAGGCGCCCCAGCCGGTCGAGCAGGGGCAGCAGCGCCGTGCGCTCCTCGGGGGTGAGAGCCTCCAGCGCGCCGTGCACCACGCGCATCTCGGCGCGGATGCGGTGCGCCAGCTCGGTGCCCTCCGCCGTGCGGGAGGCCACCTTGGAGCGGCGGTCGCCGGGCGCCGGGGTGCGCGTCACCAGGCCGCGGGCCTCCATACGGCCGATGAGCCCGGTCGCGTTGGACGCGTCGCACACCAGATGACTGGCCAGCGCGCTCATGGGCATGGGTTCATTGAGGGCGATCAGCGCCCGGGCCTGCGAGGTGCTGAGACCGTGGCGGCCCGCGACGGCGGTGAGGTCGTCGTGGTGGCCACGGACGACGACTGCGAGGGGTTCCAGCAGTTCGTCCGGAGTAGGGACGGCGCGGGGTGCCGGTTCCGTCGTCATGGTCGGTCATCCTTCGATCCGTGAGCGGCGTCCGGAGGTCCGGGCTCTGTCCGCCACGCACCCGCATTTATTTGACATGCTCAACTTTGACCCGTTATATGAACGGTATTGCTTGAGCATATCAAGCTTCAGGTTTCACGCGTCGTACGTCTCGCGTCTCGTAGGGAGCATCCCCCATGCCCTCCGTACTCTTCGTCCTCACCGGTGCCGACCACTGGACCCTCAACGACGGCACCACCCACCCCACCGGCTTCTGGGCCGAGGAGCTCGCGGCCCCGCACCGCGTCTTCACGCAGGCCGGCTTCGACATCACGATCGCCACGCCCGGCGGGGTCGCCCCCACCGTGGACACCGCCAGCCTCGCCGCCGAGGCCAACGGGGGCCAGGACCAGGCCGACGCCGTCGCCTCGTACCTCGCCTCGATCGACGAGAAGCTCCGCATCCCCGCCCGGCTGGAGGACATCGTCCCCACGTCGTACGACGTCGTCTTCTACCCCGGCGGCCACGGCCCCATGGAGGACCTCGCCGTCAGCGAGGTCTCGGGCCGGCTGCTCACCTCGGCCCTGGACTCCGGCGCCCAGGTCGCCGTCCTGTGCCACGCGCCCGCCGCGCTGCTGCCCGCCCGCCGCGAGGACGGCAGCTGGCCGTTCGCCGGCTACCGCATGACCGGCTTCAGCAACGCCGAGGAGACCCAGGCCGGACTGGCCGCCAAGGCGCCCTGGCTGCTGGAGGACCGCCTCGTCGAACTCGGCGCCGACTACGCCGCCGCCGAGCCGTGGGCGGTGCACACCGTGCACGACCGCACCCTGCACACCGGCCAGAACCCGGCCTCCTCCGAGCAGCTGGCCCGCGAGATCGTGGCGGCCCTGTGAGCGCCGCCGGGACCGTGCGGGAAGCCCCGGCCGAGGTCGTCGCCCGGCTCCGGGCCACCTTCCGCACCGGCCGCACCAGGGACCTCGCCTGGCGCACCGCCCAGCTGACGCGGCTGCGGGCCCTGCTCACCGAGCGCGGCGACGAGCTGGCCGAGGCGCTCCGTGCCGACCTCGGCAAGAGCCGCAAGGAGGCCTACCGGACCGAGATCGACTTCACGGTCCGCGAGATCGACCACACCCTGGAGCGCCTGGAGGGGTGGCTGGAGCCCGAGCCCGCCCCCGTGCCGGCGGTCCTCACGGGGGCCACCGCCCACACCGTGCAGGACCCGCTCGGGGTCGTCCTCGTCATCGCTCCGTGGAACTACCCGGTCCAGCTGCTCCTCGCGCCCGTCGTGGGCGCGCTGGCCGCGGGCAACGCGGTCGTCGCCAAGCCCAGCGAGCTGGCGCCCGCGACCTCCGCCGCCGTGGCCGGACTGCTGCCGCGGTATCTGGACACGGACGCGGTCGCCGTGGTGGAGGGAGCGGTCCCGGAGACCACCGCACTGCTCGCCGAGCGCTTCGACCACATCTTCTACACCGGCAACGGCACGGTCGGCCGGATCGTGATGGCCGCGGCGGCGAAGCACCTCACGCCGGTGACGCTCGAACTGGGCGGGAAGTCGCCCGCGTTCGTGGACCGCGGCACGGACCTGAGGACGGTCGCCGCCCGGCTGGCCTCCGGGAAGTTCCTCAACGCCGGCCAGACGTGCGTCGCCCCCGACTACGTCCTGACCGACCCGGAGACCGCGCCGGCCCTGGCCGACGCCCTCAAGGAGGCGGTCGAGGGGCTGTTCGGGCCGGACGCGTCCACCAGCCCGGAGTACGGCAGGATCGTGAACGAGCGCCACTTCGACCGGCTGGTGGGCCTCCTGGGCTCCGGCCGCGCGGTGACGGGCGGCGACCACGACCGGGACGAGAAGTACATCGCCCCGACGGTGCTGGCCGATGTCGCCCCGGACTCCCCCGTGATGCGTGAGGAGATCTTCGGTCCGGTCCTGCCGGTCATCACCGTGGACGGGCTCGACGAGGCCATCGGCTTCATCAACGACCGTGACAAGCCGCTGGCGCTGTACGCGTTCACCCAGGACCCCGCCGTGCGGGAGCGGCTGCTGTCCGAGACCTCCTCGGGCGGGGTCGGCATGGGGCTGCCGCTGGCCCATCTGACCGTCTCGGACCTGCCGTTCGGCGGGGTCGGCGAGAGCGGCATGGGCAACTACCACGGCCGGTACTCCCTGGAGACGTTCAGCCACCGCAAGGCGGTCCTGGACACCCCGCTGGGCTGATGCCCGCACATGCCGCGAGGGCGCGACCGCTTCGGTGCGGTCGCGCCCTCGCGGCTGCTGCGGTCAGACCCCGGCGTAGGAGTGCTTGCCGGTGACGAAGATGTTCACGCCGTAGTAGTTGAAGAGCCAGCAGCCGAAGGCGACCAGCGCCAGGTAGGCCGCCTTGCGTCCCTTCCAGCCGGCCGTCGCGCGGGCGTGCAGGTAGGCGGCGTACGCGACCCAGGTGATGAAGGACCAGACCTCCTTGGGGTCCCAGCCCCAGTAGCGGCCCCAGGCGTCGCCCGCCCAGATCGCGCCCGCGATGATCGTGAACGTCCACAGCGGGAACACGGCGGCGTTGATGCGGTACGAGAAGGTGTCCAGGGTCTTCGCGGCGGGCAGCCGCTCCAGGACCGAGGTGGCGAACTTCCCGGGCGTGACGCCGTTGGCCAGTTTGTTCTCGTAGCTGTCGCGGAACAGGTAGAGCAGGGTGCCGACGGCGCCGAGGTAGAAGACCGCGCCGCAGATGATGGCGGTGGAGACGTGGATCCACAGCCAGTAGGAGTGCAGTGCCGGCACCAGCTGGTCGCTGTCGGTGTACAGCGTGGTGGTCGCGATGCCGAGGTCCAGCAGGACGGTGGTGACCAGCAGCAGGCCGATCCAGCGGACGTTCTTCCGCAGCGCCAGCAGGGTGAGGTACGCGCCGACGGCCACCGTGGAGAAGGTGATCGAGAACTCGTACATGTTGCCCCAGGGGGCCCGCTGCACCGACAGGGCGCGCGCCACCACTCCGGCCGCCTGGACGGCGAAGGCGACGACAGTCAGGGAGACCGCGATCCGCCCCCACAGGTCGCCCTTGAAGGTGCCGCCGGCGGCACCGGGACCGTCCGGGACGTCACGCGTCCCGGCGGCGGACCGGGTGACGATCCTGGGGCGGTCCAGCACGGCGGTGCCACCCTGCTGCGCGACCTGCGCCTTCACCGCGGAGCCGCCGGTGGCCGAGTCCTTCTTCAGCGCGGCGGCCGTACGGCCGACCTTGCTGCGGCTGCCGAACACCCACTCCGCGATGTGTGCGAAGAAGGCCAGGGTGTAGACGGCCATGGACGAATAGATCAGCGTGTTGCTGGCGTTCGCCAGGCTCTCGTTGGTTGCGGCGGCGAGATTCACTTCTCAGCCCCTTCGGCAGGTTCTTCGGAGGGTCGGTCGGGCTCGGGTTCGGGGTCGGGCGCGGTGGGTGCCACCGTGTGGAGCGCGATCGCGAGATCGGCCAGCTCCTCGGGGAGCTTCGCGGACTCGCTGCGGCCGAGGCCGGCCATCTCGACGACGGTGACCCCGTCCGGCCCCTTCACGGCCCGCACCCACACGCGGCGGCGCTGGATGAAGAGCGAACCGGCGAGTCCGGCGATGGCGGCGACGGCTCCGGTGAGGGCCCAGCCGCTGGCGGGCTGACGCGTGATCTGGAAGCTCGCCCACTCCTCGACGCTCTCGAAGGTGATCGAACCCGCGCCGTCGGGGAGCTGCATGGTCTCGCCGGGGCGCAGCCGCTTCTTGAGCTGGTCCCCGTTGCTGTCCTCGAACTGCTTCATGTCGGACGTGTCGAGCTGGTACACGTTCTGCGGCAGTCCGGAGTCGACGCCCAGGCTGCCGTAGTAGCCGTTGAGCGCGAGGACCGGGTAGTCGAGGCCGGGGTACTGCGAGAACATCGTGCCCTGGCCGTCGCCCGCGAACGTCGGGACGAAGAAGGCCTGGAAGCCCAGCTGCTCCTTCTTCCCGTTCTTGTCCTTGTAGCCGTCCATCACCTTGATCGCACCGGTCGAGGTGACGTTGTTGTCGATGGGCAGCAGGGGGACGGAGGACCGGTAGACCTCCTTGCCCCTGCCGTCCTTGACCGAGATGACCGGGGCGTAGCCGTGCGCGTTGAGGTAGACCTTCGTGCCGTCGACGACGAGCGGCTTGTTGACCTCGATGACCTTCTTCTTCGTCTTCCCGTCCGCGCCCTCGGAGTACGTCACCCGGGCCTCGTAGGTCCGGGGCGTGCCGCGCTGGGGGCCGGTGCGCTCGTACGTCCCGACGAAGTCCTGCAGGTCGAAGCTGAAGGGGGCGAGGTCGTCGTTGTCGAAGAGCGAGCCGGACTTGAAGTCGTCGTACTGGGTGATCGTGTTGGCGAAGCCGTCGCCCTCGACGATGAGCTTGCCGCCCTCGGACTTGAAGAGCTGTCCGCCGGCGAACGCGACCAGCATGACGATCAGCGCGATGTGGAACAGCAGGTTCCCGGTCTCGCGCAGATAGCCCTTCTCGGCGGACACCGCGCCGCCCACGACGTGCGAGCGGAAGCGGCGCCTGCGCAGGATGCCGAGGGCGGCCTCGTGGACCTGCCCGGGATCGGCGTCCGTGCGCCAGGTGGTGTACGCGGGCAGCCGGGTCAGCTTCTTCGGGGCGCCGGGCGGGCGGCCGCGCAGCTGGCCGATGAACTGGCCGGTGCGCGGGACGATGCAGCCGATCAGTGAGACGAACAGCAGGATGTAGATCGCGGAGAACCACACCGAGCTGTAGACGTCGAAGAACTGCAGCTTCTCGTAGACCGGGGTGACGGTGGTGTGGGCCTCCTTGAAGGTCTGCACCTTCAGCTCGTCCACGCTGTTCTGCGGGATCAGCGATCCGGGGATGGCGCCGAGCGACAGCAGGAAGAGCAGGATCAGGGCGACCCTCATCGAGGTGAGCTGCCGCCAGAACCAGCGGGCCCAGCCGATGACGCCCATGGCGGGCACGGAGGCGGTGGCCTCTTCGCGCGGGGCGGTGGAGAGCTGTTCCCCGGCCCGGCCGAGGTCGCGCTCATCCGTGATGTCGGTGTTGCTCATGAAAACTCAGATCCCCACAGTGAAGCCGTTGGACCAGACCTGCATCTCCTGGATGAGCACGTCCCAGGCGCCCGTCAGCAGGAGTATCCCGGTCACGATCATCATGCCGCCGCCGGTCCGCATGACCCAGACGTAGTGGCGCTTGACCCAGCCGAACGCGCCGAGCGCCTTGCGGAAGGCGATCGCCGCCAGGACGAAGGGGACGCCGAGCCCGAGGCAGTACGCCACGGACAGGATCGCCCCGCGGCCCGCGGTCGCCTGGTCGAACGCGAGCGCGTTGACGGAGGCGAGCGTCGGGCCGAGGCACGGGGTCCAGCCGATGCCGAAGAGGGCGCCGAGCAGCGGTGCGCCCGCCAGTCCGGTGACCGGCTTCTTGTGGATGCGGAATTCGCGCTGCGTCATCCAGGGCATGAGGCCCATGAAGAAGATCCCCAGGAGGACCATCAGTACGCCGAGGACCTTGGAGAGCGTCCCGCTGTACTCCTGGAGGGTCTGGCCGAAGAAGCCGAAGAGCGCGCCGCCCGACACGAAGACGACGGTGAAGCCGAGGACGAAGAGCGAGGCCCCGGCGACGGTCCTGCCCCGCCGCCGCTCGGCCAGATCGGCGCCGCTGACCCCGGTGACGTAACTGAGGTAGCCGGGCACCAGCGGCAGCACGCACGGGGAGAAGAAGGAGACGAGCCCGCCGAGCAGGGCGATGGGCAGCGCCACCATGAGGGCCCCGCTGAAGACCGTCTCGTTTCCGCCGGCGACCACGGCAAGCTCGGACACCCGGGTCACTTCTCCGCGATCAGCGGGTCGATCATCTTCCGCAGTTTCTCCGCGTCGAGGGCGGCGAGCGTGCGGGCGGCGAGCTTCCCGTCCCGGTCGACGACCACGGTCGACGGGATGGCCTGAGGGTTCAGCGTGCCCTTCGGGAAGCGCAGGAGCAGCTTCCCGGTCGGGTCGTAGAGGCTCGGGTAGGTGACCCCGAAGTCCTCCTCGAAGCTGACCGCGAGGGACTTCTGGGGGTCCCGGGTGTTGATCCCGACGAACTGGACGCCCTGGTCAGCGGTCTCCTGCGACACCTTCTGGAAGTGCTTGGCCTCGGCGCGGCAGGGGCCGCACCACGATCCCCAGAAGTTCAGGACGACGACCTTGCCCTTGTAGTCGGTGATGTCGAGCGCCTTGCCGTCCAGGGTCGTGCCGTCGAGCTTCGGCGCGTCCGCGCGCTCACCCTTGGCCACGGTGGAGACGCCACCGCTGCCGGTGACGAAGTTCGTGTTGCCACCGCCGCCGGCCTTGGTGCCGCCACCGCATGCGGACAGGACCAGGGCACCGGCCACGGCCGTGGCGGCGAGCAGGGTGAAGCGGCGTCGGGGTGCGCGGCCAGAGCTCATGTGAAAAGTTTCGCATGGCAGTTCCAAGGATCTTGGGCACCCCCCTCGGTGCCCGTGAAACCCCTTGTCAGGGCTGTTTGAAGAAGGCGTTCCAGCCGCCTGCGGGGGACTGTCCGACCTGGAGGGTACGCAGCTTCGTGAGCACCGCCGGATCCTGTACGTCGAGCCAGTCGACGAACTGCCGGAAGGAGACGAGACGCACATCGGGCTTGCCCGCGATGTGCGTGAGCGTGTCCTCGACGGCGTCCATGTAGATGCCGCCGTTCCACTCCTCGAAGTGGTTGCCGATGTAGAAGGGCGCGCGATTCGTCTCGTAGGCGCGGTCGAATCCGGTGATGTACGCCTCGGTGGCCTGGGCGCGCCATCCCGGATAGCGCGAGGGCATTCCGTTGGTCGAGTTCCTCGACTGGTTGGCGAGGATGTTGTAGTCCATGGAAAGGACTTCGAAGGAGTGGCCGGGGAAGGGGATCGCCTGCAACGGGAGATCCCAGACGCCCTGGCGCTTCTCGGGCCACATCTGGGTGCCGCCGGGTGAGCTCGCGTCGTAGCGCCAGCCCAGCTGCTTCGCGGCCGGGAGGAGATTGTCCTGGCCGAGCAGACACGGTGTGCGGGCTCCGACCAGCTCCTTGCGGTAGTCGAAGGGCAGCGGGTCGAGATCCGTCCAGCCGGTGTTCGTCCGCCATTCGGTGACGAACGAGACCGCCTGATCGATCTCGCTCCGCCACTGCGCGGGCGACCAGTTGCCGACGGATCCTGAACCGCCGCAGAAATGCCCGTTGAAATGGGTGCCGATCTCGTGCCCGTCGAGCCAGGCCTGCCGGACGTACTTCAGGGTCTGCTTGACGTGGTCATCGGTGAGATAGCCGATGTCGGAGGCGCCCCGGGGGTTGTTGGGCGGGCGGTAGAGGGACTTCTTCGACTCGGGCAGCACATAGAGCCCGGAGAGGAAGAAGGTCATCGCCGCGTCGTGTTCCCCGGCGAGTTCGAGGAAGCGCGGGAAGAGGCCGTTGCCGACCTCCCCCGCCCCGTCCCAGGAAAAGATCACGAACTGCGGCGGCTTCTGTCCGGGCTCCAGCGGAACGGGGGCGGCGGGCTGTTTCGGCTGCTTTCCGGTGTCCGCCGTGGAGCCGTCACCGATGAGCCTGACCTTTTTCCCGGGATGGCCGCCGCCGTTCCCGTGCGCACCTTCACCGCCCCGGGGACCCTCCTCGGGGCCCGGCCTGCCGCCGTCCGAGGAGCCGGGGGAGCCGCAGCCGGCCATCGACAGTGCGGCTGCGGCTCCCAGCCCGGCTCCGAGCAGGCCCCTCCGGTTGATTTCACGCATAGCGTCCCCATCTGCGGTCGTATTACCTCATTGCCATACAAACTGGCGATGGCTTAGATGAGGGAAACAACACGAGGGTTCCGCCGATAATCACAAAACTTGTCACGTGAACAGACCCTTACAGGTGCCGCACATGACACACCGGAACGGCGGGACGCCCGGAGCGCGGTACGCGTGGCTGACGCGGCGCCGAGGGTCGTCCCGCCAGGAACGGCGGGACAGTCCTCAGGCCCCGAAGGCCTTGGACTTCCCCTTGGCCGGCTTCGCACCCGCGAGCAGATGCGCCGGCACCAGGTCCCGGGCGGGCTCGGTGTACCCGACGGACACGATCCTGTCGCCCTGGTACGTGAAGGTCGTCAGCGAGGCCAGGGTGCACTGCCGCTTGCGCGGGTCGTGCCACAGCCGCTCGCCGGCGAGGAAGCGGCGCAGCGTCCAGATCGGCAGCTGGTGCGAGACGCACACCGCCTCGTGCCCCTCG
>NZ_DATMVN010000399.1:0-5250 GCF_035563135.1 Streptomyces sp.
GGGCCCTTCAGCTGGCGTCAGCGGCCTTGCGCAGTCTGCTCCCGGGGGATCCGGCCGAGTCGGCGCGGCCGGGCCTCGGCTGGGGAAGGTGGCAGCCGTCCATTCCGAGGGTGTACCGCCTCGTCGTGGATCGTGGTGAGCCGGAGGACGGCGTGACCAGTGAGCCCTTGGCAGCCGCCCTCTGGTGGCTTCGCAGGGATCGGCCTGGCAGCCGCGTCACGTTGTTGTGCTCGGACGCCCTCGGCCAATGGCAGGCGCTGACCATCCGCTTGCTCCTGCGGCGTATTCGCTACGCGGCGTTGAGTACCCAGGAGCGCGCCGAGTTGGACGTCGCGCTCGCTGTCTGGCTTCTGGATGAGGGTAAGGCTTCCGGGAGCGGACGAGACTGGCATCGGATGGGCCGGCGATGGGCTGAAGCGCTGTCTGATTCCCCGCCGCGGGCGTCCGTCCTCACCCGGGTTCGGGCTCTTGGCCATGGCAAGGCGGAGGATGTGGCCGCCCTCCAGCAGGGCGCTGCTCTCTCAGGCGACGGTGAAGGGGCCATGGGGGTCATGCCCCGTGTTGCTGGATCCACGTTTTCGGCTGGTGGGACAGCGCCTTTCCCCGACCGGTCTTCCGGGGTATCCCAGACAGTTTTGTTGGAGTCCTCGCAGGCTGGCGATGCCTGCTACCTTCACGCCGCCCTGCGTGAGAGCGGGCGCACCGTCGTCGCTGCGATCCGACCCTCCGGTGAAGGCGTGATCCTTGCGGACAGCACCACTGTGGACACGTCCAGGCTCTTCGTTGGGTTGGTGGAGCAGGTGTCCACAAGTCCTGACGCT
Source organism: Streptomyces sp. (assembly GCF_035563135.1). GTDB lineage: Bacteria > Actinomycetota > Actinomycetes > Streptomycetales > Streptomycetaceae > Streptomyces. Next base: position 822 of record NZ_DATMVN010000399.1, read on the forward strand.
CAGCGGGCCCAGGCGGAGCGGCAGGTCGTGGCCGACGAGACCGCAGCGTTTGCGCTGCGGGCGGGGCGGGCGGAGCAGGCTCCGTGGGTTGCCTACCTGCGCGACATCGAGGAGGAGTACCTGAGTGGCCAGGCCACCCTGGCTCAGTACACCGAAGCGGCCGAGCAGGCATGGAACCAGTTGGTCCAGTTGGTTTCGCGGGTGACGCAATCCGACGGGCGTGGTGTCGTGGACCGCTGGTACGAGGTCAGCTCCTCCGCAGACCCCTCCGGTCCAGGAGAGGTCCACCTCAACCTCGCTGGGGCAGTTAGTGCTTGGGCCCAGCGGGACCGCCCTGACGAGCGCTTCATCATCGTGACGGGCGAAATTGCCGTTCCTGGCCGCCGTGTCCTGCACCTGCCCGACGTTCCGGTGCCCGATCTCATGGACCCCGGCCAGCAGGTTACCGGTGCCTCTGGCTCTCAGGTGGCGGCGGCGCTGGCGTCATGGGTCAACCGCCAGGCGCGATCGACTACGCTCGGCCCGCTGGAAGGGAACGACTCGATCGCCTGGATGCGGGCTGGGTGGGCGTGGGGCTTGGTGTTCGGCGCACCGATGCCCGAGAGAGTTGCTGATGAGCTCGTAAGCCTCGGACTCCCGGGAGAGAGGGCCAAAGCAGCGTCGCGGACGGTCGTCGCTACTGTTGCTCGGCTGCAACTCAAGTCCTCAGCTGCGGAGAGCCGCAACGGCTGGCTCATCCTGACTGCGGCCGCGGCGACGTGGGACGAAGCGGTGGGTCCCTCCCGCGCCTACCTGGACAGACTACTGCCGGCCGACACGACCGCTCCGGGGACCGAGGAATCGGACCGGCACGACGGCTTCTTGGTCACCACGCGGCGGATCGGATTCATCGCACAGTACTCAGGGGCGCCAGCTCTCGGTGCAGCCTATCGAGCAGCTTCGCGATTCGGGCAAGGCGCCACGGACCTGACGGAGCTGTCTGCGATGCCCTCCCGAACGCTGGCGCGAGCCATCGAAGTGCAGAGGCGGACACCCCGGGAAGCCGAGCGCGCCTTTCAGGCTGCCGAGAATCTTGCCCAAGCCGCAGCCTTGCTGACGCTGTACGTCGATGAGGGCTACCCCCAACAGGTCGTAGCGGATCTGCGGCAGTCTGTTCGTGAAGCCCGGGGTCATCTTTCGGCTCTGTGTCGGCAGCAGGCGGCTGGGTTCATTGGTGATCGCCTCCCGCTCGGGGCCGCGTCGCCGGGGGCGTTGCCGACTTTCGGGGAGGACGAGCACAGCTCCGCCTGAGACTATGCGGCTGCGGGGCCGCGGGTGGGGTGGCAGTAGGGCAGCAAGAAGGGCACCAGAGCCGGACGATGAGGTCGGGAAGCCGGTGAGCGTTGCCGGAGGCGGTGTCTTCCTTCACCTCGACGTGCAGTGACTCCCGACAATCGATGCACCGTGCCCAGTTCGGGTCCTGCTGCAGCGCATTGGCCACTCGTGCACACAGCTCAGTTCCACTCCCCCCACCCATGCTCCGACAGTACGTGCTGCCCATGACAGCGGCACTTTTCTTTCCTGGGCGGCTGGCGCTCTCGTCGCGGTAACCAGGTCCCGTCGTTGGACGTGACGGTGGGGCTGCCATCGTCTGGCGTTCCGTCCGGGTGGGTGGCGCGTTGTGCTCGTCGTGCTGGCCGGGGGATCCGCAGCGTCTGCTCTGACACTCGCTGTCAGTGTCCGTTGACATTGAACTCAGTCGTTTTGCCATCGAACCGAGTCGTGTCGTATCCCGGCGAGCGCGGTATCACGAAACGAAGAAGAGGCGACGGCAAGCCGTCTGTCTACTGGTCAGCTGCCTGCTTTCCGTCCGACACAACGGTTCCCGTCACGGCGGTAGTGTCCGCCAGATGGCGCGGTTCGCCAGGAAGCGCCGAGTTCCGCGAGTTGCCCACGAAGGGCTCCGGGCTGCTCCGCCGGGTCCTGCGAGGAGGGCTCAACCTGGGTTTCCTGTAATGCAGTACCTGTGAGGCCATGCGTGCTGGATGATTGCTGCTGTGCGTGTAACTCGCCTGCAAATCTCAGGCTTCCGCGGATGGAAGCATCTGGACCTTCGTCCTGACCGTCACGTAGTGCTGGCGGGCATTCCTCGCGCGGGTCGTACCGACATCATCGAGGCCCTTGCCCGGGTGCTGGATCCGGATGCGGCCCGGGGCGCCGCCCTGACCGACCTGTACCAGGAGGGCGTTGCGGCTACCGAAGAAGCCGCAGCTCCTGCAGTACCCGAGGAGGCCGACGAGGGCGCGGTCCAGTCCGACTTCTCGCGGGTCGCTCGCGTGGACGCGGCCGAGATCGAGGTGACCCTGACGGACCTCGATCCGGATGTACAGCAGCTGGTGGCCGACGGGGCCCTTGAACCACTGGACCCCTCCGGCACGGCAAGTGAGGACGCTGACGCCAACCCGGACGCTCCCCTGTGCATGCGAATGACGTACCGGCTCAGGTATGACAGCGATGCCGAGGTCTTGGAAACCGTCGTCTTCTATCCGGCCCGGAGCACCCCAGCAGTTGGTGACTACCTCCGGGTTCCGGCTGCGACCCGGCGGGCCCTGCCTGTAATCACCCTCAACGCTGGGGTTCCTCTTCAGCTTCGGGCCGGCGGGAACTTGCGCCGCTTCATCGACGAGCGGGACCCGAAGGCTGCTGCAGCAGCCTTCGAAACGCTACGTTCGGCTGTCGCCGAAGCCGTCGGATCCCTGTCAGCCGATCCCGCGATCACCGAAGCCGTCGATGCGGTCCTAGCCGTCGGCGGTACTGCGAGCCGCCTGGGCGAAGGCACAATCTCGGCCAGAGACGTCGGTTTCCTAGCCGAGGATGGCACGGTCGCCGCCCTCCTGCGTACGTTGAGGGCGGCGCTGCGCCTGGACGACTCGGGGTTGCTGGCGCTGCCCAGTCACGGAAGTACGGTCACCGCCATCCTGTCGATGGCCGAGGCGATGCTCTTGGCGAACGTTCCCGGTGCGGTGGTCCTGGCAGACGACTTTGGTGATCAGCTCGATGCAGCAACTGCAGAGCACCTCGCCTCGCTGACACGTAATCAGGCGGGCCAAGTATGGCTGTCAACGCGGCGGCCAGAAGTTGCCCGCGCGTTCGAACCCGGCGAGGTGGTACGTCTCGTCCGTCACGGGGGCCTTCGCGGGCACCATCAGATCGCGAAGACAACCGACCGCAAGAAACTCGCCGCGCTGAGGCAGCTGCACACCCAGCTCCTATCTGCATTCACCGCACCGGTAGTCGCGATCACCGAGGGGCCGCACGACGTGGCCGTTCTGAGCATGGCCGACCGCCGATACCCGCCGAGCAAGCTCCCGCTCTCTGCTCATGGCGTCCGCCTCGTCGCCGCAGGCACCGGCGGCGACGGCGGCATCGACCAGATCCCCCGCATCGCAGAACTCGCCCAGCAGCTCGGATTCCGCGTGATTGGCGTGATCGACCGGGACAAGGAAACACCGCAGAGCGTTGAGCAAACGGCCGCAGTCCAAGCTGCCTGTGACGTCGTGGTCCGCCTGCCACCTGGGGCGATCGAACGGGCCATGGTCGCCGGCCTCGATCTCGCCACGGTCGCCGTGGCCAGCGCCCTGCTCACGGACTACGGCGTGCCCGACCCTCTGGCCGCTGACTCCAGTGAGTCCGCAGTGACTCAACTATGCAAGGTGCTACACAAGAAGGGCCTTCACGAACCCGTCCTGGAAGCCCTCTACAGCGAATTGCAGCCAGCGCCTGGCCACACACAAACGCCTGAGCACCCGCTGAGCGAAGTGGTGGTTCACCCGCCCGTGCTGGCGGCGGCCCTCGACGCAATCGCCCAGGCCGCGAACGCCGCATACTCCGGCCCCAAGCTCGTCGACCTCCCCGAGGTCGCTCGGCCGCAGACGGAGCAGTGATGACGTACGCCCCGAAAGACAAGCAAATTGACGTCATCACCAGTACTGCTCCGGTCGTGGTTGTCCTGGGAGGTGCGGGCACGGGCAAGACGACAACTGCCGTCGCCGCAGCTCGGCGGCACCTCGAACGGGCAGACGAGGAACTCGCGATGGCCCGGCGGGCCGCAGCGCGTGACGGAGTGAGGACGAGGTTGCCCGCCCCAGAGCGCGCCTTGTTCCTATCGTTCTCCCGCACCGCAGTGGCACAGATCATCGACCGCGCAGCCGCGGTCATCGGGCCGTTCCGGCCGCGCTTTGAAGTCTCGACCTTCCACGGGTTCGCCTGGCGCGTCATCAGGAGCTTCGGCCCGCATCACGGGTATCCGCCGCCGCAGACGGTACTGAGCAAGGCCAACAGCCTGGTTGCGGGGGCCCCGCCCGGCCTCACCTATGACGAGCTGATTCCCGCCGCAACCGCATTGCTTGCCCTCCCGAAAGTGCAGGCCCACTACCGCGGTCGGTACGGC
>NZ_DATMVN010000400.1:0-7244 GCF_035563135.1 Streptomyces sp.
CGCAGCACGTCGTAGGTGTTGAGCTGGTCGAAGGGTAGCAGCTCGACGTTCTGGACGTTGCGCAGGCTCTTGACCGTGAGCGAGTCCTCGCGGGTGGTCACGACCAGCACGCGCACACGCTGGGTGATCTCACGCAGCGTGGCCACGGCGGCCTTCGTGGACGGCGTGTTGCCGCCGGCGAGCGACTCCACCACGTGCACGCGACCGCTGCGGGCCCGGTCGGAGAGGGCACCGCGCAGGGCGGCGGCCTTCATCTTCTTCGGGGTGCGCTGGTCGTACGAGCGCGGCGTCGGGCCGTGGACGATGCCGCCGCCGGTGTAGTGCGGCGCACGGATCGAGCCCTGGCGGGCGCGGCCGGTGCCCTTCTGGCGGTACGGCTTGCGCCCACCACCACGGACCTCGCCGCGGGTCTTGGTCTTGTGCGTGCCCTGACGGGCAGCTGCCAGCTGTGCGACGACGACCTGGTGGATCAGCGGAACGCTGGTCTTCGCGTCGAAGATCTCCGCGGGGAGCTCGACGGTACCGGCCTTGTCGCCTGCCGGCGAAAGGATGTCAATGGTGCTCATTACCTCAAGCCCCCTTGGCCGCGGTACGGACCAGGACGAGGCCGCCGTTCGGACCGGGGACCGCGCCCTTGATGAGGAGCAGACCCTTCTCCGCGTCAACCGCGTGGATGGTCAGGTTCTGGGTGGTGACGCGCTCGTTACCCATCCGACCGGCCATGCGCATGCCCTTGAAGACACGCCCAGGGGTGGCACAGCCACCGATCGAACCGGGGGAACGGTGCTTGCGCTGGACGCCGTGGCCGGCGCCGAGGCCCTTGAAGTTGTGACGCTTCATGACACCGGCGAAGCCCTTGCCCTTGCTCTTGCCCGTGACGTCGACCTTGACGCCGGACTCGAACACCTCGGCAGTGACCTCCTGGCCCAGCGTGTACTCGCTGGCGTCAGGGGTGCGGAGCTCCACCAGGTGGCGGCGCGGGGTCACGTCGGCCTTGGCGAAGTGGCCCTTGAGGGGCTTGTTCACCTTGCGCGGGTCGATCTCGCCGAAGGCGATCTGGACCGACTCGTAGCCGTCGCTGTCGTTCGTACGGACCTGCGTCACGACGCACGGACCGGCCTTGACGACGGTCACCGGAACGACCCGGTTGTTCTCGTCCCAGACCTGGGTCATGCCGAGCTTCTCGCCCAGGACGCCCTTGATGTTCTTGCTCATCTCGGCCCGTCCCTTCAGAGCTTGATCTCGATGTCGACACCAGCCGGCAGGTCGAGACGCATCAGCGAGTCAACCGTCTTCGGGGTGGGGTCGAGAATGTCGATGAGGCGCTTGTGCGTGCGCATCTCGAAGTGCTCGCGAGAGTCCTTGTACTTGTGCGGCGACTTGATGACGCAGTACACGTTCTTCTCAGTGGGCAGCGGCACCGGGCCCGCGACCGACGCACCAGTGCGGGTCACCGTCTCGACGATCTTCTTCGCCGAGGAGTCGATGACCTCGTGGTCGTAGGCCTTGAGCCGGATGCGGATCTTCTGTCCCGCCATGGCTACTAGTAGTCCTGTCTCTCAATAACGCTCTGGAACCCGTGGTTCTCGTAACTCCGCCTCCGACCCACGCGGTCGGGCGTGTCGCATCCCCTCTACGTAGATCTCCCGAAGGATTTCCCAACCAAGGGGGTGCGGGCCGAAACCGCGCTGCCGGGGGCGAAACCCCACCGGGTGCCTGGTCAGCGCCCCACTGACGCTTCCCGGAAGATTCCCGTACGTCCGACCCCAGGGGTCGACGAGTACTGTGGGACTCGCTTCCGGTCCTCCCGGCGGGAGGCGCGCAGCATTGACACTCAACCGAGCAACCTGGCTAGTGTGCCACACAGGTCGCGGGCCTGGCCAATCGGGCCGAGGATCTTACCCCCTGCGAGGGACGGATCAAACGCGGACACCTTTCCGGAGTACCGCCCGGCCTCGCTCGCGACAGAATCGCGCACCGGTTCGATCCATCCACGGATGGGGCGAAACCGTCTTCTTCGGCATATGCCGGGAGGAATGCTGGTTCTAGTGTCCGGCTCATGGTCAATTCCTCGCACGAAGCGATGCACCGGATCTTCCAGGAGGACCCGGGCATCTTCACGCGGACGTTCAGGACGCTGGGCATCCCGTTCCCCGACACGGTCGAGGTGTCGGTGCTCACCACCGATCTCACCGAGACCCAGCCGCTGGAACGCCGTCTCGACACCTTGCTGCGGGTCGAGACCGCCGACGGCAGGCCCTATCTGCTGGCCGTCGAGTCCCAGGGGAAGAAGGATCCGGCCAAGCCCAGCAGCTGGACCTACTATCTCGCCCACCTCAACGCGAAGTACGGCATCGACCCCGTGCTGCTCGTCGTCTGCCAGGACGAGTCGACGGCGCGGTGGGCGGGGCGGCCCATCCGCATCGGACCGCCGGAGTGGCCTTCGCTGACCGTCCGGCCCCTGGCACTGGGCCCGCACAACGTCCCGGCCGTGACCGATCCGTCGATGGCGGCGCGCGATGTCCCACTCGCCACCTTTTCGGCGATCACACATGGTAAGGATCCGAATGCGGCTGCCATACTCGAAGCGCTGGCCACCGCGTTGAAGACCGTCGACGAAGAGACCGCGATCATCTTCGGCGAGCTCACCGAACTCGGGCTGGGCAACACCCCGGCCGCCCAGATCTGGAGGGATCTCATGGCCATCGACCTCTCTTTCTTCCGCTCGGAGTCCTCGCAGCGGCTGCGTGCCGAGGGCAAGGCGGAGGGCAAGGCGGAGGCCGTGCTCACCATTCTGGAGCGACGCGGGATCACCGTCCGGGACGGCGTCCGCAGCCGCATCCTCGGCTGCGGCGACGTCGAGGCGCTCGACAACTGGCTCGGCGACGCACTCACCGCGACCACGGCCGAGGAGCTCTTCACCGAGGCCTGACAGACTCCCGCCATGTGTACGCGCACCATCGGCTGGAGCCTGCGCCCGGCCGGCTCCGAAGACCTCGAAGCCATGGCCGGGCTCCGGGCCGTCGTCATGCGGCCCGACCTGGAACGACTGGGCCGGTACGACGAGCACCGGGTGCGACAGCGCCTGCGTGACGCGTACGCCCCCGAGCACACGTCCGTCGTGGAGGCGGACGGCACGTTCGCGGGCTGTGTCGCCCTGCGGCCCGGGGAGGACGCCTGGTGGCTGGAGTACTTCTACCTCACCCCGGAGCTCCAGGGCAGAGGCATCGGCACCGCGGTCCTGGCCGCCCTCCTCGCCCGCACCGACGCCGAAGGCGCGCCCGTCCGTCTGAACGTGCTGCGGGGCAGCGCCGCCCGCGGACTGTACGAGCGGCACGGCTTCACCGTGGAACGGGAGGACCCCGTGGACGTCTGGATGGTCCGCCCGCCCAGCGCTTGATCCACCGGTCACCGCTGCCACCGCCGGCTCTCCGGAGCCGGCCGCGCCGTACCGCGCCTGTCGCCCGGATGCGCCGTACCTGTGGTGGACGGGCCCCATCCCGTCGAGCGTGAGGGAGGACCTGTGGGTACCCGCAGGTCCTCCCCATGCAGAGGAGCGACGATGTCGGAACGCAACACCTTCGTCCGCAGCATCCATGACCTCGGTCTGGCTGCCTGGTTCGGCGGCTCGCTGATGGGCGCCGTGGGACTGAACGGCGCAGCCGCGGGCCAGGGCGCGAGCGAGACGGACACGGCCAGGATCGCCAGTGCCGGCTGGGCGAAGTGGACGCCGGTGAACGCCGTGGCGATCGGACTGCACCTGATGGGCGGCACCGGGCTGCTGTCCGCCAACGCCTCCCGGGTCCACACCCAGCAGGGGGTCGCGTCCTCGACTCTGGCGAAAACCGTGCTCACCGGTGCCGCGCTGGCGGCCACGGCCTACAGCCGGGTCCTGGGCAAGAAGGTGGAACTCGCGAGCTCCACCGACCCCGAGGACCTCGACAAGGCCGCACATCACCCCGTGGACCTGCACAAGGCCCGGAAACACCTGACGGCCATGCAGTGGGCGGTCCCTGCCCTCACCGGCGCCGTGGTGGTTCTCAACGCGCTGCACGGCGAACAGCAGCGGCCCCTCCAGCAGAAGGTGGGCATGCTGCAGCGGGCGGCGTCCCAGGTGACCGTGCCGCACCTCGGCCACTGATCCCCAGCCGGCTGAGGCAGGTTCCCGGTCCGTCGCCGAGCGATGGGCCGGGGACCGTCACGGCTCCCGCCTCACGTACGGGTGACCGTGCCGCAGGACCCGTCGGGCTGCCACTCGCTGCGGTCGTAGGGGTCCACGTCGGGCCCGGCGGGGTCGGGCTCCGGGCTGTCGCCGGGGAAGGCGGGGTGCAGGAAGCCGTCGTCCGTCCCGCAGGCGGTGTTGCCGACGTTCTGCTGGGAACTGACGACGGAGAGCTTGCCGCGCGTCGCCACGAACCGCTCTGGGTCGTGCAGCGCGGTCGTCAGCCGCCGCCGCACGATCGTGCGCGCCACTTCGTCCCCGCCCGGCTTCACCAGCGGGTAGACGAAGGTGTAGTCGGCGTGCACCTCCACGGAGCCTGCGGCGCCGGCTTCGAAGGTCATCTGTCCACGCGTCTTGACGACGCCGCCGGCGAGCTGCGCCTCACCCGGGTCGAACCTGCTGAACAGCGTCAGCGGGTCGTGGTCCGCATCGGGCCGCGCCAGGGCCCGTTCGAGCCGCTCCCGCTCGCCCTCCTGCAGCGGGTCGAGCAGTTCCAGCGCCTCCACGGGCTTCTCCCCCCTCAGGGTGCCCGGATCGAGGTTGGCGGCCACGAGCAGCTGCCGGGTCGCACGCAGGGCGTGCACGACCTCGTCCTTGCTCATCCCTCCGACCGCCTCGGCCTGCGGGATCTCGATCCCCTCCGCCCCGTCCGCCCAGTGGAGCGCGGGCGATCCGCGGAAGGGCTGCTCGCGCGTCGGCCGGCCGGGCCCGGTCGCGGTGGCCGGGCTGATGGTCTCCGAGGGATCCGCTCCGGACAGCCGGCCGGTCAGCAGGCTCGGCCGCATGGTGACCACGAAGATGCCCACGACCACGACGAACCCCAGGACCGCGGCGAGGCGCCGCCGCTTCCGGGAGCGGCCGTTCCTCGCCCCCGGGCCGGGGCCGGTGCGCCAGCCGTCCGGCTGCCAGGGCTCGGCCGGCTTGTTCTTCCGGCCCCGGCGCCGCCCGCCCGCCGCCGCCTCGTCCAGCGCGCGCAGGCGCGCCGTGACCATCCGGGCGCGGGCCGAGGGTTCCTTCGGCGCGTCGGCACCACCGCCCTCGGCCTGCCGGATGAATTGCGCCCACTGCTCGTCGGAGACGGATCCCTCTCCGTCCGGACGCCTGGCCGGCTCCCCCTGTGGCGCGTCGGTGCTCACTGTTGTGTTCCACTCCCCCATACAGCTCTGGCGTTCCCACTTCACGCTGCCGAGCCGCATGCGGGCAAGCGTACGACCCCAACCGTGATGATCATGTGACGGTCGTACGCCGTCCCTCGCGGCGCACGTTCACCCGGCCACCGGGGCAACGCCAGGGCCCCGATCCTCGTCTATCCCCCCGCAGGAACAGGCGCGAAGCCCTGACCTGCACTGATCGACAGCACGCAGCTCCGGGCCCCCGCCCGTCCGCTGCGGGGGGACGCGGACGGAGTGCGTGGCGTGACGGATGGACCTGCCCTGCCCGGAAACGGTGTGCGCCGGCGCACCGTCATGACCATGACCGCCACGGGCGCCGTGCTCAGCGCCTGCTCGGTACCGGCGCCCCGGCGTACGGATCCCGCCCCGGACCCCGCGCCCGGCCGGCCCGTCAGCACCGCGCGGCAGGCGCTGCTGATGCAGATACTCGCCCATCCGGACGACGACCTGTACTTCATGAACCCGGACACCCGGCTCGCCCTCGACGCCGGAACACCGCTGGTGTGCGTCTACCTCACGGCCGGTGAGGCCGACGGCGTCAACAAGGTCCCCGGCCGCGCCCGCCCGGAGCCGGACAAGGCCGCGTACTCCTCCGCGCGCCACCAGGGGCTCCGGCAGGCGTACGCCACCCTGCTCGGGCTGGAGCCGTTCACCCCCTGGGACATCTCCGTCGCCGAGCTCGGCGCGGGCCACAGGGCCGAGGTGAACGTACTGGCCGCCGACGGCCGCCGGGTCGAGCTGGTCTTCCTCAACACGGCCATGCACACCGGCCGGCACCGGCTCGGGCTGCCGAGCCTCTGGCAGGACCGCAGGCTCGTACTGCGTACGGTCGTCGCCGACGGCTCACCGCTGCGGCGCGCCGGCTCCTACACGTATGACGGGCTCATCGGGGTCCTCACCGGGCTGATGGAGAACTACCGCCCCACCGTCGTCCACACGCTGGACCCCGACCCGGACGTCCAGCACAGCACGGAGGCCGTCCGCCGCAAGGACAGCGAACAGCGCGGCTACTCCGACCACGCCGACCACACGGCCGCGGCCTGCTTCGCCTGGGCGGCGATGTTCCGCCGGGCGGCCCGTGCGACCGCGGACGGAGGCCGGGTCCCCGGTTTCGTGGCCACCGCCTACCGCGGGTACTACAACCGGCACTGGCCGAAGAACCTGCCGCCGCGGGTACTGGCGGCGAAGGCCGCCCACCTCGTCCCCTACGGCGGTTCACCCGAGTGGGACTGCGGCAATCCGTCCGGCTGCGGGGACTACAACGTCGGCGGCGACCGCCCCCTCACCAACCGCAAGGGCTGGGTCCGCTCCACCCACCACCGTTACCAGGGCACGCGCACGGTCCTTGCCGCCGGGCCGGACGGCCGGCCGGCGGCCTACGCCGTGCTGGGCCTGCGGGTGGTGCGGTGGCAGGAGACCGGGAAGGACAGCGGGGTCTGGGGACCGCCGCGCGACCTCGGCGGCGGACCGCTCGCCCCGGTACTGGGCTCGGCCACCGCACAGGACGGGCGGCTGCTGCTGTTCGGGCTGCGCTTCGCCGCGTTCGGCGGGCACGGCGCCGACAACGAGCGCGAGATCGTGCTGCTGGAACAGGGCGCCCCGGGCGGCGGTTTCCTCGCCTGGCGCGGTCTCGGCACTCCCTCCGCCGGCCGTGACGAGGGCCGCCGCATCGGCGTACCGGTGGCCGCCACCGCGCCGGACGGGCAGATACACCTCTTCGTACGCAACGCGGGCAAGGGCCTCAGCACCCGGGTCCGGGACGGTTCGGGGCGGTGGGGTGCCTGGCGGGACATGGGCGGCGGAGAGGTGCAGGACGGTCTGCGCACCACCGTGGACGGGGGCGGGCGCCT
>NZ_DATMVN010000401.1:0-3015 GCF_035563135.1 Streptomyces sp.
CGCGGATGCGGAACTTCGCGCGATAGCGGATCGCGGCGCCGAGCGCGGCGGCGGACAGGAAGAACGCGTACGCCCCGACCGTGCCCAACAGGCTGGTGGGGTCGGCGACGGTGGTGATGGGCTGCCAGAGCAGGATGACGCCGAGGCCGATTACGGCTTCCCGACCGGAGCCCCACCGGAACAGGGCGTAGGCCAGGATCAGCGCCGCGGCGGTGCTGTTCAGCGGGGCGCCGTGCGACCCGGTGAGGATCCTGACGATGTCGGCGATCGTCAACGTGCCGAAGCAGACCGCAACCGCGACGAGCGGGTGCGTGCGTCGCCACGGCAGCGAGCCGAGGACCGCGAGCGCGTAGACCAGCAGCACCGGGCGCGGCGCCAGGTCCTGGCGAAACACCAAGTCCACCACGGACCAGCCGACCAGTGCTGCGACCAAGGCCCAGTCCCGCGGCCCCCGGTCCGGGGCATTCGTGGGTCGAGGTTCGGCCCACAGCGAGCGGAGTGCACTGCTGGCCACCTGATCAGCCTAGGCAGCCCGCGTGCTCGCGGTATCCGCCGAAAGTACAAGAGCTCGGCTGTGCCAACGGCCAGGTCGGATCAGGCTCCGGGGCTGATGTGACCGCCACCGGCATCCGTGAAGGTGGCAGCACCCGCCCGATCAAGGCAAGGAGCGATCTGATGAGAACACCTCGATCTCACACCGCACGTGAGGAGGCTCTCGTGGACATCAGACAGCGATCGGATGCGGGAACCCGCCCGGCGCCGGAAACGAGGGCAGCCGGGGCGGCGACGATGCGGGTTGTCGGCGCGGCGGCGATCGCGTTGGCAGCGTCGCTGGTGATCGAGAACATGGTGGTGTTGGCGGGAGCGCCGACCTACTGGGCCCCGATCAAGGAGGTGCTCGCCTTCCACGCGGAACACCGGGGCTCGGTCGCGATCGCGGTCGGCCTGGAGGCGCTGAACGTGCCGCTGCTGCTCGGGTTCCTGACCGGTCTCCACGGGCTCGTCGGGCGCCGCGGGGGTGCGGGCGTGGTCTGGTCGCGCCTCGCGGTGGCCGCGGGCGCGAGTTTCTCGGCGGTCTTCGCGTTCTACGCCGTTCTGTGGGACGGAGTCGTGCTGTCCGCCGGGAAGCTCGCCGAGCCGAGCCCGGTGTTCGAGCTCGCCTGGAACATGCATGCAGCAGCGTTCGCGCTGGCGCTGCCGGCACTCGGCACCACATTCATCGGCGTTGCGCTGGCGACGCATGCGATCAGGCTGACGCCGCGGTGGCAGCTGCTGCTCGGCGTGGCCGGGGGAGGCCTGCTGCTCGCTGCTGGTGCGGCCAGCCTCGCGATCGCCCACAGCGCGGCGCTCCTGTACGTGGGGGTGCCCGGCTACTTCGCCTGGATGGTGTGGCTGCTTGCGACCGGCGTACGGCTGGTGCGCGCTCAAAACAGCCGACCGTCCTGACAACGCATAGTCAGCTGGGGGTCGAGCAGCGGGAGGTGTCGGCGCCCGCGGCCGTCGACGTGGCCGAGCGCTGATCTGGGCGCCTCGGAGGACCTTGGGTCACCGGTGCTCGCCGAGGGACCCCGTCGGTCAGGCTCCCGGGCTGATGTGCCGGCCGCCGGCATCCGTGATTTTGAAAGCACCCACCCGATTAGGCAAGGAGCAATCTGATGAGAACGCCTCAATCCCACACCGCACGAGAGAATCCGCGGTCCCACAGCGCGCTGGAAAATCGGCGCATGCCCGTGCAGGCCAAGCTGGCGGCAGCCTGGACCAGCCTCATGTTCTTCATCATCTACATCGACTACTTCCACCTCTACCAGCCCGGCGAAATCGATGACATCCGCAGTGGCGTCATCTTTGGGCTCGACAGCGGCGGGAATCTGATGTCCATCTTCTTCGTGATCATCGCGATCCCGACCCTGATGATCATGCTCTCCATGACGTTGCCCGCCCGTGTGAACCGCGTCACGAACCTCGTCGTTGCATCCCTGTACAGCCCCCTCCTAATCCTCAACTTTGTGGGGGCGCCCTCGGACTATGCCTTCTACTACGCCCTCACCATCGGAGTCGAGGTGCTGATCGTGGCCTTCATCCTGCGCTCCGCCTGGACCTGGCCACGCCGCACCGCATCACCGGCGACCCTGGCAGCCAGCCTCACCACGGAGCCACTCCGCGCGCCGCAGCAGGCGTGACTGCCCGTCGCGCCCGACCATCCTTCGCTCGCGCCGCCCGCGGGCACGGTCACCTGTCTCAGCGTCCGCTGTTGAGCGCTCCGGTCCCATTCCATCCCCCAGAACGGTCCCGGTCATGATCGAGGCACGCGAGCTCACCAAGCGCTACGGCGACACCACCGCCGTGCACTCCCTCAGCGTCACGATCGCGCCCGGGACCGTCACTGGGTTCCTCGGCCCGAACGGCGCCGGCACGTCCACGACGATGCGCATGATCATGGAAGTGGACCGGCCGACGTCGGGCACCGTCACCGTCAACGGCAAGCCCTACCGGCAGCACCGTGCCCCCCTACGCGAGGTCGGCGCTCTGCTGGAGGCAAGCGCCGTGCACCCCGGCCGCAGCGCCCGCTCACACCTGCGCCCTCGAGACTTCGCGAACTGTGGGCACCATGTGGGCGCGGGACCCGAACCTCAAGATCAAACACCAAGCGGCACGCTGTTGACCTGGGAGTTCATCGGTGGGGCGGGTGGGGCTCGAACCCACGACCCAGGGATTATGAGTGCTCACGCATCGTGCGCTGTGCTCGCCTGCGTCGACGCAGGTCACCCGGGAGCGTAAGGCGTCGAATACTCGGGTCATCTGGCAACACCCCACGACGGAACTACGAGGTATGACGACTCCAACCGGGGCCTACCGCCCTGGGTCGTAGTAGATCGGTCAAGTCCCCGGGCGTGGTGTGTGACGGTTTCCGCGTGATCCTCGTTTTGGTCAGGCGCTGAGCGCCGGAATGGTCACCTCCTCGGTGGAGGAGTCGATGTTGTGTCCTGCGGTGGGTCGGATGCGGCAGCGGGCGAG